>JBDHHP010000239.1:0-5608 GCA_039589275.1 Gemmatimonadota bacterium | reverse complement strand
TGATCAACGCATGACTCCCTGTTTCGGCTGCTGGAAGGAAGGTAAAGGTTGCGGTTTGTTCGGTAACGAGCAAGCGCAGGCGTGCCCTTGCGCCACACCTCACCCGCTAGTACACATGGGGATCACGAGTTACCCTTACCACCATGCCTGCGATCGAGCCTCTACCGTTCCGCATCCGTGTCCCGGGCGAGGACGTCATCGACTTGAGCGGAATCCGGTCCATCAGCTACCGAGTCGAAGGGCTGCTTCACCTGGTCGATCAAACACTCGTCTTCGAGTGGAGCGCTACCGAAACGACCGAACGCGTTGGGTTCAAAGGAATCCGCACCGGAGTCGACGAGTCGCCTGTCGGCAGACGCGAGGTGCCAGCTGACCGCATCGCTGAGGCGCGGCTACGCGGAGGCTGGCTTTGGCCGCAATTGGTGTTGCGGGCTCGGCGGCTCGACGCGTTCGAAGGCATGCCGGGTGGCAAGACGGCAGCCCTGATTCTGCAAATTGGCAGACGGTACCGCAAGCAGGCCAAGGCGCTGGTGGCCGCGATAGAGCTGGCCCGCGAGACGGCGGCCCTACCGTCCCCTCAAGCCGTGACCGAACTCGACGCCGGCGAGTAGACCTGGATGCACCGACGTCGCTGCTATGACAATGCAGTCCGCGTCGGTCGCTTCGTCCCCGGGCGCTTTGCGTTTCGCTGTTCGTGGCTACCCGACGAGAGAAGCATTACGGCAAGCGTGTTCAGTGACACTCCTTCTGTCTCGGCGCGAACCGACAGCGACTGGTGTAGGCTTTTGGGCAACCGCAGGCGGAACTGTCCACTGTACTGAGGCACACCACGCGCGGCCGGGATCGGCCAGCCTTCCTTCCTGTAGGTCTTGATGGCCAACCTGAGTGCGACGCGTAGCTCTGCGAAGGAGTCTTCAGGCGTTGCTCCGATTGCCGACAGATTCGGGAACTCCGGACACGTGGCGACGTATGCGCCATCCTCATCACTCCATGCAGTGTTGAATCTGTAATTCTGCAACGCTGTCACCTCATGCTATGGCTCAATTGTCAGTCCCAGCTCGTCAATCACACCCAGTAGCTGCCGGACTTGGTAGGGCTTGGCCATGCCGCCCACATTCTGGAAGTTCATCACGCCTATGAAGCCGGCGCGCTTGTACAGAACGTGACTCGACTTCTGTCTTGCTCGGCCGAAACCGTGGCATTCGGCAAGCCTACATATTTCATCGAAACGAATGCTTGCCGGTGCGTGTCTGGCGCGCTGCAGGAGACTCTCGCAGTCACCCATCAGCAGTGACCTGTATGGTACCAGATGCGGTACCACCTGTCAATGTGTCACTGTGGGTCCGCATCCGTCCCAGCAGAGTCCTTTGCTGCGCCGTCGAACCAGGCCTCGATAGTGCTGTCATACGCGGAATGTTGGTTGGCTCGGATCGAGTCCCAGCACCATTACACCGCAGCCAGGTGCCAAAGCAATGCGGTCGGCTATCGAGCAAGTCTCGCGCGCATCTACACGGCACCACATCTTGTCTTTGCCGACCCAGCATACGACTAGTGAGGAGGAGCACGTGGGCAGACACAGCCCATTCTTTGTTCAGCTGTTCGTCGCTGTGATCCCGGGACTCGGTGCTGCGCAGCAAGTTGAACCGTCATCTCTCCCGGTGATCACTGTCGAGCGCGCTACCGTGATTGCGTTCTGGACAGTACCGGCATCAGACGCGGCGTTGATCGCCGAACCGACTCTCGCGATGGCGCTGGATGATCAGCAGTACTACTGGGCTGAGACGCGGGGCAGGCTCACCGAACTCGGCATCGCGGCGCTTGGCCAACCGGGGCGCAGCTTCCGGATACGAGACAACCTTGGTGAACGCGTCTTCGTCGCGCCACCAGACAGCGCGGTGGTGGGATACCTTCTGGTTGCACCCGGAAAGGAGCTCAAAGCGATCTACCGAGTGCATTATCCAGACGGCTTGGTGACGGTGGCGCGGTCGTTCTTCGGCTTCGACGGGAGACCGTGAGACCCGTCTCTATTCCTCCCGCAGCGCCACCACCGGATCGATCTTCGTGGCCCGCCGCGCCGGTAAGTAACTTGCCACGATGGCGACGACCACGATCAGTACAGCAGCTCCGCCGAATACGACTGGGTCGGTGGCAGTGATCTCGAACAGCAACGACCTAATCAAACGGCTGAACCCGAATGCCCCCGTCAAACCCACCGCCATGCCGCATCCGGCGACTAGTGCCGTCTGGCCCACTACGATGCCACGGACCTGTGAAGTTCGAGCACCCAACGCCATGCGAATGCCGATCTCGTGCACACGTTGGTTGACTGAATAGGACAACACGCCATAGATGCCGACCGCCACGAGCGAGAGCGCCACGCCCGCGAAGATGGCCATGAGGGTGAGGACGAATCTGTCCTCGGCCACCTGTCGTCCTAGTACATCACTCATGCGCCGTGGTTGAACCAGCACCAGCGAACCATCGGTGGATGCGAGTTCCCGACGCGCCATGTCTAAGAAATCCCGCGGCGGCGCAGACGTCTTTATGATGTAGGTCAGCGCCCAATTTCGGTCTGTTCCGAATTGCGAATGCGTGAGGTAAACCCGGGGCCCGAAATCACCCCGCGCATCATGGGCGACATCGCTGACCACACCAATCACCCTGAACTCACCCGACCCGAAAGTGAACGACTCGCCCAGGGGGCTCCGGTCACCGTACACCCGAGTCGCAAGCGTCTCATTTATGAGCGCTACCCTGTCGGCATCCAGTTGGTCGCCGGGATCGAACGTGCGACCGCGCTCGACGTCGATCCCCAAGGCCTCGAAGTAGTCGCCTTCGACGGTCCGGACCTGCGCCCCAAGCCACTGGCGTTCGCCAGCGTCGTCATAGTGCCCGTAGCCCCAGCTGTGGTACCTACCGTTTGCTGGGAGCCATGATGCCGCTCCTACGGCCTGGACACGGGGCAGCGCACGCAGGCGCTCGAGGAACGCCAGGTGGAACTGGATGCGGTCTTCACCTGCCGGATAGCGCACCGTGGGTAGGTTGACCTCGAACGTGGCAACGTTCTCCGCCTCGAAGCCGAGATTCACTTGACGCAATGCCATGAAGCTCTTGATCAACAAGCCGGCGCCTATCAACAGCACGAGTGCAAGAGACACTTGGGCCGCAACGAGCACGCTGCGGATGTTGCGGCGACTCTTGGTGCCCGAAGTGCCGCGGGTACCCTCACGCAGTGATTCATTGGGCGCGACATGCACCGCCCGGACGGCAGGTGCCGCACCGAACAACAGTCCCGTGATTACGGTGCAGGCGAAGGCAAAGCCCAGCAACGCCGGGTCGAACGCAACCTCTTCTGCGCGAGCAAGAGATTCGGGGCTCATAGCCAACAGCGTCTTGACACCCCAGTAGGCCAGGAAGGACCCAGCCACACCGCCAGCCGCCGCCACCACAACGCTCTCCGTCAACAGTTGTCCCACCAGCCGACCGCGCCCGGAACCTAACGCCGTTCGTATCGCCATCTCTTTGGTGCGCGCCACGCTTCGGGCCAAAGACAAATTGGCGACGTTGACGCACGCGATGAGCAACACCAGACCGGCAGCGCCCCACAATACGTACAGAGTTGCGCTGGTGCTTCCTACCACGTCATCGAAGAGCGGGACGAGTTCCACTCTTTGGTTCTCGTATGAATCCGGGAACTCCTCAGCTAGCTGTCGCTGCACCGCGTCGGCCTGGGCCTGCGCCTGTGCCAGAGTCACACCCGGCACCAGTCGCGCAACGCCCGTGAGGTAGTGGTTTCCGCGTGTGTTCCTGTCCTCGTCTTGCAGGTCCTGTGGCACCCACAGGTCTGCGTCACCGCCAATCACGTCGAGAAAACTCGGTCGCATCACTCCGATCACCGTGTGCGCATCTGCGTCGAGCGCGATCGTCTTGCCGATTATGTCCGGATCTTCGTTAGTGTACGCTCTCCACAACCGATGGCTCAGAACCACCAAGCGGGCGTCGTCTGTCTCTTCCTCCAGTGTGAAAGTGCGGCCGAACATCGGTGTGGCACGGTATGTCTCGAAGTATCCCGAACTCACCCGCAGTGCCTTGACTCGCTGCGGACGACCGTCGCCGGTGAGGTCTCGGCCGGTCTCGCGGTAGGTGTACATGACACCTGCGGTCTCGAACCCTTCGATGCCGTCCCGGAACCGTGGGAAATCGAATCCGCTCAAGAAACTGTGAGAGAAATCGGATTGCCCTTCCCATGAGTTGTAGATCCGCACCAGCCGGTCGGACTCAGGGTATGGCAGTGGACTCAGGATTACGCTGTTCAGCACGCTGAAGACTGCTGTGTTGGCGCCAATGCCGAGTGCCAGCGTGAGCACTGCGACCGCGACGAAACCGGGCTGCTTGCTCAGCGTCCGCAGCGCGTAACGGGAGTCGGTGACGAGTGTCTTGATCATCGGTTACTTCAGTAAGTCACTCAGGTTGTTGGACTTTGTGACATCCGAGAGGCTCCTTGTGGCTCCGTGTCTGTTGTCCACAGATATTGGACGCGCGAGAGGCTGAAAATGTTGCAGGGCGGTCGGTCTTCGACGCCCACCGGTCGGATAGAGCTGCAACACCATTCAAGATCGACCAGGTGTCAAGAAGCGCGGCGGCGACGCGACCGCTCAGCGCATTGGCGACCCGGCGGCCTTGGGTGTTAGCTTGCGGCCCTTGAAATCCAGACGTGCGCGCCCATCCCTAGGAGGACGAACTCGTTGAGTCGGAAGCACACACAGTCACCGGACACGACCACCGGCGCAACCGGCTTGACCCGCGACATGAGTCTGCTGGGTCTGGCGGCGACGGGCATCTGCTCCATGATGGGAGCGGGTATCACCGTCATCCCGTTCATGATTCAACGGAACGTACCCGGGATTGGCCCCCACGTGCTCCCTGCTTACCTGTTTGCGGCAATGCCGGCAGTGCTCGCCGCCTTGGCGTACGCCATCCTCGCCTCGGCGATGCCAAGAGCCGGCGGCAGCTACGTATATGCCAGCCGGGCACTCAATCCCTACCTCGGTTTCGTGGCCAGCTTCTCACAGTGGTTTGGCCTGTCAATCGCCATCGGCGTGGTGTCGTATGTGCTGATTCCGTTCCTGCGAGACATCTGCGCCGCGTTGGGGCTCGAGTCCCTAGCGGAGGCGCTGGATGCGGGAGCAGTGCGGCTCCTCTTGGCGCTGGGCTTTTTGTGGATCTTCGTTCTCGTGAACCTGCGTGGCGTACGGCTCTACGAGCGAACCCTCGTGCCGCTGATGTTCCTGATGTTCGTGTTGGGAGGCGTCGTCATCGTGGCGGGCTTCTCGTTCGATCAAGGCGACTTCGCCGCGGCGTTGCTGCAGCGCGAGGGCAGGGTGATTAGTGAAGGCGTGAGGGCTCCGTTTGGGTTTGGCGTGTTCCTAGCCGCTTCAGCGCTGCTGTTCTCGAGCTTCATCGGGTTCGACTCGATCGCACAAGCTGGGGGAGAGGCACGCAACCCGAACCGCGCTTTGCCGCTCGCCATCCTGATAGCGATTGTCACGGTGGGAACGTTCTATATGCTGTTCACCGCAGCGGTGTATCACGCCGTTCCCTGGGCCTA
>JBDHHP010000238.1:0-5608 GCA_039589275.1 Gemmatimonadota bacterium | reverse complement strand
TCGAGTCTGTCGGTGAGGTTCTGGCCCGTAGGCTGAAGTACATCGTGGATGTCTACTCCTGGCGCTACGTCTGTTTCGACGGCGATCCCGAGGAGACCGCTGGGCCGGAACCGACTGCCATCGTAGTCGACGGTAATCGAGGTCGTGTGGATGTCATGCGCACTGTCCCGTCCGCCCTGTCGAGTCTTGAGGTGGACTTGTGGCGTGACCGGAGGACTCGCATCCTGTGCGGTGACTCGATGACCCATGCTCTAGAGCAACTGCCTGCACGCTTTCAGAAAGACGACCTCGAGCAGATCTCCGTGAACTCCCTGGTCGAGAATGGAAAGACTCAGGCTCTCTATCTATTCTGCAAGCGACGCCAACCCTTCACCGAGCTCGATATCAGGACCCGGCATAAACGCCCGGACGGACGCATCAGGCGGCCATCTCAAGGAGGCTTGTTGCAGCACCCTGGCGGAGTAGCTGGCCGACCCTGATCTTGAACTTGGACCAAGTCGCCCCCCGGTGCCCTCTCGGCCCGTAGCCCGTGATGGTCACGAGGTGGTGCTGCACGCCCCGACGAAACAGCACATCAGTTGGATGGCCTGTTCGTCCGTGAGTCCCTGATCACGCGCCAGCGAGCGCCACGTCGGAAACACGATTGCGTGACCGATTGCGGCGCGCAGGGGCGTTGGTGCATGACTCCGGATTTCAGCGCATCATTGTTGTCATGTCCCCGATCCGGAGTCGCCACGGTATTGTCAAGTTGGGCCAGTCCCCCCCAGACTTGGATGATGAACAGCAAAACGAACCGCTACCACAGACACCGATTCCCACCTGAGATCATCAGTCACGCCGTCTGGCTGTATC
Organism: Gemmatimonadota bacterium; assembly: GCA_039589275.1. GTDB lineage: Bacteria > Gemmatimonadota > Gemmatimonadetes > Gemmatimonadales > GWC2-71-9. The sequence continues at coordinate 4,756 of JBDHHP010000238.1, read as the reverse complement.
ATCGATTCTGTCTGAGCTTCCGAGATGTTGAGGAGCTCTTGGCAGAGCGGGGAGTCATCGTCTCCCACGAGACCGTTCGGCAGTGGTGTCAGACATTCGGACTCGACTACGCTCGGAACCTCCGGCGTCGGCGAGGTCGTATGGGAGACATCTGGCACTTGGACGAGCTCTTCGTGAACATCCAGGGCAAGCGGCACTATCTCTGGCGGGCTGTCGACCAGGACGGGGATGTGATCGACATCCTTGTTCAGCAGCATCGCAATGCCCGCGCGGCCAGACGGTTCCTTCGTAAGCTGCTGAAGGGGCAAGGAAGGGAACCGTGGCGGCTGGTGACGGACAAGCTGAGGAGCTACGCGGCAGCCCACAGGAGTGTCATGCCTTCCGTGGCCCACGACACGCGACGTTACGCCAACAATCGGGCTGAAGTCTCACATCAACCGACCCGACAACGAGAACGTTTGATGCGACGGTTCAAATCAGCTGGGCAAGCGCAGCGATTTCTGTGGGTTCATGGGGCCGTCCAGAACCTCTTCAGGCTGGGACGGCATCACTTGCGATCAGCAAACTACCGGTCGTTGCGCGACCGGTCCTTCCAGGGTTGGCTTGAAGCTACGGGCGTCTGAAGATCACGCACCAGCGATCGCCACCGACTGCCTTGCGTCGCGTCCAATCGCGTTAAGTTGACGATACCCGGTGGAGGAAGTAGCGGCAAGAACGGGCACGTCAGGCTCGCTACTGGAGGGGCCTGTCCGAGGTCAGGAAACGCTACCGGGCGCCGCACTGCCATGCCTTTTGGACGGTGACGACGAGGATCGCCGAACCAGTATCCAGGGTATCAGTTGGTTGGACCGCGAGACGAGAAGGTGGCTATGAGCAGACTATGCCTGGCTACTGCCGCTGGCGCTGTCTGGCTGGTAACGCTCCTTGTGGCGTGCCAGACAGGCCCTGAGGACCTCAGCTTTCCTCCCGATACGCATGCGGTTGTCGGCACGATCGCGATCGCAAACCTGCGCGACAATGGCCATGCACAATTGGTGCTCGTCGACTGTGTGGTAGAACCGCCTTCTGAAGTTGATTACGACACGGTTGGAGTGTTTGTGCCTGATTGGGCCGCCCTGTGGTTCAGGGATGCCGATGGCAGCCTCACCGCCGCCAGTAGGAAAGGTCTGGTCGAAGGCGCCTTAATCCGCACGTACTACTCTGGCATCATGACGAGGTCTATTCCCCCAGGGATCACCACGAGTCGCGTCGAGATCTCGAGACCGTAATGAGCGGGATCCTTGCGGAGCTGTGGGGAACATACCCACGCCCGCACACGCCTAGCGCCCTGCAGGACGAACGCAGGATCTTTCCAATAAGGGAGCCGTACTTCGAGTAGATCGTCGCCCACAGCCGATTCTAGGGCCTCGAGCCCGACAAATGTCCCAAGAACAACATATGAAGTCCCCGGAGCGCACTACCGGGCCGGAGCTCCGTTTTGCATAGTGAGCCGATGCGAACATTCACAGATCCGGTGGTCGTTCCCGTGTACGATACAGGCGCTGAGATGACTGTTGCCCTTCGGATGGCAAGAGTATCGGTAGTGCGCATTGAGGGTCCACATGGCCGCCCTGATCGAGAAGAAGGAGTGGCCTGATGGAGCGCGTAGGAGGCAGAATCCTGGACGGCGACATAATCCTCGCGGCCGATGTCGAAGTGATGCTTGAGGTAATCACACCGCCACTCGGTCCCAAGAGCTGGCACGGTGCCCTTGTGCTTTCGGATCCGTGGCCTCTGGAACCGAGTGGCCTCCTCAGGCTGGAACTCGAGGACGGTCGTTCCGGCACAATCCTCGTAAGCAACACCGAGTACTCGACGCCCGGACAGACAACGGTTCTTTTCGAGGGCACAGGCGCCCTCGAATAAGCAGCCGGCCGTGAGATCGCCAAAACCCTTGAGGTTCACCCGGCCGCGCTGATCGAGAAGAGGGACTGACGATGGCCGCTCCTCAATACTGCTACCACTGCGGCGGTGAGATTGCCGAAGGTGAGCCGCACAAAGTGACTCCTACTGAGGCTACTCCGGTCGATCCACGCCCCTTGTAACACCTAACTGACACAGAAACAGACACACCTGGCGGCGACCCGCACCGCAGTGGGGTCGAATTGCTCGCGGTGGGCCGCCGCGACTCCCACACCGGCAATCAGCGGCACTTGCAGCGCGACGCGCCCGAGCCTACGGGGCCTCATCGGCCTACCCCCTTTCGCGGCGGCTGATGGCGTAGCCGGCAATCTTGCCGACGAACGGCAACGCCAGCATGCCCCACAAGGTGTCACAGCTTTTCGGATCGCGAAACGTGTCGATGCCGATGGTCATCGCCTCATGGCCGGCCCGCGGCTGACCGCGGTAGGTGCCGAGCAACCGATCCCACCAGGGCAGGTTGAAGCCGAAGTTGCTGTTGGCCTCATCGTGCTCGACCGAATGGTGTACGCGGTGCATATCCGGCGTGACGACCAGCCAGCGCAGCACCGTGTCCATGGCCCGCGGGATGCGCACATTGCTGTGATTGAACATCGCGGTGGCGTTGAGCAGCACCTCGAAGATCACGACCGCCAGCACCGGCGCGCCTAGCACCGCGATCACGGCGAACTTGATGAACATGGAGAGTATGATCTCGATGGGATGAAACCGGGCGCCGGTGGTGACATCAAAATCCAGATCGGCGTGATGCACCCGGTGCAGCCGCCACAGCGCAGGCACGGCGTGGAACATGACATGTTGCATGTAGATAGCGAGATCCATGGCGACGACAGAGGTGAGGACCACAATCGAGTAGGGTGTCTCAAAGTGGTTGAACAGACCCCAGCCCTGGCTGTGCGCGAACACGGCCGTGCCCACGGCGGCGGCGGGAAACAGGACTCGCAGCAGCAAGGTGTTCAGTAAGACGATGCCGAGGTTGTTTGCCCAACGCAGCACCTTGGACACGGTCAGCACCCGCCGAGGCACGAGCCACTCCCAAAGCGCCATGACCGCAAAAACCCCGAGGAAAAACCCGAGGCGTATAGGTGCCTCGTAGCTCATGACAAACTGATTGAATTCCATGAAGCCCTCCGGCTTTCAGCGCTCGCCCGCATGCCCACCGCGTCAGCAACAATCGCTTGTTGCATGGTGTGGCCTATCGTTGACCCCTATGGCCCACCACCGCCCACGCCCGGGCCCAGAGCTCGATGGATCCTCCGCTCTGGATCGGCAACCGACTCTTTAGGTCGTCGATAAGGGCTTCGCGTTGCTCTGAAGACAAGGTCGAAACGAGCCTTGGCGCCGGACCCGTACCTCCGAGGAAGGGGCGCCAGTAGTCCTCGAAGCTGGTGAACGCTGTCGATACGCCAACTGAGCCTACCCGTACCCCATCGGCACCGGCTGCTTCGAAGAGTGACTTCAGAGAGTCTGGATTGCAGATGGGGAATCGCCGTGCTTCATCCATATCCGCAGCCTTGGGCTCGATCGCAGCGGCGGCATCCCAAAAGTGCCTAAGGAACTCCATGCCATAGGCGTAGTCCCAAACGAAGGCCCCGACTAAGCCGCCCGGGCAAACGGTGCTCAGTTGCTCTTCCATCGCGAGACCTGGGTCGGGAAAGAAGTTCAGTGCAAGGCCCGAGACGATCGCGTCGTAGCCACCCTTCCGGCGAGGCAGACTCCCGGCCTCGGCCACCACGAAGGTCACACGCGAATCAGGAAGTCGCTGCTGGGCAGACTCGATGAACGGGACAGAAGGATCACAGGCGACCACGGAAGCCGGTCGGGCCATGGCACAGATAGCGGTAGCCAAGGCCCCGGTGCCGGTGCCTATGTCGAGCCAATGCCCGTCGGGCGGTGGGTCCACCCACCTGACGAAATCCTGCGCTAGGGGGCGGCTCCAACGACCCATGAAGTCCTCATACGTTCTGCTGGCGTTCCATCCATCACTAACTTGGGTCGTCATCAGATCCTAACCCTTACTCGGGCTTTCTCGCCGACATCAAGACGGCCTTGACACCGTATTCCTCTGCCGCATTCTGCGTCGCGCCCTTCTTGAACCGGAACCCCGGCACCACGGCCGAACGTGTGCGGGCGAATCCCGCCTGCTCCAGTAGAGCAAACATCTCTCCCTCCGGGAGAGCACCACCGATTCAACTTGCCCAGAGCTTGGGATCGTTCACAATCGATTGGGATAGCTGTTTGGCGCTCACGATATCGGTAACGGAGATCCTCCCTCCCGGCTTCAGAACGCGGAATACCTCCTCGACCACCCGCCGCTTCTGAAACGATAGATTGATCACGCCGTTCGAGATCGCGACGTCAATGCTCTCATCCGGCAATGGAAGGTCTTCCATGCGCCCTTCACGACACTCCATCCTCGTGCCGGAAGCTGCAGCGTGGGCTTGGGCCTTGAGACACATCGACGGATTGAGATCCACACCGATCACCTGACCCTCGGCACCAACATGCCACGAAGCAATGATGGCATCCAGTCCCGCTCCGGAGCCGAGGTCGAGTACCGTCTCTCCTGATTTGTAGTCGGCTCGCTCATGGGGATTTCCTACCCCCGCGAAGGACATCAGCGCGCCCTCAGGCGCTCGATCCAGCCAGTCCTTGCGGTACCCAAACATCTCTGCAGCTCTACGTCCGTGGTAGAAGTGGAACTCTCCTTCTGGGTGATCTGCCACTTCCTGGTACATCCGCAGCACCTCACCCTTTATCACAGCTTCGAGTGATGCTTGTGTATCGGCCAGCTGGG
>JBDHHP010000237.1:0-5618 GCA_039589275.1 Gemmatimonadota bacterium | reverse complement strand
ACAAATTCGAGCGCATCAGCTGGGACGACGCATACGACCAGATTGTCACGAACCTGCGGCGGATCAAGGCCGAATCTGGGCCGGAAGCCGTCGCGGTATACACGGGCCGCGGCGCGTTCGAGCTAGCGTTGTGCGACATGTTCCAGCCTGCGGGGATAGCGGTCTCGTCGGCTTCGAACGTGCTGTTTCCGTTTGGATCCCCCAACACCATGGGTGTTGGCGCGCTGTGTTACGTGTCGTTCGCGATGATAGCGCCCCATGTGACGATGGGCCGCATGTTGGTCAACATGTTCACGGACATGGAGAACGCGGAGCTGATCGTCGTCTGGGGTGCGAATCCGGCCACAGATTCTCCTCCGCTCGACATGCATCGGCTGGAGGCGGCAGCCCAGCGGGGCGTAGAGATAGTCGTCATAGACCCACGGCTCACGGAGACCGTACGACTGACCGGCGCAGCGTGGGTTCCCATACGACCGGGCACCGACTGCGCCCTGGCTCTGGGACTGATAGCAGCGATGGTCGAACAGGACCTGCACGACGAGAGCTTTGCTGACGACTGGTGCCACGGTTTTGACGAGCTTGCAGGCTACGTGCAGCACTACAGTCCGGAGGTAGTGGAGAGCATTACTGGAGTGCCGGCTGACACCGTACGTCACCTGGCGCGCCGGTTGGCTCACGCGACTGGGGCTTGCCCGGTCATGTACACCGGTCTCGAGTACTCCAACAGCGGGATGCAGGCGATCCGCGCAGTCTTGACGTTGTTCGCCCTGGCGGGCCACCTGGACGTGCCGGGCGGCATAGGGTTGGCGATGCGGGGCAGTCACTTCCCAATCAACCGCTCCTGCAACGTGGCCAATCCAGATGTCGACAGAGCGGTCGCGAGGCACAAGTTCCCGGTATACAGCGACTACCGCGGCGAATCGCATGCGAGCGGTCTGGTGGAGTCGGTCCTTGAGGGTGTGCCGTACCGCATTAGAGGCCTGATGATACACGGTGCCTCGATCCTGACGTCGTGGCCCGAAACCAAGGTGTGGCGGGAGACCCTGGAGAAGCTTGACTTCGTTGCGTGTATCGATCGACAGCTGACGGCAGACGCAGCCTACGCCGACATCGTACTGCCGGCCACTACCATGTTCGAGATCGATTCGTACATGGTGTACGGACCCATTTTTCGGTTGCGAGAGAAGCTGATCGAACCGGTGGGCGAGGCCAGAAACGACTACCTCATAATGGCTGAGCTAGCCAAGCGGCTGGGCTACGGGGATCGGTTTCCGCAGACGGAAGGTGAACTGATTCGGTTCGCACTCGACGGTTCGGGCTACTCGGTGGATGATGTCAGGGCTGCAGGAGGTTGGGTTAAGCTCCCCTCGTCAATGATGGAGTACCGCAAGTGGGAGAAAGGTGGCCTACGCGACGATGGCCAGACTGGATTTGACACGCCCACAGGGAAGTTCGAGATCCATTCCACGACACTCGCGGACTACGGCTACGAGCCTCTACCCAAGTACGTCGAGCCCACCGAAGGTCCTATCGGCAATCCGGAGCTTGCTCGCCGCTTCCCGCTGGTCTTCAACTCGGGTGCGCGGCCACAGACGGATTTTCGCTCACAGCACCACGGGATTGCGGGGCTGGTCAAAGACCACCCGGAACCGACAGTCGAAATCAACTCTGAAGACGCGGCAGAGCGGGAGATCGAGAGCGGCGACCTCGTGGAGGTCTCGACTCCTCGAGATAGCGTTACGTTCCGCGCGGTTGTCACCGATGACATCGTCAAAGGCGCTGTGGAGTGCAGCATGGGAGGCGGCACCCCGGTTGGGCCGAAGGCTTGGAGGGAATGGAATGTGAATCTACTCACTGATCTCCAGAACTACGACGAGATCAGTGGCTTTCCAGTGTATAAGGCTCTGCTCTGCGATGTGATTAAGGTCGGAGCCGGCCGCAAGGAACTGGCTCTGTCTGGCGCCTCAAGTGGAACGCAGGACAACGCGCTCCCGGTTGCTGCACTTCCCAGGCGGTCAGAGCCGGCTCGGCGTGTCTATCTAGACAACAACGCGACTAGCCCGATCGTGAGTGCGGTTTTCGACGCAATGAAGCCGTACTTCGAATCGCGCCATGGCAACCCATCGGCGTTACACGTCTCCGGCCGCGATGCTCGGGAGGCCGTGGAGGGCGCTCGCCGACAAGTGGCACAGCTGATAAACTCTCGGCCGCGGCGCGTGATCTTCACGGGCGGTGGATCAGAAGCAGACAACATGGCGTTGAAGGGCATTGCCATCGCGCGGCAAGAGCAGGGCCGACACATAGTCACCAGCAGCATCGAACATCCAGCCGTGCTACAAACTTGCCGCAGCCTCGAGCGCATGGGCTTTCGAGTTACGTACCTGAGTGCTGACGAGCATGGATTGATATCCCCATCCGATCTTGAACAGTGCCTAACCGGCGAAACCACGCTCGTGTCGATCATGATGGCTAACAACGAGGTCGGTACGATCCAACCGATCAAGCAGCTCTGTGCCATTGCTCATCGACGCGGCGCTCTGTTCCATACGGACGCGGTCCAGGCAGTCGGTAAGATCCCGGTTGACACCGAGGAGCTCGATGTGGACCTGTTGAGCCTATCAGGTCACAAACTTCACGGCCCCAAGGGAATCGGAGCTTTGTACAAGCGAAAGGGCATCGAGTTGGAGCCGCTGATACACGGCGGCAATCAGGAAAGCGGGCTCAGGGCAGGCACGGAAAACGTTCCGGCCATCGTCGGACTCGGTAAAGCGGCGGAGGTGGCGTTGGGAGCACTTAGGGAGTCTGGTGCGATTGGAGAACTGCGAAACCGGCTTGATCAGGAGATCCGGAAGCTTGTACCCGAAGCAGTGCTCAACGGTCACCCCGAGCGCCGCCTGCCCAACACTCTGAATCTCACGTTGCCGGGACTGCGCGGCGAATCGCTCGTGGTCGCGCTCGACCAACATGGTGTCTCACTGTCGTCCGGATCAGCCTGCAAGGCCGGGTCACCGGAGCCGACCCATGTGCTTCTCGCGATGGGTAGAAGTGAAGCCGACGCACACTGTTCTATTAGGTTCTCGCTGTCGCGTTACACCACAGAAAGAGACATCGACCAGGCGACGCATGCCCTGGAGCACGTGCTGGAGGAGATGGAGACGACCGTGAGATTCCTCCCGTGTAAGTAGTGGGTTTGAGGGCCGAAGGTCATCCGCGGCGATCCCACGCGACTATCCGTCGCCTCCCGGTTGACCTGGGGCCAAGTATCAGTGCGAGTCCAGCCATCACCCCAGCCGTTCCAGCGAAAGCCCTCCAGCTCAATACCTCGTCCAGCACAATCCAACCGGCGACCACCGCCACCACCGGATGAACCAGGGCCATTGACATGACTCTGCCAACTTCCATGTGTCTTAGTAACCAGTAGAACAAAACAAACGCCAGGGCGGACCCGATCAGCGAGAGATAGGCTAGGGCTGCAATCGCCGATGCCGACCAGGACACTGCGGCGGGATTGCCTTCGAACGCGATTCCCAAAGCGAGCAGCGTTGCGCCACCGAGGGCCATTTGAAACGTTGCCAGAACCATGGGATCGATGTGCCCGCCGCGTCCCTTTACGCGGACCTGCGCGAACGCCATGGCGGCCGCGGCAATCAAGAATCCTCCGCATCCCCACGCAGCGAGGATGTTCTCTGCCCTGAGCTGATCGGCAAAGATGACAGCGACTCCGATGATTCCCAACAGCACTCCGAGGATCTTTGGCGTCGTAAGCGGCTCGTTGGGAAGCTCGGTATGGGCAATCAAGAACGTGAACAGAGGCTGGGAGGCGAAAACGACTGCAGTTAGGCCTGAGGTGACGTATTGCTGTCCCCAGAACTGAAGCGAGTAAGCGAGGCCGATCGTGAGCAAAGCTGTCTGGCAGATCAGAATCCAGTCTGATCCTGAGAGGGCCAGCCGCGGCCGGCGGGCAGCCAGGACGGCGAACAGCACTAATGATGCTCCGACAAAGCGGATTCCAGCGAAGGTCAAGGGCGGAAGATCTTCGAGGCCGAGGCGGACGGCCAGCCAAGTGAGGCCCCATGCGAGCGCCAGGAATACCCAGACCAACCCTGTCAGGTTGCTATCCTCCGACGAAGCATGGACTGCACCTACAACAAACAGCCCGTCCGCTTGGAGGGACGGGCTGCCGATTTGTACTATCGTTCACCACCGTCTCAGCGTCTCGATGCCGACTCCAAATACATTGCCACTTGTGAGTATTGGTCTGGCGTGAGGGTTTGCCCCAGCACATCCTGCATGTGGTCCATCATCCTGCGTACCAGAGCCGTCCAGTCATCAGGCGAGTGCGATTTCGGATCGGGAAGCTCGTGACAGCCTTCACAGGTTTGCACGAAGAGGTCCCTGCCCGGACCCGCTGGCAGATCTGTGCCGACCTGCAGCGCATTCGCAGCAAGGTACTCCAATATCACTTGCCGCTCGCCTCTGCTTGGTACCGCAATCTCGAATCGATCTGGTAGTCCCTCAGTGCGCACCCACATACGTCGAACGTATCGCGGCCAGTCAGTTGCAGAGTGGGCACCCGGAGACGGCAGGCCGTGGCACGACGCGCAGTATTGCACAACCAACTGCGCTCCCTGAGAATCAGGATCGGGAAGATCCGCGGGAGTGGTGCCAGGTGCCGGTAACGCGACCTTCGCTGACGCAAGCAGCAATTCGTCTGAGGCCGTCAACCCTGCTTGCTCCTGCTCTGCGGGCCGGCTTTGCTGGCAACCAGTGACCAGGCCAAATGCGAGGAGGCTAAACGCGACTTCCGACATCGATAGTCTTGCCATCTTCAGAATTCCATGTAGTTGGACTGCATGACTAGTTAGCGATGCACCGTTCTGGAGTCAATGAATTGATTCTCTGTCCAGTGAATGTGCAAGTCCTACAAGAGCCTTGCGACGTGGCCGATCGGAGCGGTCAATTGCGCGTGGTCCGCGCAATCGTAGGTTGTTAACGGCTGTCGGCTGTCGGCTGTCAGCTGTTCAACCACGGAGGTCACCTCAGCTATGCAGATTGGATTGGTGTTGGTTGCGGTGTTGATTAGCGCGGTTGTTCTTTTGTTAGCTCTTCAGGTCGATGACTGGGGTCGCGATCTCACAACGAATGTCGCCGAGACATCTGATCAGTCGGACGACCCAGACCTCAGACCTCTGGTTGCGGCCGTGTCGATGAACGAATTGGTCGAAACCGTGAAGCGCGTTGCAACGGCTCTGCCTGACTGGACTCTGGAGGCGGAGGAGAGCGGGCAGCAGGAGATCGTGTTGCGGTTCACGAGGACCACGAGGTTGTTCCGCTTCAAGGATGACATCGCTGTTCGCGTGGTCGACCGAGGGTCCGAACGCGTACTGGCTGCTAAGTCTCGGTCGCGGATCGGAAAGGGTGATTTGGGGCAGAACCCGCGCAACCTCAAGCAACTGCTCGAGGCGGTGCGCACGAAGCTCGAAGCGCTGTAATGAACTGCGGTTGTCAGAGCGTGATTACAGTTTAGGAGGCCGGTACATGATTTCTCTGCTGCTCCCGCTCGTCCTGCTGGTCCCGCAGGATTCGGCCATGGTCGTCTTCACCTCGGGTGCGCGCGA
>JBDHHP010000236.1:0-5690 GCA_039589275.1 Gemmatimonadota bacterium | reverse complement strand
GGCCACGGAGTTCTTCAAGTCCTTCAAAGACGTGGTGAGGCCGAGGACGCCGAGGCGGCGGGGCTGAGCGCTGGGGCCGTTCCTTAGCAAACGCACGCCCCCAGCAGCTCCTAACGCGCGTTAGGTGACCGTTCAGGGGTGGTCCAGAACTCAAGCAGCTGTCGCCGCTCCGCGAGGAGTGATTGCCGCGAGACCGGCGACAATCGCCCAGAACGCCGACGTAATCCCAAGGACTGCGAAGGGCGTCGTGGCAACAACAAACGCAACCAGAGCGCCAAACTGCATCTTGCCTCCCAACCCCTTGGCGAGCGCATCTTGGAGCGACGAGAGAATCGCGAGCCCGGCCAGCGCAAAGATGTAGGTCTCCGGCAGTACCCAGAGCAGGGACGCCACTGGGCTACTGTCAACTTAACGCTGATTGCTCGTACCGCGAGCATCGAGCACGGTTCGAAACTGCCCGGAAATCGAGGTTTTCCGGCTTCACGGATCGCGCTTTCAGCACGAGATTTCACTTAAGCTGACAATACCAACTCAACGCATAGACCTCACGTCTTACTCGCTCCGCAACGCCACCATTGGGTCAACACGGCTGGCTCTCCAGGCGGGAATATAAGAAGCTGCTACCGAAGCAGTGACGAGCACGGTAGCCACGCCACCGTAAGTCACAGGGTCCGTGGTGGAGACGCCGAACACGAGCGACTGGAGCACCCGGCTTGCGAGGAATACGCCCGCTGAACCCAGCACTAGTCCTCCTGCCGCCAGCGCGATTCCCTCTCGAAGAACACGCCTTACGACCTGTCGGCCGGATGCACCCAGAGCCATCCTCAGACCGATCTCATGTGTTCGCTGTGACACGACAAAGGAAACCACACCGTAGACGCCCACCGAAGCCAGGAGCAGCGCCACCAGTCCGAACACCACAAGTAGAATCATGGTGAAGTTCTTGTCTCCAAGTGACCTGGCCACCAGTTGTTCCATGGTTACCACACGTGAGATTGGCGCCGTGCTGTCGAGGGCCCTGAGTTGCTCACGGATCGGCCCTAACAGCAAGATAGGATCCCCATCTGAGCGAACCACGAGAGTCATAGAGGGAATGGCCCAGCCATTGATCGCAGGGGACTGAGCATAGGGCCAGTAGTACTTGGGACGCGCTTCGCGGTCCAGGGCGTCGTCACGCACGTTTCTCACAACACCGACTATCTCCATCCACGGGCGACCTGCGGGGTACAGCCGGATCCGCTTCCCAATCGGGTCTTCGCCGGGCCAGTGTCTGATCGCCATCGCCTCGTTGATAACGGCGACCGGTCGCGCATCCACTCGGTCGTCTGCATTGAAGAAACGCCCGCGCACCAGCGTCAGTCCGAGAGCATCGAGATAGCCTGGTGTCGCCTGTTGAATCGGTGCGGACGGGGCATCGCTTATGCTCGCCGCTCTTTGTCCCTCCACCAGATAGGACCAGACTGGGAAACCCCCACCCAGCGGCAGCCATGGTACAGCCCCCGCACTGATCACGCCGGGCAGCCCGCTAACCCTGCTCAGAAAGTCCTGCCAGAATGCCAATCGGGACTCCGGCGTATTGAACGCGGTGGTTGAGGGATCGACCCGCATTGTGACGACGTTGGAGTGGCGGAAGCCGGTGTCGACCTGATGCAGGTTCGCAACTGTCCGTACCATGATCCCCGCCCCGCCAGCGAGCAGAACCGAAAGCGCTAGCTGCGAGACCACGAGCAAGCGCCTCAGCGTGGGAGACGACAGCGCTCGCGATTGCGCATGTCCGCGCTGTACAAGTGCCTCGTTCATGTCGGTTCTGCCAGCCTGAAAGGCTGGCATGAGGCCGAACAAGACACCGGCGAAGGCGATCAGGACCAGCGAGAATCCCAGGACTCTACCATCGATGGTGATCTCCTCAAGTCTTGGGATTGAGTCTGGTGCTACCGAGAGTAGTAACGGCACCCCAGACCACGCGAGCGCTACACCAGCGAGTCCGCCGGCTATCGCCAACAGAGAATGCTCAGTGAGGAATTGGCGTGTGACTCGGCGTCTGGCTGCACCCAGCGCTGTCCGGATGGCAACCTCGTATCTGCGAGATTCGCCGCGCACCAGGAGCAGGTTGGCAATGTTGACACAAGCTGTGATCAATACGAATGCGGCTGCTCCCATCACAACCAGCAAAGCGGTGCGGCTGCCGCCGACTTCATTCTCTCTCAGCTGTTGCAGCCGAATGTTATAGCCGGGCTCGCCGTAGTAGTCGGGGAACGCCTCGATGGAACGCCGCGCCAGGCGGTTGGCTTCGTCTTGGGCTTGCTCGATGTTGATTCCCGGAGCCCTCCTGGCGAGTACCTCCAGGTAATGGTTGTTGCGAGTCCAGGGGTTTTCAAAGTCGAGTTGGCGTGGTGCCCACCAAAGGTGGTCGGCATCGGGAAACGAAAAACCCTGTGGCATGACGCCGATGACCGTGGCGAGCCGGCCCTGCACTTCGATTGCGCGTCCCACTGCGGCCGGATCGGCGCCAAAGTGCTGTTGCCAGAGGCCGTAGCTCAACACGACCACCGGGTTGGCGCCGGGAACGTCTTCTTCCGGTGTGAACAGCCGGCCGATTGACGGTGCCACTCCGAGCATCGGGAGCAGGTCCGCGGTTAGCCGCACACCCTTCACTCGGCGTGGCTCGGTCGAATCTCCCAGCGTAACCTCGCTGACTTCGTATGCGGAGACGGTCTCGAGCGAGCGCAATTGCTCTCGGAAGTCAATGAACTCGGGTTCTGACGCACCATACCAACCCGGTCCCCCGGTGTTTACCTGCAGCACCGTGAGTTCATCCGGATCGTCGAATGGAAGAGGCCGAAGTAGCACACCGTCTACTACACTGAAGATGGAGGTAGTGGCGCCGACTCCGAGTCCCAGCGTCAGTATCGCAACGAGCGTGAAGAGGGGATTCCTGGCCAGGGTACGAATCCCGAACTTGATGTCTTGCCGCACGGTGGCCAGCAGAGACTCACCTCTCAAGTGGCGCCGCTTCGGGGCGATTCGAGGTGAACGTGGACCACTCACGCGAGGGCGCGCGTGGGTACGTTCAGACCAAGCCGCTCGGAACAGGTCGAAACTCTGATACAGCCACATCCGCCCAAAACCGATCCAGCCTTGTCGTCTTCTGACATCTCGCGACCTGGCCTGCAGGATCTCGAGGACTTCGTCTTCGTAGCGCTCGCGGAACGCGGCGGGGAACAGGTGCAACAACCACCGCAATGCTCTCATCATGTTCCTCGAGGTCTGAGTAGCCGCGCATCGCGGGCCCAGTCGGCAATGTCAGTGAAGAGACGTGCCTCCGCGCCCGCGCGTTTGCGTCCGGCCTGGGTTATTCGGTAGTGGCGCCGCTGAGGGTGTGGTGAGCTCTTCTGCTTGAGTTCGGCAATGAACCCGGCATCCACTAGCTGCCTAATTGATCGATAGAGTGAACCGGCGCCGATCGGGAAGGCACCTGCGGTACGCTCCTCGATTTCCTGCATGATCGCATACCCATGCCGCTCACCCTGACTGAGAGCCACCAGAATCTGGAACATGAGGGGCGTGAGAGTGGATGCGTCGTCTGTGGCCGGTCTTCTACCCATTGAACATACCATTTATGCACGTGTGATTAATGCACATAATAACTATGGGCAATACTTACTGCAAGGGCGGCCACCCCGCCGTTTCAAGACGTACCACTAGTTAGGTTGCCGATTCACTAGGAGCGTCCATAATGGCCTTTTCGCGACAGTTCAAGGCGCTCGGGAAGATCACCGGGTTCTTCACAGCGGCGTGGGGCGTGGTTGGAGCAGTGGTGGGAGCCCTGAGCGGTGTAGCCGAGGGAGGGGGAGCTTTGCTCGCCTCCATGTACACGCTTGGCCTCATCTACGGCTGCGTCGGTGGTATAACGGGGGCGGTCACAGCCCTCATCATTGGCCGCGCCGAATCCCGACGGCGGATTGACGAGCTTCCCACATGGCGCATTGCTGCATGGGGTCTACTCGGAGGCCTCGCACCGGCCGTGTTCTTTGGTTCGATGGGCGCGATCTTCTTCGGCGCCTCGGCCACCGAATTATTAGGGCTCCTTGGCGCCGGGCTGGTCAGTGGGGGTTTTGGAGGCGCCATCTCAGCTTCGGCTTCTGCAGCGGCGAAGCGGACAGCCTTCTCGGAGCGGGAGACTCATCCGGAACTCCCGGCAACCTAATCCGCCGCCGGCACTGGGTGCGCCAACACAAGGGCTGTCACCACTCGACTAGAACGGATGGGGTGTCAAGAGCTTCACGAGGCCTGAGTTAGGGATCGATGTTTCCGAGCGAGGGGGGCAACCACACCGATAGCTGTTCTACGCTGTAGGTGCGGTCGCCATTTGATGTACGTCCTACCAGCTGTGTGTCGGACCTACTTGCCTCTGAGTTCCTGGATGCGTTCCTCCAGGCCAGCCAGTTCCCTCTTCAACTGGTCCTGATAGTGCTCAAGGCATTCCAGTTCCTCTCCGGAGGAGTAGAACCGACGGAATGACGGACCGCATCCACACCCACAACAGCCGCAGGCGCAGCCCAATGCAGCGTCAGGCACGGGATTGTATCTCGATCGACACATTCGAATCACCTCCCTCATACGGCGCCCTCGTCGGGCTTCAGTGGTTAAGCAACTACTAAATAACTCTGCAAAAAACGTCACCTATTTCGCCAACTGATCCATGCGTAACCGTACCCGTTCAAGCTCATCGAGCAGTTCGCGTTCGTACCTCTCCAACAATTGAAGTTTGTCTCCCACCCTCTCCAGTTCAGCTTGGCGAACCCTCCCAGTTCCGTTGCACCCGCACGTACAGACCTCGGCAAGCAGTTCCCGGCAATTCTCCAGCGCTGCAGGGTCTATCTGGTACGGTATCCAATAACCCCTCCGCTCACCCCGAACTAACCCTGCGTGCTTCAAGACCTTGAGATGTTGCGAGACAGCGGATGGGGTGATGCCCAAGGTGTCCGAGAGCTCGTTGACACCCATGGCCCCCCGTTGCTTCAAGAGCTCGATTATCCTGACGCGGGACTCGACTCCCAGAACCTTGAATAACTCTGCTTGCTGAGCGTGCATGTGGACATAGTTAATTCAGTGAATGCTTAAATACTACAATAGTTCCACACCCTGTCAAGTGGATGGGACTGGTGGGGACACGCAAAAGCGAGGCAAGCTAACCGCTTGACTCGCTTTTAGTTGCCCCGCCAGGGGCTCGGCTCTGAATGCGTCGAACACATTGAGACGCGACGGCTCGCCGTGTGAATTGTACTGCTGTCCTTCGCTGCGGCCGGCTCCAATCGCTTGCTATCCAGCTCTCAAGTACTCCGTGCCTCCGCGAATGTGGCTCCGTCCGGAATCTGGTCTGGAGGCAAGCCCGAGGCTGCTTCAAGTCGACCGCTAAAGTTGAAGAAGGAAGCTAGGGCGGTCATCTCCCAAATTGCCTGCTCGTTCCAGCCGACGTCCCGTAGCAACCCGATGTCCTCCTTGTCCACGAGGCTCGGCGTCTCGGTAAGCTTGCTGGCGTAACTGAGCAAGGCTCTGGTCTTCGAATCCAACTTGTACTCGGACCATGTCGTGGCGAATTCATGATTCAGGTGTTCATCGCCGGTTAGGCGGCGAACTGCCGCCGTGTGGAGGCCCAGTCACGGTGCACCACCTACCTTGCCATTGAC
>JBDHHP010000235.1:0-8493 GCA_039589275.1 Gemmatimonadota bacterium | reverse complement strand
TACGCTTCTGCCTTTAAAGTACTGCACTAGCTGTCTCAAGACTGAATTCCCCGCGCCTGTGCCCTCAACTAGACCCCAACTCTGATACAGCGATCGCGTGGAAAAGCACGCTTCCCCGCCCCGTCGCAGCCCAAACTTGGCTCACATCCGACTGCCTCTTACCTTGGGAGCATCATGGCAATATCAAGCCTGCTGTGCGCATTCGCGGTCGCGGCTGCTCCCCAAGCAACCTCCGACTCCCAGCCCCTCTCTCAGCCTCTGTTTGAGTCGCACGAAGTCCTGAGAATCCGCCTCGTAACCGAACTGGAGACCGTGGTCAAGGACATTGGCCGGCACGTGGGAGACAACGAGTTCGAGGGAGAGGAGGAACACCCTGGCAGTCTGTCCTATCTGGACTCAGACGGCGAGACGGTTACCGTCGGGGTCGAGGTCAAGACGCGGGGACACTTCCGGCGGCAAAAGAGCACCTGCAACTTCCCGCCGCTCAGGCTCGACTTCAAGACGAAAGACGCAGCGGGTACCCTGTTTGAGAATCAGGATAAGGTCAAGATGGTGACCCACTGCCAGGACGGCCGCGAGGAATACGAACAGGGGCTGCTGCTCGAGTACCTACTTTATCGAGCTTACCAGGTGCTCGAAGATTCGCTCAGCTTCGGAGTTCGATTGGCTCGGGTCACGTACGTGGACTCCACCCAGAAACGCGATTCGCTCACCAGGTACGGATTCCTGATCGAGAACGAGGATCTGATGGCCGCCCGGCTCGGCACGGAGTTCATGGAGACGCAGGGCCTGCATCCCATTGATCACCTGCAGTCGAGAACGATGGTGAAAGTGGCGCTCTTCCAGTTCATGGCTCTGAATACGGATTGGGACGTACCTGGGTTACACAACGTGAAGCTCGTCGGGCCAATTGACGGCCTGGTCTATCCAATACCCTACGACATGGATTGGTCTGGGATAATCAACAATCGCTACGCCAAGCCGGACCCGAGTCTTGGCATCCGCTCAGTACGAGATCGCCTTTACCGCGGCTTCTGCCGACCCGCCGATGACTACGTCGAAGTCATTCCCATATTCGAATCCAGAAGATCAGAGATCTATGAGATCTTCAGAGGCCAGGAGGGCCTCGATCCCAGGCGGCTAGAGCAGGTGCTAGAGGACCTCGACGAGTTCTACGAGGTGCTGGGCGACCAACGCAAGTTCCAGCGCCAGGTACTGCAGATCTGCCGCCGGAGCTGATGACGCAGCCGAGCCAGCCGCGTCGATTCGGCCCCAACTGACGGTGCTAACAGTGTGAATCCCACCCTGACCGTTCTCGTCTACTCCTCAGTAGCGGCCGCTGCCGCTGCGCTGGGGATCCTGCCGTTCGCCGGCCGTGATCGGAGCGTGCCTTTGAGTTGGGTTGGTTGGGCCAACGCTCTGGCTGCAGGTCTCATGCTGGGTGCGATGTTTGGCATTGCCGAGGTTGGCTTGGACAGATCTTTGCTTGCGGCCGTTGGCGGGGCGATCTTGGGCATGAGCTTCATCTACTGGACTCACCGGATCTCGCGTGCCACAGACCTCGATCTCAATAGCCTAGAAAACACCAGCCCGGAGTATGGATACCAGGTGCTGCTCGTGCAGTCGCTCCACGCAGCCTCTGAGGGTGTGGCGATGGGTGTGGCAATGTCGATCACGCTCGAGCTGGGCGTGTTCACCGCTCTTGCGCTCGCCGTGCACAACGTACCAGAGGCGGCTGTTCTCTGCGCGGTGTTACTGTCGCGCGGCATTCGACTGCGAGATGCGTCCGGACTCGCTGTGGTGGCGAATGTGAGTCAGGTGCTGCTTGCCGTGTCGACGTTTGCCGTCTTGGGCGCCATGCCTGCCCTGCTCCCGTGGGCAGTCGGCTTTGTGATGGGGGCCTTGGTGTACCTGGTCATGTCGGAACTGCTGCCGGAATCCTACTCGCAGTCGGGGCATACGAGTATCGCTCTGCTGACCAGCGTTGCCATGGGAGTGGTAGTCTTGCTGAACGGTGTCCTGCTATGACGCCCGTCTCAACGGTGTTCGCCTACGGCCTGCTCACGGCCGCGGCAACCGGCCTCGGCGCCATTCCGTTCCTATTTGTGCGAACGGTCTCGCATCGGGGCGTAGCCTACGCCAACGCCATCGCTGCCGGCTTGATGCTGGGCGCTTGTTTCGGGCTGATCGCAGAGGGAACCGCACACGGCAGCTGGCAGACGATCGTGGGCCTGAACGTCGGCATCGTGTTCATTCTCTTGGTCCAACGCCTGCTGGCGCGTTACGAGGTGCAGATCGGATCGCTGCGCCAGGCCAGCAGCCGACGCGTTGTTTTGATTCTCGTGGTGATGACAGTCCACTCCTTCTCCGAAGGGGTCGCGGTGGGTTCGGCGTTCGGTGGCGGAATGGCGCTCGCCGGTCTGGTCACCGTCGCCATAGCGGTCCACAACATACCGGAGGGCCTGGCGATCAGCGCTGTGTTACGTCCGCGCGGCGCCAACATCCTGCAGTGTGTGGGTTGGAGCATATTCTCATCGCTACCACAACCCTTGATGGCGGTACCAGCATTCCTGTTCGTGGAGGCCTTCGAGCCCGGGTTGGCTTTCGGAATCGGCTTCGCTGCGGGCGCAATGGTCCTGATGGTGTTTTTGGAACTGCTGCCTGAGGCCTACCAGAAGGAGCGCACGCCGCGGGTGGCGCGCATCGTGAGCGCCACCTTTGTCGCGATGATACTGTTTCAGCGCCTGCTCTAGAACGAAGCGCCGCCCGCGAGCTGGCGAGCCCGCTGCAGCAGGTCACCCACTCGCCCTATTTCCTCGCCGTAGGTCGACCAGTCACCAGCGCGCTGTGCCGCCATTGCCCGGTCGTAATGCTCTGCCGCCTGCTGTAGCAGGTCGGCTACGCCCGTGCCCATGAGGGGTTGCTCGACTACGGTTGGCTCGACTGAAGCAACGGTGGGCTCACCCGCCGTGCCGCCGAACAACCGAATCAGTCCCCGGTCGAGTGTTTCCTCCATTACCACCCGATTCTGATAGGCAACCACCACTCGCTTCAGTTCAGGTATCTGGCCGCCTTCCGCCCGCAGGTAGATGGCCTGAACGAAGATGAGTGACTCCTCGATGGGAATCACCAGCAGGTTTCCCCTGATCACCTCCGACCCGCGCTGGTCCCACAGCGTCAACTGCTGCGAGACCTCCGTGTCCTGGTTTATCCGATTCAGTATCTGACTCGGACCGAACACGAGACTCTGGCGAGGGAAGCGATAGACCACGAGCTGCCCATAGCTGTCGCCATCGTTCCGCGCCACCATCCAGGCGGCCAGGTTGTCTTTCTGACGTGGTGTGAATGGCGTCATCATGATGTACTCTTCCCGAGACTCGCCGGGCAGCTTCATGACGATGTGGCGCAGGTAGGGATCTCTGGTCCCTTCGCCACGACCCAGGGCCGGAATCTGCCATTGATCTTCGCGAGCATAGAAGATCTCAGCCTCGTCCATGTGATACGTCGTATACAGCCCGGCCTGCGCGCGGAACAGATCCTCCGGGTAGCGAATGTGCGCCCGGATGTCCGCCGGCATGTCGCTGACCGGCAACAGGATGCCCGGGAAGATGCTGGCATAGGTTTGGATGATCGGATCTTCAGCATCGACGATGTATGCCTTTAGATCCCCGTCGTAGGCGTCGATGATCACCTTGACGCTGTTCCGCATGTAGTTGGTGCCGTCGGAGAGCGGTTGCGAGTACGGGTAGCTCCGGCTCGAGGTGTAGGCATCGAGCATCCACTTCAACCGGCCGTCCTCACTGATCATCATGTAGGGGTCACCATCCCACCGGAGGAACGGCAGTGCCTTGGCGGCCCGCTCCCGGATGTTCCTGTGGTACAGCACCTTACTGTCCTGCGAGACGTACTCAGTGAGGAACGCATCCATGGATCCGAATCGGGCGCTGAGCGCGAGCCTACGCACGAATGAGCTGACGTCCACACCACCTTCGCCAGCATATGACGTGAATGCACTGGAGTCACCCAGCGGGAAGTCGAACTCGGGCTGGTCGGTGGCTACGAAAGCAAAATCATTCGAGAGTTCGCCAAAGTATATAGCTGGTTGAGTGATCTGAAGCGACACCGTTGAGATGGGAGGCAAGTCCTTGATGAACAGTTCCGGTAGCCCCTGCGGCGAAACCTGGTTCACCGGACTCAGTGTCAAGCCCATGCCGTGAGTGTAGGTGAGCCGTTCATTGATGAAGTTGCGCGTCGGCAACGATGCCGTGTTCAGTTCTCGTGGCGAGAGCAGTACTTGACGGTATTCGCCGTCAATCCAATAGCGATCGTCATCAACAGAGACGAAATCGTAGTAGGTACGTATCTCCTGCAGCTGCCTGAAAGTCTGCAGTAGCGGGGCGCGATCCCACAGCCTCACGTTGTTCATTGTACCGGCATTGGCTTGGATATCTTCCAACGTGAGCGTTGACTCGCCAGTCAAGTCGCGTACCGAGACGCTCTCCAATGCCCATGCCTCGCGAGTTGCGGCGATATGCCGCGTCAGCTGTTCCTGTTCCTTGGCGAGTTCGTTGGGGTCGACCACGAACTTCTGAACGGCCGCCGGTATTAGGGAACCCGCTATACCGGCTACGATGAAGTAGGCGATCACTGCAAACGCAGTATTGCGTGCTAGCTGGCGCATGCGTGCGCCCACGAGGACCGCCACGGCTCCCGCTATGGCGACTACCCACGAAGCATGAAGCAGGGGTATTCGCACCACCAGATCGGTGTAGCTCGCGCCGAACAGCGGTCCGGCCGTCGAGTATAGCAGCGAGGGAAGCCTCACCAGTAGCGTGTTCAGCGCGACTGCCACGAACATGACCGCGACCAGCATGCCCAGATGCAGCTGGGTACTAGGTTCTATCGTGATTCTACGGCGGGCTACCGCTACGTCTCCCCTTATGAAGTAGAGCGGAACCACCATGAAAAGAACCAGAATGGTGAGTCCGATTACGAAGTTGAGCGCGCCTGCCAACGCCGGTAACGTGAAGAAGTAGTAGCCGATGTCCCTACCAAACACGGGATCGGTCACCCCAAAAGGCGCCGCGTTGAAGAACCGCAGCATGTCCAGCCAAGCGGTCGAAGCCGACATTCCTACAAGCAATGAGAGCACGATGGAGACCGGCCAGGTAACGCGCCTCAATGCGCGCGTCACGTCGAGGCGCGGAACGTTAGGGCTCAGTTTCACCACGATTGGGTCAGGCACCATGCCGCGCTGCGCCAGCGTGAGATTGGCGAAAAAGTATCCGAAGGACAGCACGGCGGCGCCGACTCCGAGTCCGATCTTCGCCTTTAGGGTTGTAAAGAAGACCGTATCGAACTGAAGCGCGTCGAACCAATACCAATCAGTGAGTAGGCGAATCAGCGCGGGAACACTGAGCAACACAACGATCAACGCTGCGATTAATCCACCGAGTACCACAGGACCACGTTTCATTACGCTTGTACTCCCTCTTTGTCCGGAACCAACGAGATCCATCGATCCTACTTGTCAGTAACGTAGCAGACTAGCCCCCCACGTGAAGCCCGAACCGAAGGCAGCCAGGCAAAAGCCAGGCAAACGAGGCTGCCCCGGCCTACCGAACCACACTTGACGGCCTCGCTCAAAGCGATCGGGATGCTTGCGGCCGTTGTATTGCCGTAGAGCGCGATATTGCTAGCCACCTTCTCCTCGGGAAGCCCGAGTCGCTTTCGGACGGCGTCTGTGATGCGTTGATTGGCCTGGTGCGGAATCACCATGTCAACCTGTTCGGTGCTCAATCCTTGCGCCGCGAGGGCTTCGTTGATGACCTCCGGGAAGCGCTTGACCGCATTCCTAAACACTTCTCGGCCGTTCATCACAGGCCTAACCGATTCCTCTTCGACCATCTGTTTGGTCACGAACGGCCTGTCCGACGAGCCGGGATGCACCATGCAGAGCTCTTCCGCGAACCGTCCATCCGCGTGGAGGTGGTGCCAGATGACGTGGCTATCGTCCGACTCGTCCGTTGCCTCCAGACACACTGCACCAGCACCGTCTCCGAACAAGACCGCGGTGTCGCGGCCCTCCATGTCCATCTTAATCCCAGCGGAGTGGACCTCTGACCCTACCAGCAAGATGCGGTCGTAGAGACCCATGCGTATCAGGCCATCCGCCGCAGCCAGGCCGTATACGAATCCAGTGCACTGATTCCGTACGTCCATGGCCCCGATGCCGGGCAACTCGAGTTCCCTTTGTAGCAGCACGCCATTGCCTGGGAAATACATGTCTGGGGACAAGGTGGCGAACACGATGAACTGGACATCGCTCGGCTCCCAGCCGGCCTCGGTGACGGCCGCTCGCGATGCCTCCGCTCGCGATGCCTGGGTGGCGAGATCGGTGTTCGTGACGTCATCAGGCACGAAGCGGCGCTCGCGAATGCCTGAGCGCTCCCAAATCCAATCGTCTGACGTCTCAACGAGTTTTTCCAGATCGGCGTTGGTGATGACTCGATCCGGCAAGAAGTGTCCGGTACCGGCGATCTTAGTGAGCCGCATGGTCGATAATCCTCTCCTGTTCTCCTACAAGCTACGCGTCTCTGAATCTACGCGGTCATGCTTCGCCAAACCGCGCCACCACCACGGTCACGTTGTCTGACCCCCCTGCGTCGAGTGTGCCCTCGACTAGGCCCCGGCAAGCAGCCTCGGCTGAAGTGGCCACCTCGAGATGCGCCGCAATCTCGGGCCTCGATAGGTGCTTCGTGAGCCCATCTGTGCAAAGCATCAAGCGATAGGTGCTTCGTGAGCCCATCTGTGCAAAGCATCAAGCTATCTGCCGGCTCCAGACTGACCTTGGAAGTCACGGGCTCGATCTCCTTGCCGACGGCGCTACTGAGTACCTGACTCCATCTGGTTTCTTCCGCTAGCTCAGCCGGCAAGACGCCACTCTCCACCAGATCTTGAGCCATGGTTTGGTCCTTAGTGAGTTGCTTCAGCTCTTCGTTTCGATACAAATAGCAGCGACTGTCGCCAACCTGCACCATGTACGCGTTGGGCCATAACAGATGGACCACGGTGAGCGTCGTCGCCATCCCCTCGAGGTTGGGAACACCCTCTGCAGCGGATTGAACCATAGCGTGGCTCTTTTGCACCGACGATTCAAGCTCGCTCATTAGGTCTCCTTCCAGCCGTTGATCGAGCTGGTAGAAGCACTTCATCGAGGTCGTCACGTATGCCGCCACCGTCTGGAGGGCGAGGCCGGATGCCTCCTCACCGGCCTGACTACCACCGACACCGTCGGCCACCAAGAGCAAGCGGGCCATCGCGGCACTGTGAAGCTGCTCTCGCGTGTGGGAGGGAAGGCTCGTCTGTTCGATCTCCATCACCTTGCGCATCGACGCAATCAGGAACTGATCTTCATTCACCTTCCTGACTTTTCCGACGTCAGTCAAGCCGAAGCAGTCAACAGTGTTCTTGTCTATTGTCATGGCGATGTTCCTCCTCGAACGCTCAGAACGCTGTTACCAGACCCAATGTCCATCGTGTCTGATCTTGCTCCATATCCCAGGTGAATTCACCCAAGAGCCGGAAGTTGGTTCGCGCCAGGTACCCTACTCCGCCGGTGATGGTCTCATAACGCTCGAGCCCAGACGGTCCGCCGAGTCGCACGTTCAGCAGCGGCCTGTCGCTGTGGACCAGATTGTATAGCCCGACCAAGTACCAGCGGCTCTGCGGCGGTCGCACGAGTAGTTCAGCGAAGCCACCGTCCACTCGGGCGGTCTCCTCGCTGGCGCTGAAGGTTGGAGCGTCGTCCTCGCGATGTATGTACTGGGCGTTCAGCTCCACTGCCCCGGCTGATATCGTCGCATCGGCGCCAACCATCCAAACCGTGTTCTCGACCAACGGACTGATTTCGTCGGGTGCCCCTTCCTGTCGGCCCCAATACCCCATGCCGCCGACCCGAAGGTACGGTCCCAAATTGGCCGTGGCGTGCCCGAAGAGACTCTTGAATGGGTCGTTGTCGAGTCGGCGATTCGGTTCCGCTTCGCCCTTGCCGTTTCCGTTCACGATTTCGCCGGTCAGAGTGAAGTTCCCAACGTCCGCGACGGCCATTACCCCCCTGTCATATGTCAGGTCAGCCGGTTGGAGACCCACCCTGGCGCGGTACACAGCGTAGTCTTGGTACTCCAGTCGCAGCTCACGCTTGAACATCGGGTCAGACACCTGGAACTGACCTACGGCCACATCGAACGGCGCGCCACCCACATCATTCACCTGAATGAACGCGTCCTCGATTCCTCCCACTTCGCCGCGCTCGAACAGGAAGAAATACAGGTAGTAGGACAGCTTGTTCGAGATGGTCCCGCCGGTCAGAATCTTGAGATTGTATGGAGACTGAAAATCGGTTGCCACATCCCCGTCGGTGTAAGCCCGGACGTAGGCGTCGAGCCGGATCGCCAGCGGGATGTCTCGCGCCAGCTGCAGCAGCTCGTCTCC
>JBDHHP010000234.1:0-5697 GCA_039589275.1 Gemmatimonadota bacterium | reverse complement strand
CGGCAGCGAGCAGGGACATACGCCGAGCAGAGGCCCTCAGTCCGCAACGGGCCTACGACGAGTACTCGACGCTCCTGCGCGATCCTGATGTGGACGCGGTCTACATTGCCACACACAACGGGCTTCACAAGCAATTGGTGCTCGAGGCCCTCAGGTGTGGGAAGCACGTGCTGTGTGAGAAGCCTCTTGGCTGCACGGCCGTAGAGTGTGAAGAGATGGTAGCGACTGCCGCCGCGACACAGCGCCTCCTCGTGGAGGCATTCATGTACAGGTACCACCCGCAGATCGCAAGGGCACAGCAGTTGGTACGGGAGCGCGTCATCGGCGAGCTGATGGTGGTGGAGGCTTCATTCAGGGTTCGCCTGACGCGGGCGAACGACGTTCGCATGCATCCAGAATGGGGCGGCGGTGCCCTCCTCGATGTTGGCTGTTATTGCGTGAACTTTGCCAGGCTGTTCCTGGGAGATGCTCCTCGGGACGTCCAAGCGTGGGCGAGCACTGATGGCGTGCACGGGGTCGACACGAGCGTCCACGCGGTTCTGGAATACGAGTCCGGTAAGCACGCTGCCCTTTCATGCGGATTTGAAAGCGGCCTCTACCAGCGAGCGGTGCTCATCGGAACTGAGGGCGTGCTCAAACTCAATGAGCCGTTCGTTACGTGGCTGCGTCAGCCGCGCCTCACAGTCCAGGTCGGCGAGACGGAGCATGTCACAGAACTGGAGCCGGTCAACACATTCCGGCTGGAGATCGAGGATTTCTGCAAGGCGATTGGAAGCGGAACACCTCCGTTGCTGCAGTCGAACCAGGGACTACTGAACGCTCGCGTCCTGGACCGAATAGCGGCTGGCAGCCATTAGCCAAGCCGATTCGAGACCACTGACCATTGCGAGTTCTGTAGGGTCGTAGTGACTCGTCCACGTCGGGCGCCGGCGCTGCCGATGAGCTCGGCGCTGACGCTCTTGCGAGGCGGTATATTTCGAATATCCTAGTCCTGCATCCCCGATGACCACGACGCGCGAACGTATTCCCGTATTCATCTTCGACGACGACGCAAAGATTGCCTCGGTCGTTGCCTCCCGCATCGCGGCAATCATTCGCGAACGTGCGGCCGAAGGGAAGCCGGCGGTGTTGGGACTGGCGACCGGATCCAGCCCGGTCGGCATCTACCGCGAGCTGGTCCGTCTCCATCGCGAACAGGGCCTCTCGTTTGAGAACGTGATCACTTTCAACCTCGACGAGTATTTCCCCATGGACCCCGGTAGCATTCACAGCTATCACCGGTACATGCGAGAACACTTGCTCGATCACGTCGATATCCCAGACGCAAACATCCACATTCTACGCGGTGACCTTCCTTCGCAGGAATGTGCCGAGCATTGCGCGGCGTTCGAACGTGCCATTGCGGAAGTCGGCGGCATCGACTTGCAGCTGCTCGGGATCGGCCGAAGCGGTCACATCGGGTTCAATGAGCCCGGCTCGGGACGCGAATCGCGCACACGACTCATCTTCCTCGACACCGTAACGCGCGCAGATGCGGCGGCGGACTTCTTCGGTGAGCCGAACGTGCCGCTCGAAGCGTTGACGATGGGGGTCGCCACGATTCTCGAGGCGCGAGAGATCGCCCTCATCGCGACCGGTGAACACAAGGCGGGGATCATCCGTCGTGCGGTCGAGGGAGATGTCGATTCCGATGTCGCGGCGACCTTCCTCCAAATGCATCCCAATGCCGCGGTGTACCTCGACACGGCCGCAGCCGCTGACCTGACGCGCGTCGCCACCCCATGGCTGGTGGGTGAGGCCGAGTGGAACGCGCAGAGCGAAGTCGAGGCAGTGACATGGCTGGCGAAGCGCGTCGAGAGATCCGTGCTGCGCCTGGCCACCGTGGACTATCGCGACCACCACCTGAGTGCACTCCTGGCACGACACGGGACAGCCGAGCCGTTGAACGGCTTGGTCTTCAACACCCTGATCGCCAAGATTCGCGGGCGGGCGAAGCTGCCTAGGGGTAGGCGCATCGTCGTGTTTTCTCCGCATCCCGATGACGATGTGATCTCGATGGGGGGAACGCTGGCGAAGCTGCATCACAACGGCAATCACATAACGGTGGCGTATCAGACGTCGGGCAACATCGCCGTGTTTGATCACGAGGTCCGTCGCTACCTCGAGTTGTTGACCCGTATTGCAGACGGCTTCCCGCGCGTCGCGGGGGGCGCGCACGAGTTCGAGCATCGGATCGACGAGGCGTTGGGCAGCAAGAACCCCGGAGATGTCGATGAGCCGGATGTCCTGACACTCAAGCGCTTGATTCGAGAAACGGAAGCGACCTCCGCGCTGGAGACGTTCGGTATGAGTGCAGAGCAGGCACGGTTCCTCAACCTACCGTTCTATCAGACCGGTGCAGTGAAGAAGAATCCGATTGCCGAGGAAGACGTCGCGATCGTTTCCGACATCATCAACGAAGCCAAACCCGATCTCGTCTTCGCGGCAGGAGACTTGTCGGATCCACACGGCACCCATCGTCTCTGCCTCGAGGCGGTGCGGCGCGCGCTGGAGATCTATCGTGGTCCGGCGCCGGAAGTGTGGCTATACCGCGGGGCGTGGCAGGAATGGCCGGTGACGCAGGCGAGCGTGCTCGTGCCGATGTCCCAGGCCGATTTGCGGCTCAAGATTCTCGCGATCTATCGGCATCAGTCGCAAAAGGACGAGGCGCCGTTTCCCGGACCCGACCCGCGCGAGTTCTGGGAGCGAGTTGAGGATCGCAACCGGGCGACGGCGGCGGAGTTGGAACGGCTGGGCCTCCCGGCATACTACGCGATGGAAGCATTCGTGGTGGAGCGGGACGGCGAGCGAGTTGAGAACCCTGTCGTGCCGACGAGTAGTCTGGCAGATCGCGGGCGGTAGCCACCGGTTCTCGCTCTTGATTGGTGTTCCTCCGGGCTACACTCAACTGGTACCGTGAGTCCGGCAGGTTCATGCGCCTGCTAGGTGGAAACAGGCACTCGATGGTGAGCGCCTAACAGCCGCGCCGTCACCCAAGCGGCCAGCGGCCAGTAGATCGCTTCAGCTATCACTCCTGCTCCTGCCTCGGGCCACGTGTACTCCGGCCCGATGGCTTGGCCGATTTCGGCCACCGCAAAGAGGGCCCACCAGATGAGGGCGTAGGTCAGCCAACGCTCCTGCCAGGTCTGGCGCGCGAATGCGAACAGCAATACAAACCCAACCGCAAACCCGAGCTTGATTACGAGCACGCTGAAGAGAAACTGGATCGGGGAGCCATCCTGTGGCGGCTCCAAGCCTGTGAAAGCGGCAAGACCGGCGTAGACCACGAAGGCAACTATGTACGTGATCAGCAGCGTCGCTCCGATGGCCAGTGCGATTCTCATCGATTCCTCCAGGCCGCGGCTAGGCGCGCCAGGGTCGCCTTCGCTCCAGTGGATTTGACAGCACTTGCAGCGCAAGGTTCGTGTTGTCGACTATCTGGAAGTCGTACATGCCCACACAAGCAAAGTCGGCGCCGTTTTCAAACGCATACTTGAGGCCGACCTCTGGGTGGATCGCACCTGCCGCGAGGATCTTGAATGCAATCCAGGGCTGCGGAAGTTCCTCCATGAAGGCAATTGTCTCCTCGGGGTTCACACACCAGATGTTGTCGTGCTGGTTCTCTTTCAGGGCGGACCAGTAATCGCAGTGGTGCAGAGTCTTCATCCAGAAGTCTGGCTCCAGGCCGTGCTCCACGCAGCCAATGATGGTCTCGAGACTGTGTGCTCCGATGCCTGCCGGAAGGCCGTTGTCTCGAGTCAGTTCCAATGCTCGAGCAATGAGCTCGAAGTTGCCCTCTCTCGCCAGCTGATCGCCCACTTCGCCTCGAACGTAGCATGCGCTTGCGGCGTTATCGATGGAGAACTGTACGCGTTCGAGCAGGTTCCTTCCGCCACAGTCCGAGATGAAGTGAATGCTGCCGATGTTGCGGCGCCAGTATTCGCTGACCACTCGGCACAGTAGGGGGTTGGTTATCAGGGCGTTGATGCCGCAGCTTTCCGCAAGCATCAGAGTTTCAAATACCTTGTCATCAGAGTGATACGCCTTGACGAGTTTCGAGACGTAGATGAGGTCTCGCGCATGTGCCCAGCCCCCGATCAGGTTACCCCCCATTATGATGCGGCTGATATCCAGATCTCCGATCTTGGCCTTCGGCATCTGGCCTTCGAGTTGCTGCAGTGTCGTGAAGTCAAATGATCGGATGGTGGCGCCCGTGAGTGCGTCGACCTGCTGCAGGAAACGCTCCTCGTAGCTCTCCCAACCGATCTTTCTCAACAAGGCAAACACGAAGCCACCTAGTACCGGCAGAGCGACCAGGTTCCGCAGCAGTTCTCTGCGTGGCAAGGGGGTTTCTGGGGGCGCACTAGCGGCGGAAGAGTAGCTTCTTACGCGAAGCCTCTCACGCAATCTGGCCAGTGGGCGCGCAACAGCAAAGCCAATCTGCGCTGGAAGGAGATGGGCGGACAGTCGATCGATACCCCAGAGTGCTTTGCCCGGAATCAGGCTGAACAGGACCAGCGCAAACAGCTCGACAATGTTCTTGTCAATCCAGAGGTAGCTGCCCTCTTGAGGCACCCCGAAGTCCATGCCAACCAACGCGGGGTGTGCCACGTAGTGCAGCCCAAGCAGCAGCACACCGCCGAGCGAGGCGACGCGAGAGAAGAGCCCGAGCATCAGAGCCATGCCGATGAGAATCAGCCCCCAGATGTTGAGAAGATCCACAGTGGCCAGAGCTGGAGGGGTGGCTGCGATCCAATGGAAGAGGTCGGCCAAGATCCACTTCGCCATGGCGAGATAGTTGTAGGCGGTCCAGCCCGGGGTGAACAACTTGGATAGGCCTTCGTAGAGTAGGTGCCAGCCAATGACGACGCGCAGCAGCGTCAATCCCCAGTAGGCTGAGGAGGGTAGCGAGCGAGAGACTTCAGCTTGGTTTGCCAACGGTAGCCTTCCCTTTCAGCGCCTCAGCGGGCGCCGAATCAACCGAGGGTGGTCGCGGCATCGTAGTGCAGCGCTGCAGCGCCCAATATGGCGACGTGCTCGAGCTCCGACACCTCAATCTTCAATCTCTTGGGCGCAATTGAAAAGGGGAATGAGCGTATCGACTCCCACATTGCTTCCTGGAAAAACCTAAACGCCTTCCGAACGGATCCGCCCAGGATGATTGTCTCCGGATCGTACGTATAGAGAATCGTTTTGATACCCTCGCCGACATGATGCCCAAACTCCGCGAACACATCCAATGCTTCCCGGTCACCGGCTACTGCCTTACTGAATAGCTCAGTGCCGGTTTGTCCCGTTCGACGAGGGAAGAACTGTCCGGAACAGTAGTGTTCATAAATGCTGTCCAAGTAGGGGATCATTCCGAACTCACCCGCGCCGCAGTTCTTACCAGTATACAGCTTGTCACCCACGATGACTCCACCGGCGAATCCCGTACCTACTATGAGTCCGATGAGTGATCGATGTCCGACACCCTTCCCAAAGTGCTTCTCACCTAGTGCAAAGCAGTTGGCGTCATTGTTGACCAAAACGGGAATGGAGTACCGGTCCTCCATTATTGATTTAAGAGGGACTTCCTGCCAGGACGGGATGTTCTGCACGTCGTACACGACACCCGTTTCGACGTCTACCACGCTAGGAACTCCGAGCCCGACGCCG
>JBDHHP010000233.1:0-5723 GCA_039589275.1 Gemmatimonadota bacterium | reverse complement strand
ACCCACTTCGTAGCTGAACTGCGATCCGTAGACAGGACCCGGGTAGCCGCCGGGTGCGGTGACAATCGGTCCGGCCCAATAACCCCTTGCCGCGGGACCCTCGGGCACCGAGGCGTCATCGAACGTTGGAAGTCGATCGAGGCTTGTACCAAGGTTACAAACGGTCGTCACGCCGTCGGTCAAGAACGCGCGTCGGACAGCAGGATCGTGAGTGCTGTGCGTGTGAGAGTTGATGACACCGGGCAGAATGGTACCACCGCCAGCATCGACGACCCTGGCGTCCTCGGGAATCTGGAAGGTAGCTGCCTCGCCCACAGCTAGAACCTGATCGCCTTGGACGACCACCACGCCATCGACTATCAGCGGTCCTCCGGTCCCGTCTATGACCCCACCATTCCTCACTACCAGTGCATTCTCCGGTATCCGAGTGCTGTTGTATGCACACCCGACGACCGTGATCGCCGCCAGCGCCATGCAGAGTTTGTATCTCATTTCTCGCTTTTCCCCTCTCAGTACCTCCACCGGATTCGAGGATGCCGCAGCGCAGCCTTAAGACGCTCCAACACGTAGGCCACAGGGACGGCTCCCGATCGGCGACTAGGCTAAGCTACGATTTGCTCCGTGAGAGGGCCAGACTGCGGGGTTGCATAGGTTGAGGGTGTCTTTTCAACCCTCTAGAGGCGAAAAACGCAGTTCTTTGATTTTCGCTTTTCTTGTTACTTCATGAACCTGTGCACCTATGCAAACATCTACCCCAACGAGATGCTGATCATCGCTGTGGTGTCAGCAGACTCAGTTGTCTGGTTGCGCAGCCATTCCGCCTATGAACATCCACTGACCATCTACTCGCTGCCAGACGTCGAGCCGTTTGTTGCTGAACGTCGCGGTAACTCCATTGTTAGCAAGCTCAGTCCATCACCGATCCGCAAACTACTTAAAAGGTGGATGCCTCCGGATCTGGAATGGGATTGGAGGACCAGCTGGAGCAGTTTCATGGAACTACGCGCTATTACAAGGACTTCACGGGATTGCTGTTTACTGACGGCATCAAGTACCTAGCAGATCGCGCAGGTTGCTATTGGTTGATCGTCTTGGTGGGCAGCTACCAGCTTGAGCACGGAGATGTGCCCTTCCAACTGTGGGAAGTAGAAATAGTGGAAGGGCTCTCGGGTGTGGTCACGATGAGGGAAGACACTAACGAGCCGGTGCTGGTACGGCAACATATTCCCTACACGGACTTTCCCCTCGGGAAGTTCTCGTTCTACTGCGTCCACAACGTCATGATGCTGAAGTCGGAGTACTAGGACAGAGTGCGGCTCAGATCAGGCGCTGCCGTGTTTTAACGTATCACACGAGCGCCTCTATCTCGGGGGCTAGTCTTGTCCGTTCCTCTTCATGGTATTTCTGAGCCACCGTAAGCTCCTCCACTCCTTCCCGATCGATGTATTTTTGGGGCATGGAGCTGGTCATTGTCCAGCCAAATCTCTTACACATCTGGAAGTACGACAGTTTGTTGCACCAGAACGTGGCTGATGTGTGACGGAGTAGGTGGGGGTATACACGCTTGGCCAACGCGCGCTGACCGAGCCTGCTCACCATGTGGCGTGCCCCACTGTCGGTCAAAGGAAAGAGTTGCGCGGTTACATCTTCCGCATCCAACGTCCCATCAGGCCGCAGAACCGGACGTGCTGGATGGTTTTCCAGCCATAGTTGCAGCCATTTGGTCGTCGCCCCCATTGGCATAAAGACTGTTCGCGGTAGCGTCTTGGAGAAGGGCACACGGATCGAGAAGCATCTTTTGGAGGGATCGTTCTCGTCAAAGGCTCTCAAGCGAAGGTGGCGCAGACGAATGTTGAGCAACTCCCCGAGCCGGAACCCACCGTCGAATAGGACCTGGATGAACGCTCGGTGTAAGGGGGTCTGCGCCAAGTCGATAAGCCGCTGGACCTCTGACTGCGTCAGTGCAGAGATCTCGGTGTCTTTGGCATAGGTATCGAGCCACTCTACGATCTTTGGGTAGTACTTGTTCTCGCCCCATAGCCACTTGTAGAACTTTCTGACAACAACCTTGTTGTCGACCTTATATCTGGGCGTATAGGGCCTTCCGGACTCATGGTGCTGTTCACCGAACACCTTCCGAGCGCGGGATCGAATGACATCTGATTCCAGGGCTTCGACGTAATCCTCCATGTCTGCGTCTGTGAGGTTGTCGAGGTCCTTTTTGACGAACAGGATGAATGTGCACAGATGAGTGATGTAGCCGACTAGTGCAGCGTGACCGATCTTCTTCTTTCTTCTGCCCGTGACAGTCTTCCCGATTGCTGCATCTCTCACGAACGACCTCATGAGCTGCTTGTTGTGGTCGCTGATCCTTGAGTCTTTGTCTAGCCGGGCGACAGCTAGTGTGTACTGACGCTGCGCCTTCGATATGTCGATGTATTCCTCTTCCATTTACCGTAAGACGAGAACAGCAGCACTTATCTAGTTTCGGCTGAATCGTGCAGAATGTGAGCACCGTTCTTTCCATTCGTGGCACGAGGGGGAGTTCTCACTGAGACATGTGTGCCAGATCTGGCACACAAGCTTTATAAGCTCTGCACTGATTTACATGATTAGGAGACATGTGTGCCACATATGTACTGAGCGGCTCCGTAGCGCGAGCCGTTCATGGCACAGAATCCTGAGCATGCCAATCAGTTGAAACCCGATGTTCAGGCTGCTGTTCTATTCCCTGGAGGTGTAGAAGGAGTTCAACTATTTAAGTATTGTGGTGATCGAGTCGTATGACTCTGGATCAGAAGAGTCCAGGTTCGAGCCCTGGTGGGGCAACTAAAAGCGAGTCAAGCAGTTAGCTTGGCTCGCTTCTGCATTTCAGGGAGGCACTCTCCCAGTTTGGTGTCCGGGTTTTCCCTTGACCTCGATATTTCATGAAAGAGCGGTCTGGCGCCACGCCGGCAAGGACTGCCTATTGTGAGCGTCGTGGTGATGAGGCTGGCAGGGGCGGTGGACAGCATGCTTGGGACTACGGGCTAGCCTGCCCGGATTGAGCTTTGGAGGAGTCACACAATGAGAAACACGTCAGCTGCGGTGATACTGCTTGCTGCGATTTCGCTAGCCTGTGGTCAGGGGGATCAGCCAGGTGCCGCAGACCAAGGCCTCGTGGAGGTAGCACGATCTTCAGGTGTGCTTGAGATCGATGGAACTCCTCACCCCTACCTGCTGGAAGGAGAGGGCACTCCATGTGTTGTGGCTGCGCTCGGGCCGCTGTATCGGCCTCTCTTCTCCAGTGAATTGAAGCAACACATCCAGTTCATATACGTGGATTTCAAGAACACCTGGGGAGCTGAGGGAGAGGTTGATCTTAGTGGTGTGACGATGCAAACCCTCCTCGACGAAATCGACCAGGTGCGCAGTGGTTTGGGGTATGAGAGGATCTGTGTGCTAGGCCACTCGGCACCCGGGATGATGCCCTTGGCGTACGCGCTAGCCTACCCGGACCACATTTCCCACGCGATTTCAATTGCCACGGTACCGTTCTGGAATGCCAGCTTTGGCCAGATCCAGGAGGAGTTCTGGGAGTCGGACGCGTCAGAGGAGAGAAAAGCGGCGCAGCAACGCAATCGCGAATTGTTGCCCGATACTGCAATCGCTTCTCTCACGTCGCGTGATGCATTTGTAATGGCGTACGTACGCAACGGGCCGATCTATTGGCATGACCCGGGGCAGGATTCGTACTGGTTATTCGCTGGTCGTCACTTTAGCCTCAACGCGATCAACCATTTTTTTAGCGTGGTCCTCGAGGACTACGACCTACGCCCTCGTCTCGCGGACATTGAAGCACCGGTCTTCCTAGCCCAAGGTCGGTACGACTATGCAACCCCGTATCACTTGTGGGACGATGTGCGCGACAGCATACCCGCTCTATCTTACCACCTGTTTGAGAGCAGTGGACATTTCCCGATGCTCGAAGAGCAGGAGCTGTTCGACGCACTGCTAATCGAGTGGCTAGCCAATCACTGAGGGGCGTTGAACATGTCAGCACGCGCCTGAAGCCGCCAGGCGCTGCGTTGAGAAGAAAGCTCGTTGGCTCGGAGCGCAAAAGAAGAGTGCAGGTTCGAGCCCTGGCGGGGCAACTAAAAGCGAGTCAACCGGTTAGGTTGGCTCGCTTTCTTTCTTTCCAGGGCTACTCCCCCAATTTGGTGTCCGGACTTTTTTCGCCCGGCAAATGCTCTGCGTGATATGCTGCACGGACTTCACTTCATAGCGCTCATTTGGATGATGGCCGCGGCAAGCCTAACTACAATCACGAGTGGTACTTCCTAGCAGCATACTTTTTCTCCACTGTGTTGCTATGTCGCGGGTGCGGTGTAGGATGTGGAGATATGCTGGCCAGTCCAATTACTAGTTATGCCGCAGCGTTTCCGCCAAGGAGGAGCCGGTGAGGAGTCGTAGCGTGCTCCTGATAGCAGCGAGTCTTGCAGTCCTCGCTGAGCGGACCGTGGCTCAGGGTCCGGCGTACCCCATTGGAACGGGGCCGGTGATCCTCCTGGATGCGGCTCACCACAACATCGTGGGCCGGGACGCGCTCGGTCGTGAGGGTCGTGCCGGCCTCATCAGGTTTCTTGAAGCCGATGGATACCGGGTACGACAACTGACGACCGAGTTCACTGAGCGGGTCCTATCCGGTGGCCACGTCGTGATCATCGAACTGCCACTTTCTAAGCAGAACGCTCTCCCAGACAATCCGACTCAGGAGGAGGTCGAAAACGCCTGGAGGTTGCCGACGCCATCGGCGTTTACCGAGGCCGAGATTACAGCCCTCGCGGACTGGGTGCGGGCAGGCGGGTCGGTCTTGATTGTCTTCGATCACATGCCATTGGCGGGTGCTATTCAGAGCTTGGCCGCCGCCTTCGATGTGGAGGTCAGCAACGGTTACGCTGTCGACTCGGTGAAGCTGCATGAGCCGACGCCGGCTTCAGTGGCCCAAGCTGCTCCCGTCGTTTTCAGAAGGACTGACGGCACCCTCGCCGAGCACCCGATCACTGACGGACGCAGCCCGGAGGAGCGGGTGGATTCGGTGGCAACATGGGTGGGCTCGGCCTTTCACCCTCCACCCACGGCCACCTCGCTCTTACCGTTAGGGCCATCCTTCATTTCGCTGCTGCCTAACGTCGCGTGGGTCTTCTCAGACTCGACCCCCAGAGAGAGTGTCGGTGGGTGGTCGCAGGGTGCTGTGTTCGAGCTGGACCGAGGCCGCGTGGCGGTCTTTTCAGAACACGCTGTCCTGGTTACGCCCGAGATGCGTGCTGCTTCGGACAAATCCGACGACCCTCAAGTGCAGAATCCGCAGCTACTTCTCAACGTCATTCACTGGCTTTCGAGAGTCCTTGACTAGCTTGCGCGGGTGGTGCCGCGGCATAACAAGCGATTGCTGCTGACGGACCAAGCTCTGGTCTCGCGCGCTTTGCGCGCCCCGCCTCCGATTTCCGCAGCAGAATCGCAGAACCGTTATACGGCATCCCCCACCGAGCAGTGGCTTGAAAAGGATCGGTATATGAGTCAGAACGTGACCACCCTCACCCTCATACTCGTTGTGCTGTGCATCGTGCGATGCGGCGGAATGTCCGGCGGTGAGTCCGGCCTCGTCGGTGTATGGAGGGTTGAAGAGCTTCAGTTCATTTCTCCGTCAGACACATCGACAAATCCAAGTCCGCTGCCCAGTC
>JBDHHP010000232.1:0-7102 GCA_039589275.1 Gemmatimonadota bacterium | reverse complement strand
GGAGTCATCGGACTGCGGGGCGTCATAGGCGATCCACTGCCCATCCGGTGACAGACTCCCGGACCAGGCGAAGGGGAGGGTCTTGATCACATGGACGGAACCCTCCGTCACGGAGACCCGTGCCATCAGAGTAGAGCCGCCCAGCATCCCTACCAACGCAAGCAGGGTCTCTCCGTCAGGATACCACTCGGCCGGGTGGACATAGGCCACCGAGTCCCCGCTGAAAACCACGTGCGGGTCGGAACCATCGACACCCACCACTCGCAGGTCATACCTATTGCTGCCACTGTTGCGCCACCCAAAGGCGACGCGCTGTCCGTCTCGAGAGAATGTGGAGAACCACGGAACGCCGAGCGACTCGGGCGTTCTTCCGAAGAGCGGGCGCGATTCGCCGGTAACGAGGTCCCGGATACTCAACTCGTAGGCCATCCAGTTCACATAGGAGAGATACCGCCCGTCCGGCGATGGGGCGCCGCTGGGGTCAGCCCGGGCAGGCAAAAGGCGTCGAAGGGTTAGCAGATCGTCCTGGCCCTGCGCCGAGAGCGGTTCGGCAGCGAGTGCCGCGAGTGTCACGGGAAGCAGCAGGAAGGCTTTCATGAGTGGCTCCTTGGAATCAGGCGTCAGGCCATCGATTGGCCTCGTATGTCCGAGTTAGTCCGCATGTGTGTCAGGGCTCACGACATCAGTGTCGTCCGGTTCGTATTCCAGAATGTCTCCGGGCCTGCAATCCAGGGCTCTGCAGATGGCGTTCAGCGTGTTGAAACGGATCCCGCGGACCTTGCCCGTCTTCAGCAGTGACAGGTTGGACAACGTGATTCCTACTTCCTCAGCCAGCTCGGTGAGGGAGACTTTTCGCTGTACCAACAGCAGATCCAGGTTCACTTTGATCGCCATGCCTGGCCCCCTCAGACGACCGCTTCGCTGTCCGCGCGGTGCTCCGCACCGAGACGCATGATCTCCGCCATCAGGATGATTAGTAGTCCGAGAAAGAGCTTTGTCGTGGGAAGAGTCATGATCAGGCTGATCGGCCCCGGAGGTCCCGGATTTGGCGGCAGAACGAAATGGCTCTGCAAATAGAGGTGTCCAAGTATCTCGAAGAGGGCCATCGAGAGCCACAAGCCCACGATCAGAATCCCGATGCTGCGGAACCGACGGGCATTGATCTCGGTGAGTGGTTGTCCGGCAACGAGACTGCCGAGGATTTTCCGAAGGAGCCAGAGGATTCCGATCAGTAGCCCGATCATCACGGTCAGCCCAGACAACCCCAGGATTCTCACCGGTGTGCCTCCTTCTGTCCGAAAGGTGAGCACTGCCATCCGTGACTCCAGCTCGATGACCTCCTTGTCGGAGCTGATCGGCCGGATGACGTCATCGCGGGAACCACGAACGAGGACCGAGAGGATTCCCTCACTCCTACAGGCAGTACCCAGAGGAGGATGGCTGCCCAAAACACTATGGCCACCGTGGTGATCCACTTGAGCACCCACGCCAAAGATCGCTTCCCGAGGAGTTGCATCGCGAGATCCTCCTGTCATGCCCCAAGTGACCTGTGCCCAGCTGCAGCTGGGAGACGAGCAACGGATCAGACGATAGCACTTGGGTTGCTGTCTGTCAATAATAATTAGCCGTAATACAACAAATACTATTCATTTTACAGGTAACCATGCCGCTGGCAGGGACCGCATGACTACGCCGATGGCAGACGTATCGGAGGTGGTTGACGTACAACCAGTTAGGTAACAGAGGGACCCTGACTGAGGAGACTGTCGTTGATCAGCAAAGCGGTGACTGAAGGCCCTCCTTGCCTTGAGAATATCAGGGAGTATTCAGATAGCTATCCAGCCGGGAGAGACTCGCGGAGGGCAAGGGAGAAAGCCGCGGTTTCGAGGCACATTCGAAGCACATCTGGCCGGGAGCCGCGTCCTGACAGGCCTCCCGATACGGTCAGAGGATTCCTAGTCCTCGGTACACCCCGCGACTCCCAGTCAGAACCTTCGTCGGCGCCTTCTTGCGGCACCTGGAACGCTGGGCCATGTTCCCGCCCAGGCAGAGGTGACCCAGTCGGTGGCCTCTGGCCTCCGCGGCCGCAGTACGACGCCCGCCCGACGACGAAGACCGATTGCCACTGAGGTCGACTCACAGGCACTCTGTTATGGCCATGTACAGACGGATTCTCTTGCTCGCGGTTGGTTGGGGTATGTTAGTCCTGACAGCTGCGTCTGCTGGATCGCAAGAGCCACAGCATGAACCACAGCATCGTCGGGTCGCTGGACTCCGAGACCTGACTGGTTCGGTCTCCCGTGACGGGCGCTTCTACGCGTTCACGAATTGGCAGAGCAGTCAACTCGGCATCAAAGACCTCGGCTCTGGAGAAGATCGCTACATTGTGACCCCGGAGTCGGATTGGGAGTACCCATTACTACCGAAGTTCGCGCCTGACGGGAGGCAGATCGCCTACGTGTGGATCGGCGCGGGCGGAACCAGCGAATTGCGGGTGGTCAGTGTGGACGGCTCGGGAGTCCGCGCCCTCTATCGCGACTGGCTTGAGCCTCGCGACTGGTCACCCGACGGTTCCCACATCCTGACGATCTTTGACGGATCGGTGGCAGTGATCTCAGTCGCGGACGGGACGGTCACCGAGCTCGCGGCCATCGATTGGCGCTCTCCTATAGGGATGCGGTTTTCACCTGACGGGCGTTACATCGCCTATGACGCGCTGGTTGAGGAGGACTCACCGCGCCGAGACATCTTCGTGCTCGCCGTCGAGACGAGGAAGGAAACCGCACTGGTGGAAAGTCCGACGGTCGATCGCGTCCTCGACTGGACGCCGGATGGCAAACGGCTCTTGTTCGACAGCGACCGTGGCGTGGAACCCGGGTCCGGTAGACGCGCTTGGCTGGTGGAAGTAGCAGACGGTGTGGCAGCGGGCTCGCCAACGCTTGTGCGCCCGGAGCTCCAAGTGGGGCGTGGACTAGGATTCGATAGGGTCGGATCCTACTACTACTGTTGCGGTCCGGTCACGGATGATCCGAGCCGCGGGCTCTACGTTGCGGACTTCGACCCAACAACGGGTGAGCTTCAGACCCCTCGCCTGACTGCAGGTGGCATCGCAAGGGCAATCGATTGGTCACCGGATGGACGGTACTTGGCGTACGCATACCACTCCTACCCGTTTCCGTCCACACTTGGGATCCGCGCTGTGGAAAGCGGCGAAGAGCATCGAGTGCCCCTGACCCTCCGCCCGAGGCAGCCGTTCGCGCTGCAGTGGTCACCGGACGGCATGTGGCTGCTGGCACAAGGTCGTGATCACAGGGATCGCTGGGGTGTCTACCGGATCGATGCGAAGACGGGTCGGGCCGTGGCAGTCCTACAGGAGCCCGGAGTGCACTGGCCAGCCTGGCTGCACGATGGTCGAATCGCATACGTCTTGCCGGATGAAAGCGCTGACTCACAGCGGATCCTTGTACACGCTCTCGGCATTAGTGAGGTCCACGAGATCTCCCGAGTACCGGTACCTGCGTATCTCTCTCAGTTGGCGGTTTCGCCAGATGATCGGTGGTTGGCGTTTTTCTGGTCGAGTGTGCGGTCAGGGTGGGAAGAGCGAGGGGAATGGGCGTTGAAGATCGTCCCCATCGCTGGTGGTGCACCGCGCGACTTAGCCCGACTCTCGGTCCAGGGGCGGGACAGTCTGCCCTGGTATTTCAGACCCAGTGTGGCCTGGACATCCGACGCGCAGTATGTCCTCTACACGATCACCACGTTGGCGGAAGGTGGGGCGACGACAGTCCTGTGGCGTGTTCCTGCCGCAGGTGGAGATCCACAACCTACTGACATTCCCTTGCCTGGGTTTGCCGTGTCCGGCATGAGCATGCATCCCGGCGGCCGTCAGATCGCCTTCGCTGCCGTGTATCAGCACGAAGTACGGGAGATCGCCGAGCAAGGTGAGGATATGTGGGTGCTGGAGAACTTCCTGCCGCCTGTGATGAAGTAGGATTGCGGTGTGACTGTTGTGCTAGCCTACTCCTCGGCCTCGTGTGCCTCGGATGTGCGCGGACTGCGGTACGCCGGTGTCACTCAGTGACACGACCCGAAAGGATGAAGCCGCGTCAGGACGTCATTTGACGTCATCTGGTGTACGTGGGTGTCACTTTCTGGGACAGTATTGCCGGCCTGAAAATCCTCCTACCACCGGTCAAATTCTGTCCGTGCCAAATCCAGAAAACTCGGCGCGGCCCGGTAGGAACTCCTGGCAATGTTAGGCTGGGTCCTTCGTTGGGCGACGCCTACGCCTTCGGCCTCACCAACTTCTGAAACGGCGGGTAGTCGCGGAGAGACTCGAAGGCAATCCAACGTGCGTCCCCTTGCGCGAGCACTGAGAATCCCTCTGCCATCGCCTGTCTCCAGAGCGTGACGGCGTCTTCGCCATCCCCGAGTGCTGCTGCCATCACTGACCGCCACGCCGTGTTTACCCCGTGCAGGTAGGGCCTATCCAATGCCTCCAGGCACTCGGAAATCTCTATCGCCTCCTCACGATCTCCGCGACAAACAGCGACCATGCCGAGAAAACCCCGATAGTCGAGGTCTTCGGGGAACTCATCCGACAGTGGCTTCACGACACCGTAAGCCTCGTCACAGCGGTCAGCGGCGTACAATGCCACGGCATAGTGGGGGTAACGCCACGCTGCACTTGACTTCATGTCAGGCGGCATAGCTTCGTACCACTGGATTGCCCGGTTGATGGTAGCCCGTGCGGCATCGACGTGCCCGAGGCGGCGCAGGTACACAGCGATTCTCCGAACATAGTATCCCTGGAACAGACCTTCCTCGGGCAAGGCGATTATCTCGTTGACCAGCGCATCGACCTCCTCGACTCGCCCCAACCCCGCCAGAACGAGACCTTCAGCATACAGCGTTAGAGGATCATCACCGTGGATCTCTCGAAACTTCTGCGCAGCCTCCAGTGCTCTCTCGTGCTCATCTAGAGCCAACTGGGCGCCTACAAGCACTGTGAAGTAGGCATACCACCCGCGCATGGGCCCCCGCTCAGGATCAAGACTCAGGAGAGCATCAACGGCCTCTTGCGGACGGTTGTTCCACCTTGCTAATAACGCCTGGTTGTATACTGCCTTTGAGCCCGGCGCTAGTTCCGCCGCTCGCCGAATGGCCCGCAGTGCCGTCGGATTGTCACCGTCCACTCGCGCCTTCAAGTGGTCCAGCCAGTGTCGGTCGTAGTCGCTCAGTCGGTCTCTGTAGCGTTCAACGATGCCCACGATCGAGTCAGACTGTGTCCACTCGTTCAAGTTGTTGTGACAGTGAGTCCAGTAGAACAGCGGGGTGACAAATGTAGTGTCGAGACCAAACGCCCGCCGGAAGTAGGGAACCGCCTCTCTAAATGCGCCTCTCTGGTAGTGCGCGATACCATCGTCAAAGGACTGATACGCCGCGTATGATGGTGGCCGTACAGTTCCGGGGAGCTGAGCGGCAATGCGTTCGTCGAATGCGACGGCAAGGAATCCCATCACTCGCTGCTGCACATCTGCGATCACATCCCTCGTGGTTTCTCGTGGTCCTCTAGCTGGATCGACAGTACCGAGCGGCTGATCTTGTAGTGCATCAGTTACGTTCGCGTGAATTTCCAGACTGTCATTCTGCAGATAGACCACACCCGAAACCACAGTTCCGGCACCCGTTTCTTCTGCAAAGGCCCGTATCGGTTCGCGGACTCGGCCCGCCTCCACTTCCGACTGCACGTACTGCCACGCCTGTAGTGCGCCGTCCCACGGAGTTACCTGGATTGCCGCCTGCTGTAAACCTTGTGTTATCCAGTGCGCTGCTTGCTCACCCACCTGGTCTAGTGATGCATCTCCAGTTGCGTTGCGGAACACGGCGACAGCAACGCGGGTCGGGTCGAGTGAGACGCCGCTCACGCGAGGAAGGGTTGCCACGACAACGATCAGGGCAATCACTGCGGCAACTGCTACCGCTCCACCTGCCATCATCCATCTCCGCTTCGCCACCCTGTCCACCGGCATCATCCCGGTAGGCGTGATGCCCCCACTCGGCGTCGCCAGCGCCTCAAGCTGTGGCAGCAACTCCTCAGCACTCTGCCACCTATCGGCGGCCTTCTTCTCCAAGCACTTCATTACCAACTGAGCCAGTGCTGGTGGCACTGATCCCCGGTACTTCGTGACGGGGTCCGGCGATTGGGTCACCTGTGCCGAGAGCAGTTCCTGAGGCGTAGTACCAGTGAACGGCGGTCTACCCGTCAGCAACTCGTAGGCAACAGCACCAACAGCATAGATGTCGGCCCGGTGATCGATGTGCTTGTCGGCAGCAGCCTGTTCAGGCGACATGTACGCTGGGGTGCCGAGTGCCACGCCTTCGGTGGTGAGCTTCTGGGCACCCGTGGCTTCGCTCACGGCCTTAGCAACACCGAAATCGGTCACCAATGCATGGTGCTTGGTGAGCAGCACGTTGTCTGGCTTGATGTCGCGGTGGACTACGCCCTTGTCATGGGCTTCGGATAGGGCGTCCACTACGTCTCTGAGGATTCGGACAGCC
Source organism: Gemmatimonadota bacterium (assembly GCA_039589275.1). Lineage (GTDB taxonomy): Bacteria > Gemmatimonadota > Gemmatimonadetes > Gemmatimonadales > GWC2-71-9. Next base: position 541 of record JBDHHP010000232.1, on the reverse strand, counting down.
TCGGCGATAGGTAGCTCACCTTCGTGGGCCAGCTTCTCCCGTAGAGACTGACCCTCGATGTGGGGCATGACATAGTAGAGGAAGCCTTCGGCATCACCTGAGTCGTGCAGAGGCAGGATGTGGGGATGCGTGAGGTTGGCTGCGATCTTGATTTCTTGGTGGAACCGCTCGGGACCCAACGCTGCTGCCAGCTCTGGACGCAGGACTTTGACGGCTACCTGCCGCTCGTGCTTGAGGTCCTGCGCTAGATAGACCGTTGCCATCCCACCAGACCCTAGCTCCCGCTCGATGGTGTAGCGGCCGGCTAGGGCAGACTTCAAGCGTTCCAACAGGTCAGCCACGAAGCGGCTTCCTTGGAGGGGTTCGCGTTAAGGTACGGCCCGTGTTGAACCCCTTCAAGCTGTGCCGGTTCTTGTGCCAGGACTCAGGGGGGCCGAGTGGGACTTACGGGGAAAGCCCCGCGCCGCGAAGCCGCGATTCCGGGACTAAGAGTGACTCAGGTGACTTACGGGGACTCAGGGGGAAAGCGCCTCATGTGACT
>JBDHHP010000231.1:0-5836 GCA_039589275.1 Gemmatimonadota bacterium | reverse complement strand
TGGTCTAACATGAGGGCCGGGAGACCGGCCCTTTGTGTCCTCGGCTGTTCTACTAGCGCGTCGAAATGAACGCCGCGCGCCGACAGCGTTCGCACTCTACTTGCCACACTGTCGGCCCCTCATCTCCGCCTGCCGGTCCGACAACCTTGAGCAGGCCACCGCACAATGGGCAGACAGGCGGCGTCTTGCCCTTCCCAAAGCTCTCACGGATCACGCGGAGCTCTTCCCGCGAGAACGTGACGGGGGTAATGGAGTCGCGCTGCTTCATACGTCTCAATGCATACACCGAAGCGTAGCGGCGGTTTCCCTGGTTCAGCAGCGTCGACTGTCAGCTGTCAGCCGTCAGCTATCAGTCAGTTAAGCACTCCTCCTGTATTGGGCTTATTCTCGTCGAGAATGAGCTTCTTCCCGTCGCGCACGGGCGAGAGTTGTTCTATAGGAACGCGAGTGACGAGCTGGTGGCGGCCAGCTATGTAACTGAACCGGTGTTCGCGGTGGAGCCGCATCGAGTGTTATTTGTAGTAACTGATTACGGATTCGTGACGTCGAACCACAGCTTTGGCCGAGGACGAGGTGGTGTTCGACCTCGACCATGCGCGGTTCATCGACAGCTTTCTCGTGCTGATGCAGCGGCGATAGGCTCGACAGACGAAAAGGGAAGAGTACATGACATCGCACATTTCGCGCGCCACACTCGTTGTCACCGTGGCAATCGGCGTAACCGCCTGCGTGCAGGACAGCAGTACATACAAGACCGAGCTCCTTTCCGTGCTCGAAGACAAGATCCGCGGTGGCTGGGCTGGCCAGATGATCGGAGTCAGCTTCGGCGCGCCCACCGAGTTCCAGTACATGGGCCAGATCATTCCTGAGGAGGATCTGCCCCAATGGCGACCGGAGATGGTGGCCGAAACTCTGAACCAGGACGACCTGTATGTGGACATGACCTTCGCGGCCGTCCTCGATGACAAGGGCCTCGACGCCACCACCGAGGACTTCGGGATGATGTTCCGGGACGCCGAATACAGTCTGTGGCACGCGAACCTCGCGGCTCGCCGAGCCCTGAGGCGGGGCGTTCCGGCCGCGCTCAGTGGCACTCCGAGATTCAACCCGCACGCCAGTGACATCGACTTCCAGATCGAGGCAGACTTCATCGGTCTGATGTCTCCCGGATTGCCCCAGGCCTCCAACGACCTGTGCCTGCGCGCCGGCCGAGTGATGAACTACGGCGACGGCATCCTCGGTGGCGTGTTCGTGAGCGGCATGTACGCCGCGGCCTTCTTCGAGAGCGATCCCCGGAGCATCGTTGAGGCGGGCCTGGCCACGCTGCCGCCCGAGAGCCCCTACGCGCTTCTCATCAGCGATGTACTCGCTTGGTCGCGGCTGCACCCCCACGACTGGACCGAGGTGTGGCGGTTGATCGACGAAAAGTGGGACGGTGGAGAGCCGTGTCCCGCTGGTGCCCTACACCCGTTCAACATCGACGCCAAGGTCAACGGTGCCTACGTGGCTCTGGGGCTCCTGTACGGAAACGGTGACTTCTACAACACGATGGCGATCGCCACGCGGGGCGGACAAGACTCTGACTGCAACCCGGCCAGCGCCGTCGGGATATTGGGGGTCGTACTGGGATACTCTGGCATCCCCGACGAGTTCAAGAGCGGCATCGACGCCATCGCCAACGAGAAGTTCTCCTACACCGATTACACCTTCGAGACGATCGTCAGCAGCAACATGAACCGTGCTATCGCCCTGGTTGAGCGCCACGGGGGTCGCGTGGAGGGAGACAGCATCACGGTCAGGACCCAGTCGCCTCAGCCTGCGGAGCTCGAGATGTGGGACGACTACGGGACCCCGGTGGAACGGGTCTCCGTCGAAGACCCACGCTGGTCGTTCGAAGGTGACTGGGAAGAGGGGAGTTACACGTCACCCGTCTGGGAATGGCGGGCGCAACGGACGGGCGACGCAGGAGCCGAGGCCTCGATCGAGTTCGAGGGCACCGGCGCGATCCTCGCCGGAGCCTACATGCCCTCGGGGGGCACTGCAGACATTTACCTCGACGGCGAACTACACCGCACAGTCGATGTCTACCCCGACGAAGACGCGAACAAGTTCCACGAGTCGGTGTGGCATGTTTTCGGCCTCGAGGACGGTGAGCACCGGCTACGCGTCGTGGTGCGAGGTGAGCGGTACCGAGGCATCGGTGGGGACGAGTCGACAGGTACCGAGATCGCTCTATCGTATTTGCTCGTGTTCAGATAATGCAGACGGGAGACAACCGCGCAACCAGACTGTGCCATCGGTGAGTGCTGCAGCGGGTTGGCCGGACTGCGGGGCACCCGCCTTGCATTGCCTTAGAGCCCCTCCGCGACTGACCGCTGTGGCAGGGGTTCATTGAGGCCGAAGGGCTAACAGCAGCGGTCAGCGGTCAACAGTCAGCGATCAGTCAGTGAACCCACTCCCTCAGTTGCGGCGTGGCTTTTTTGTTAGCTGAAACCATATCGGATCACGACACGTCTTACGGAATACGATATGGTGATCACGGGGACCGTCTGGAGGCCCGATGCCTGAGATACCCGCCCGAGTACGCGGACTACTGCCGCTGAGACCCGCGTTCCTACACATCCTGCTGGTCTTGGCGGAGGGAGAACGGCACGGCTACGCCGTGAAACAGGAGGTGGAACGGCGCACCGATGGTGTCATCAAGCTTGGTCCCGGGACCCTCTACGAGTCCATCCAGCGTATGCTGGACCGCGATCTGATTCAGGAGTCCGCTCGTCGCCCACCCCCTGAGAACGATCAAGCCCAGAGACGGTATTACCGTCTCTCGCGACTCGGCCACGAGGTGTTGCGGGCCGAAGTGGCGCGATTGGCCGAGTTGGTCGATGGCGTACGCGGCACCCTATGGAGTACGAAGCCGGCATGAGAGGGATTACAAAGCCGAGGCAGACCGGCCGTCTCGGGCTCGCTCTGTTTGAGCTGCTGCTGCTGGTCTATCCGAAGCGGTTCCGCAAGGCGTACAGAACGCAGTTGGTCGAGGCGTATTGCGCTCAGCGAAATGAGCTCCGCTACCGGGGCGTCGGCGGCGGGCTGCATCTCGGTATCGAGCTGCTGTGGGACGCAGTCGGCGCGGCCACGCGGATTCGTCGGGACGGGATGGCGCGAGGAGCTGCAGCACGGGGTTCACATGAGCCACCACAGGAGAAGGACAGCAATGCCCGGGGCCCGAAGCTGAGGGACTCCATGCTGCACGACATTCGTGATGCCTTCCGGGGCGTTCGTCGCAACCCGGTGTTCTCGACTGCGATAATCGTGGCCCTGGCAATCGGCATCGGCGCAAACGTCGCCATGTTCAGCGTCACCAATGCGGCGCTACTTACGCGGCTTCCGTTTCCGGATGCGGACCGTTTGGTGATGGGAAGAGCGACCTTCGCCGGCGAAGTGAACCCGTCCGTATCCATTCCGGACTACGAGGACTATCGTGACAGGAGCGACGCATTCGAGTCCTTGGCTGCAATCCGCGTCGGCCCCGCAGGTCACACCATCATAGGCGGCTCTGAGCCCGATTGGGCAACCGGCAACTACGCCTCGGTCAATCTGTTTCACACACTCGGTGTCAGTCCACAGTTGGGCCGAGAGTTCTCGGCAGAGGAGGCCGAGGCAGGCGGCCCCAACGTCGCAATTCTGAGTCACGGGTATTGGCAGCGTCGGTTTGGGGGTTCGGGGGACGTGGTTGGATCAACCCTAGCCATCGACGGGGTGCCACATACCGTCGTGGGTGTGATGCCAGCCGGTTTCCATATCTTGCACGATGTCGACTTCTGGCGTCCGATGCGACGCGGAGAACCACGCGATTCCCACAGCTGGCTCATCATCGGACGGCTTCAGTCGGGAGTCTCGATTGGCGAGGCGCAGGGCCAGGTTGAGGTCATCTCGGCTCAGCTGGAAGAGGCGTACCCCGAGTCAAACGAAGACAAAGCACTCCTGCTCACCGGTCTGCAGCAAGCCCTGGGTGAGAACTATCGGTTGAGCCTCATGCTGCTGATGGGTGCAATCGCGCTGGTTCTCCTCATAGCGTGCGGCAACGTCGCCAGCCTGTTGCTCGCTCGCGGCTCGGCTCGGCGCACGGAGCTGTCTGTTAGGGCTGCGCTGGGTGCTTCCGGTAGACGCCTGGCGCGCCAGATGTTCGCCGAGAGCCTTCTCTTGGCAGTGGCTGCCGGGTTGTTGGGGACTGTTCTCGCTCTGTGGCTGAAAGAACTCGTTATCTCTGTCATGCCGCTGGACTCCCTTGGAATCCGGGAGATCAGCGTGTCTCTGCCCGTGCTCACTTTCGCGCTCGTGTTGTCATGTGGCACAGCGTTGGTATTCGGGGGCTTCCCCGCGATCTCCGGCGCGCGCACCGATCCGGCAGAACATCTCACGAATGGATTCAGGGCCTCAGCCGGAGGCGGAACGGCACGCCTCAGAAGCGGACTCGTTGTCGTGCAGGTCGCAGTCTCCACCGTTCTGTTGATTGGCTCAGGTCTTCTGATGCAGAGCTTCGCGCGGCTGAGCCAGGTGGAAGTAGGATTCGATTCCGAGAGCATTCTGACCGCGCAGCTTCGCCTTCCGTCGGTGGAGTATGGGGAACGGCCGTCTCGCGTTCAGTTCTATGCTGGCCTGCTCGAGGACATTGAGGCGATCCCGGGAGTAGTGTCTGCCTCGGCGATCAACAAGCTTCCTATCAGCGACCCGTGGATGAACTGGGGCGTGTGGGATCCGGACAACCCTCCGTCGAACAGAGCCGAAAGCCGGTCAGCCTGGTCACGCACCGTGTTGCCCGGCTATTTTGAGACGATGGGTATTCCGGTCCGCTCGGGCCGCGACGTGAGTCTCGGAGATGACTCCGAAGCCCCGCGCAAGTTGGTGATCAGCGAATCCATGGCGCAGGGCCTTTTCCCCGGTGAGAATCCGATCGGCCGCACGGTCGCCATAGGGTCCAACAACCCATGGTTGCTGGAGGTGGTCGGTCTCGTGGGCGATGCCCGCGTGAACATGTTGGCAGTGGAGCCGGGTTTCGACATGTACTTCCCGTATCCTCAGATGGGGTACTCTGGCATGAGCTTAGTGATCAAGACTCGAGGAGAGCCCGAGTCAATCGTGCCCGCCGTGCGCACGGTTGTGCTTTCACGAGATCCGCGCATCCCGCTCGCCCAGGTGATCACCATGGATGACATTATCGCGGATTCCGTGTCGGGTAACCGCGTCTTGAACCTGACGCTCGCTCTATTTGCAGCTGTGGCCATGCTTCTGGCGGCGATCGGCCTTTACGCCGTGCTCGCGTATGATGTGGCGAAGCGGCTGCCCGAGATCGGTATCCGAGTGGCACTCGGAGCTACCGTGATTAACGTCGTGCGCTTGGTGTTCAGCAAAGGGCTGCTGCTGGTGGGCGTCGGTCTGGGTCTGGGAACGACTGCTGCAGTTGGAGCCACTCGCCTGCTGCAACAACAACTGTTCGGCGTCGAGCCCACCGATCCGGCCACCTATGCTTCAGTGGCGTTGGGATTCATGATCGTCGCGATGCTAGCTTGTCTCGTGCCGGCCATAAGAGCCGTGCGCGTTGATCCAGCGACCGCGTTTCGTCGGGAATAGAGGGGGGATCAGTTGACAGCTGCCAGCTTGTGCACGCTGCCCCAGCCCGACAGGACATATAGTTCCCCCGCGCCGTCCTGCCCGAACGAAAGCACCGGCCCAACTCGTTCCAAGTCCCACTCCCTCTGGTCAGTGGCGATTCCATCCGCCAGGCGAAAGCTGCGGATCCATCCGGAGCAGTTGTCGGAGTAGAAATACGTGCCCGTCA
>JBDHHP010000230.1:0-5839 GCA_039589275.1 Gemmatimonadota bacterium | reverse complement strand
CCTCCACCAAGCGTCAGAAGTCGGCTTCCGCGCGTATCCTTCGCACCAATAGGCGAGTTGCGACGGATCGTTAGTCGGTCACTTGACTCTCCGGACCAAACAAGGAAACATGCCACCAAAAAGACAGTTGAACTTTCCAGGCAGCAGGCATACACTCCCTGGATGCTGCCCTACTTTTTCGGCGACCCACGCGAGCAGCTGCTGGGAGTATACCACGCGCCAGACAACCACCCGGCGCGTGACGTCGGGGTCGTCCTGTGCTATCCGACTGGATACGAGTGCGTTGGCGCGCTACGGGCATATCGCGTGTTGGCACGTCGACTTGCCAAGGCAAGATTCCACACGCTGCGCTTTGACTACTACGCGACCGGTGACTCCGCCGGTGAGAGTGAGGAGGCCGACCTGGACCGTTGGCTTAGTGACGTGAGTACTGCCGTGGACGAACTGCGGGCATCTCGTGACCTGCCAAGAGTCGCACTCGTGGGGCTGCGGCTGGGGGCAACACTGGCCGCACTAGTCGCGCCACAGAGGAGCGACGTTGAGAGCGTGGTGTTGTGGGAACCAGTCGTCGACGGGCACGCCTACCTGAAGGGGCTTCGAGCCCGCCATCAACTGTGGCTAACGAGTGAACGGCATGAACGACCTGCAGCGTCAAGACATGTGAGCGACCACGAAGTGTTAGGGTATCCTCTCACAGAGAGGCTCGCTCGGTCGCTCGGTCTGGTCGACCTAGTCGACATTGACTTGCCGCCGGCAGATCAGATTCTGATAATCGCAGGAAACGACGAGCCAGAGAGCAACAAGCTGGATGCCCGCCTGAGATCGTTGGGCATCACCCCGGACCGACTGCACTTGGCTGAGTTCCCAAGCTGGACTGAGGCCCTCGAGTCCCCCCAACCGCTCGTGCCGAGCCGGTCACTGGACGCGATCGTGACGTGGTTGACACGAGAGACGCAGTGACGGAAGCGGCGACTCTCTTCGGCGAATCTGGCTCACTGGCCGGGATCGTCACAGAGCCGGAACCGCAGCCGGATAGCTCAAAATACCCAGCCATCATCTACATCAACCCCGGGTTGCTGCCTCGCGTCGGCCCACATCGCGTCCACGTTAAGCTCGCTCGCAGATTGTATAAGGCAGGTGTGACTTCATTGAGATTCGACCTATCCGGAATCGGCGACAGTGCTCCGCGCCACGATAGGCTGCCAGCCCGGGAGAGTGCCACGCAGGAGATTCAAGAGGCGATGAGCTACCTGACAGAGCGCAGTGGTAAGCGGGAGTTCGTCCTGTTCGGAATATGCAGTGGCGCCGACTACGCATTCCGCGTTGGCTGCACCGATCGGCGTGTCGTCGGACTCGTGCTCGTTGACGGATACTCCTACAGGACGCTAGGCAACCGTCTACGCCACTACGGACTTCGCTTGTTCAGAAGGCGCAGCTGGGCGAACGTCCTGACGGGCAAGCATCCGCTCTGGAAGTGGCTGAGCATGCGCGAGTCGAGCGAGAAGCTCCCTCAAGAACGGCCCTCACTCGGATTCTACCGAAAGCCCAGCCGGAGAGAGGCCGATGCGGGTCTCAGAGCAATGGTGAGCCGCGGGGTGAATCTCTGCATTCTCCACTCTCACAGCCACTGGTACAACTACAGATCTCAGTTCAAACACACGTTCCCGTCTATTGGGATCAGCCCTCAGGTGAACGTAGAATACTTGAATTTCGCGGATCACACTTTCACTTTGCTGGCAAGTCAGGATGCTCTGGTGGACCGCGTAGAGAGTTGGCTGCTGGATGCCGACCGATCCCCCCGTGCTCGCAAGCTGTAGTCAGGTGGCGTCTCGACGAGAGCGGCAAACCTGGCGTCCCGCGGCCCGTGCTGCAAGACCACCACGTGTGCGATTCTGGGCCGCGGCTAACACTGCTTCTAGTCTGGGGAACCGACTATGAATGCACCCTACGCAACGTGCACCTTGCTTGGCACATCCGAGCGCGTCGACAGTCTGATTCGACTCACGCCAGGCATTGGTAGGCCCGGCACTGTGCCTGGGAATACGGCGTAGCCGAATTCGTTCCGGCAGAGGCCTTCGCAGAACCGGATCACAGTACCATCAATATGTCGCGCCTGGTAGAGACGGCCGCCACAGGACCTACAGCTTCGTGACGTTCCTCCGCGCCATGGGAGGAGTTCAGGATGAACCTGGGATGGTGTCTCCAACGGCTCAGGCTTTGGCCGTAACGTCGGCATCAGACTGCCCCACTACCCCGGGGGGTCAGTCGACACACTTACATCATCCCGCGCGATTCGGGGATCCCAAGTGAACGCCGATAGAAGGTCGCAATCGTCGGTAGGCATTCTAAGTTTGACCGTTTCAGGCTGATTTTTTGACGTGCGGCCTCCCGAGATCGTATCTCCCTTGCGTCTCTTCCTCGGTGAATGGTTGCAGGAAGAACGGCCAGCAATCTTCGCAGAGGTACTCTCTGGCCGAGAGAACAATGGGCTTCCCGGTGACGATGCTTCCGCGATCGGCGCAGCGAAGCGGTGGGCTCGTGGGTGGCGGCATTTGGTCCTCCCAGTGTCCGGATCTCAGAGTCACAGTCTGTCCGCGCTTGGTCATTCGCTGGATGCGGCCGCAAGGCAAGTGCCAGCATGGACTTCTTCGACTGACTGTTCAGTCAATAATGGTATGCAGGGGCCCCGCCCGTTTGAGGAACCGTTGAATATGAACAGCCTTGCTGACAGGCCGTCTTCAGCTAACGCTCCCGCCGCAGCGGGGCCACCGCAAGCGGGAAGACCATTCGTGCGCTTGAGAGCAAGAAGTGCATTCAGCCTATATCGGGGGAATCATCCGATCGAGCCTTGATAGCCTCCCACCACTCCAGTCTCTGGCCCACCGTCTTCTCGAACCCCCTCTCCGTCGGCTCATACCACTTCGACCCGCGAAGCACCTCCGGCAAGTACTCCTGCCCCACCGCCAACCCATCCTCCTTAGCGTGATCGTACTTGTAACCCTTGCCGTAGCCGAGGTCTTTCATTAGTCCGGTCGGCGCATTGCGTATGTGCAGCGGAACCGGCTCGTTGGGATGCTCCCGCGCCGCGTCCAAAGCCCGGTCCCAGGCCTCGTACACCCGGTTCGACTTCGGTGCCGTCGCCAGATACACAACCGCCTCCGCGACAGCTAACTCGCCTTCGGGAGAGCCGAGGAAGTGATACGAATCCTTCGCCGCCACTGCGATCGAAAGCGCCCGCGGATCGGCCAGTCCAACGTCCTCACTTGCCATCCGGACCACCCGCCGAGCGAGGTACAACGGATCCTCTCCGGCCGAGATCATCCGAGCCAGCCAGTAGAGTGCTCCTTCCACGTCCGAACCGCGGACGGCCTTGTGGAGGGCGGAAATGAGGTTGTAATGCGACTCACCAGCTTTGTCGTAGCGCGGGATTCGACGCTCGAGGACTAAGGCCACCGTTTCGGCGGTGATTGAGGGAGGAGGGGGAAGGGAGGAGGAGTGCACGTGATCGAGAATTGCCTCCAAGGTGTTGAGCGCAATCCTGGCGTCGCCATCAGCATGCTTGACCAACATCTGGGTCGCCTCCTCCTCGAGGCTAAGACCACCCTCTGGTGTACTCCCCACTCCTCCCTCCTCCCTCATCGCCTTCTCCAGAATCGTTCTTACATGCTCCTCCCCAAGCGGCTCCAACACAAACACCCTCAACCTCGACAACAGCGCCGAGTTGAGTTCAAAGCTCGGATTCTCCGTCGTCGCCCCAATGAGCGTGATCACCCCTCGCTCGACCCACGGTAAGAACGCATCCTGCTGTGCCTTGTTGAACCGATGGATCTCGTCGCAGAAGAGGATGGTCCCCTTCCCTTCGTACTCCTGCCTCAACTGTGCCTGCTTGATGATCTCCCTCACCTGCGGGACGCCTGAAGTGACGGCCGAGAACGGCTCGAAATGGCGGTCAGTGTAGGTGGCGATGATGTGAGCAAGAGTGGTCTTACCGGAGCCTGGAGGGCCCCAAAGAACGATCGACGTTACCTCTCCTCTTTCGATCGCCTGGCGGAGGGGTCTTCCCACCCCCACGATGTGCTCCTGGCCTAGGAAGCCCTCGAGGGTCGTCGGGCGTAGGCGGGAGGCTAGGGGCTCGTAGGCGTCTTCCCGACGACCGAACAGTGATCTGTCAGCCGTCATCAAGGAGGGGGGAGGGAGGAGGACGCTCCCCGCGCAAGGGATTGGTCCGTTCTGCGTCGACATGATGCCGTAAGAGCCTGCTGCGGCATTATAGTAGCTCCATGAACAAGTACTGCTCTCTGGTGGCCTGGCAGGCGGCCCACTCGTTTGTGATTGCCACTTTCAAGACTACTGATCGCTACTTCTCCGCGAAAGCCCGACCCATATTCGATCAACTGAGGAGAGCGGCAGTGTCCATAGAGGCAAACATCGTGGAGGGGTATGCACTGGACACCAAACCACAGTTCCGGAGGCATCTGCGCATTGCGCGCGGCTCGGCTGCCGAGGCCGAGTGCCTGCTGCGCATTCTGAAGGACTTGGATTATCTCAGCAGTACGCAGATCAAGCAGCTTCACCAACGTCTCGAGCCCGCACTGAAGACAATCAAAGGCTTGTTGCACAGCGGCGGACCGGCGTGAGGCTAGCAACTACTCCTCCCTCCCCCCTACTCCCGCAGCACTCGCTTCCCGCTTCCCGAATAACCTCATACCCCTAGCAAACCAAGCAACTCCTTCGTCCCGAAAAACGCCGCCGCTCCTACGAAGAACGATATGGGAAGACCCCACCCCTTCTTTGCCTGAAACTCCGGCACCAGATTCGAAGCCGCCACGTAGATCGTGACGCCGGCCGAGATGGCCAGACCGTGAGCGACCAGAAAACCGACCGAGCCCGTCAACAGTACTCCGGCAACCGTCGCCACCCCCAATAGGGCAGCACTGCCCACCGCCCTGCTTGGCTTGGTGCCGCCGGCAATCTGGATACTGGATATCGTCACTCCCTCAGGCAACTTGTGGAGCAGAATCGCGAGGAACATCAAGAAGCCCAGCCGATTGCTCACTGCGAATCCGCTTGCGATCGCGACGCCATCGAAGAACGTGTGCAGCAGCAAACCAATGAGCGCAGCCACACCCGCCTGGTGTGTGACACTGTGCGTCTCTTCACCGAAATGGAAGTGCTCTGTGGCAGTGTGCTGCGACAGATGAACAAGCAGGTACCCCAAGAGAACGTAGAGTGCCGCGCTCTTGCCGCCCATCTCGAATGCCTCGGGCAGCACCTCGGCCAACGCCACCGCCAACATGAAGCCTGCTCCGAAGGCAACGCTGAGCGAGATCACGCGGAGACCGAGCTTGGCCCCCTTTGCGACAACTACCCCGCCCACCACGTTGCCCAGGGCCGCGATGATGGCGTAGGTGAGAGCGGTCACGGGAGAGCCCTTCCACTCCCTTGCCCCCCGAGGGAGGAGGGAGGTGGACTCTCCTCGAGAAACAGCTGAGCCCGTAGCAACAGCCCTTCCTTCACGTTCAGCCCCGGATTCTCCAACACATCGTCCAATAGGCGGTTCAGGACTTCGCCGACTAGCGGCCCTTCAGCGACACCAGCACGGATGAGGTCGCTGCCCGTGATGGAGAGTTCTCCTACGGTCAAAGGAGCTCCTGAGTCGCGCACCGCGTTCACAGCCTCAGCCAATGAATCTCCTTCTCCGTCCACGCGGGCAAACTCACAGAGATCGTCGGCCACATCACCCACCTCTGCCATCCATCGCCTGACAGCTGAGGCGGAGCTGGGATCAGGGGGCGAAGCGCGGTGCCGACCAAGTAGTCTCGCTCGCTCAATCTCCCTC
>JBDHHP010000229.1:0-5848 GCA_039589275.1 Gemmatimonadota bacterium | reverse complement strand
CTGATTCTCGCCCGCTTGGACGTCTCGCCCAGATAGCAAACGCCCGAATACCGGGGCTTTCCTGTCCTACGGATCACGCGTTTCGCCGTGGATTTCGCTTAAGTTGACAAAGCCCTTTCAAGGATGTTTCTCGGGGCTAGAGCTTCACCCGCAGGTGGCCAAGACTGTAACCGCTAGCAGCGCCATAAAGCATGACGTCATGGCCGGACCCGAGTTCCAAGCCATCCTGTTCGACGGCGCGCTGAAGAGTCAGTGGAATCGACGCGCTTGCGGTGTTGCCCCAGACATTCGCGGATATACAAATCTTCTCAGGATCACAGCCAGTGGCTACAACCATCTCGTCAATCAGCACCGTTGAGATCTGATGCGGGATGAGCCTGACTATTGAATTCATGAAATGGTCTTCGCCGAACGCCCTGTGGCGGTACTCTTTGTACTGGTTGAAGTAGTCCACGGTTGTTGGACGGACGAGCTTGGCCAGTTCAGGCATGTCCAGATAGAACCAGCCGTGGACAGTGCCATCATCGCGCTGACGCCAGTCGGTCGTTTCCGGCACGTGGCACAATTGCCAATGCTCACCCATGCTCAACAGGTTCACCTCGGATATGCCGGAACTCCCGTTCGATTGCTCCACGATCATGGCTGCGCCCGCATCGCCAAGCGTCAGGCCGCCGAGCTTTACGCGAAGATCATCCATGTCGTGGATTTCACGGTTGGCAACGTAGCTGCCGATTTCGCCGGTCGTTAGTAACACACGTTTTGACGCTCCGGTCGCGATCAGACTGTTGGCGACGTTGAGAGCCTGTATGAAACTGTTGCATGCGTTGCTCACGTCAAAGGAGTTCGTAGTGGTGATGCCCAGCTTTGTCTGCACAATGTTGGCTGTGGCTGGTTCGAGGGTATCCATGTCGGTGCTGGCAAAGATGAGGGTGTCGATATCGGTGGCATCGATACCGGCCATCTCTAGCGCCTGCCGGCATGCGCTCACAGCAAGGTCGGAAGGGGACGTTCCCTTTTCAGCATAGCGCCGGGTCTCCACACCCGTGATGCGTTTGATAACTGCAGACAGACGCCGTTTGATTGACGGCGGTGCCTTTACCATCTGAACAAGTTCTTCGTTATCCACCACCCGCTCCGGCAGACAGCCGCCAATCGAGACGATCTGTGATGCCGGCGTCTCAGTTACCTGCATGTTGCGCAGCAGCGGATAGTCGCCCAAATCAACTGCCTGCCTCGAACGCTCAGTCATTGCCCTGCTTCTTCCCGGCAACTGGGGCCTACGAACCTGTTCCTGCTGGCCTCAACTCCAAGCCCAGTTGCTGCATCATCCAAAGGTTGTCCTCCTGAATCCAAGCCTCGACGATCTTGCCGTCGGTGATGCGAAATATCCCTATCCACCCGTATTCGAAATGCGCATTCCCTGCCGGGACATTCATCCACTCTCTTTCCTGAGTCCCCGCATCGTGCACCATATAGTCACCTTGGGTATTGTCAACTTAACGCTGAATGCTGGTACCTTGAGCATTGAGCCCGGTCCGTAACTGCCTGAAGATCAAGGACTTCCGGTCTCATGAATCGCGCTTTCAGCTCGAGAATTCACTCAAGTTGACAGCACCAAGGAGAGGAATCGGAACATCCGCTCCATCCGCAGACTTGGTCGACGTGAGTGGCACAAGCGGTCGGGCTACAGCAAGCGCAGCATGGGCGAGAACGCAATCTATCGATACAAGACGATCATCGGTCGAGGCATGAGGAGTCGCACCCTGGACGCACAGCGGGTGGAGGTGCAACTCGCGTGCAGGGTTCTCAACACGATGACCCGTCTTGGGATGCCCGACAGCTACCGAGTGGGGTGATTCTATCTCGGGGAACGGGAAACCTGTGCTCAGTTGCGAGCCATGCACCAACGCCCGGCAGACCGAAGGATTCCTGCGATCACTGGTAGAGAAGCTCGAATTGAAATATCCCGATTCCGGATCACACGACTCTGTCGCGGCGGGTCAAGACGCTCGGTGAGATCCCGTTTTGTGCGGTCGCGAGCAATCGGCCTATCCACCTGCTCATCGACAGTACGGGTCTCAGGATTCACGTCGGCAATCTGCGGAAGCCACTGAAGAACAGAGCCTGGAGGAAGCTGCACCTTTCGGTCGACGTGGGCACTGGCGAGATCGTCGCTTCGGATCTGACCAGTCGTCGAACGCATGACTGCGCTCGGGTTCCCGTGTTGCTCGGGCAGATCGATAATCGAGTGGCCTCCGTCTATGCAGATGGTGCCTACGATACCAAGGCCGTTTACGAAGCCGCTCACGCGCAGGGTGAGGGACGAGCCGTGAGCGTGCTCATCCCACCTAGACGCGACGCTCAGCTGAGTCCAAGACCGTCGGACGCATTGAAGCAGAGGAATCGGAACATCCGCTCCATCCGCAAGCTCGGTCGACGCGAATGGCACAAGCGGTCGGGTTTCAGCAAGCGCAGCATGGTCGAGAACGCGATCTATCGATACAAGACGATCATCGGTCGAGGCATGAGGAGTCGCACCCCGGAGGGCCAACGGGTGGAGGTGCAACTCGCATGCAGAGTTCTCAACACAATGACCCTTCTCGGGATGCCCGACAGCTACCGAGTGGCGTGATTCTCTCTCGGGGTACGGGGGACCTGCGCTCAGTCCCGAGCCATGCAACAACGCCGCATTGCGAGCTGATCAGTTTTGCACCGGCCCGATTGCACACACGCTGCCAACCGCTCGCTAACGACTTGTCGTTCAGGTGTCCTGCTCGCAGCGCATGGAGCGGCGCAGATGGCCCACGTCACCTCACTCCGTCCTCAAGACGTGCACCGGATCGACGCGAGTGTAGCGAAAGACGGGTACTCCGATGGCAAGAGTTGCTGCTGCGAGCAGTACTGCCGGGGCGGCAATCAACGTTGTGACGTCTCTGGAGCTTACTCCGTACAATAGGCTTTCCATCAAGTTGCCAAACAGTAGGGCACACGCCATTCCGACCACGGTACCCGCGGCTACAACACCTATGGATGACGAGAAAATGCGCCTGCGGACCATTCGCGGCTCCGCACCCAGAGCCAGCTTGATCCCGATTTCCCGCGATTGGTTGGACACCGAATAACTCACGACGCCATAGATCCCAACAGCCGCCAGCAATAGGGAAAGGACCGCAAAGCTGCCGAGCGCCGCGAGAATGAAACTGCGTTCTCTGAAACTCTCACCCACGCGCTGGCTCATTGTGAGAAACGTACCTGGGACGGTTGGAGCTACCGCTCGTAGGCGCTCACGAACAGGCCGAGCAAGAGCCGAGGGCGCTCCGGTCGTGTGTATCACTGCCGTCATGTCCCTCGTGTACCCCGGCCGCTGGGGCCAGTGCACGAAGGCCTCAGGCTGGCCTCCGGCACCCCGTCGCCAGTCACGCGCCTCAGCAACCACTCCGATGACGGTGAGGTCTACTCCCATCCAGAACGGTATGAATTGCACGAGCTGCCCGATCGGATCTTCACCTCGGAAGGTCCGGTCGGCGAGGGCCTGGTTGAGCACGACTACCGGGGGGGCGTCGGCTCGATCCTCGGCAGAGAACACTCTTCCGCGCAGAAGCGGAATCCCCATGGCGGTGAAGTAATCCTCGTCCACCACACGCCATCCCGAAGACGTTCCCGGTCGATTCGGATCTCTCTGCACTGGGGCCGGAGATCGGAACAGCGGGCCGCTCATCATGGCGGATTCCGTGGGGAGGTAGCTGACTAACCCGACGGTTGTGACGCCGGGAAGCGCCTCGAATTCCTGCTCTATTTCCTCGAGCAGCACCGCACGGTCCTCGATGGTGTCGTACCCACCACCTCGGAGGTCCATTTCCACCGTCAGAACGCCCTCAGCCCGGAAGTTGGTTTCTTCGGACAGTACCTGCTGAAGACTCCGCACCAGAAGGCCGCAGGCCACCACCATAACCACTGCCAGAGCTGCTTCCGCCGCCACCAAAACGTTCCCGCCAACTCCGCTTCTGCGACGGGTTTCCCCCCGGTTCCCGCTCCTGAGTGTGCCGCCCACCGAGAGGGAGGCAAGCAGTGCCGGGGCGAGCCCAAAGACAAGGGAAGTGCCCAGAGTTGCCACCAGAGCGAATAGGATAACCCGAGAGTCAATTGATACCGTCTGAAGCCGCGGAACCAGGTCCACACCCAGGGAGCGCACAAGGCCGAGCGTGATGTGGCATAAACCCAGACCGGCAAGGCCAGCCAAGCCGGCCAACAGGAGGCTCTCGGTCAAGAGCAAGGACAAAAGTCGCCCTCGGCTCGCGCCCACCGCGGTGCGGATCGCCAATTCGCGTTCTCGGGCAGCGCTTCTGGCGAGCAGGGTGCTGGCTACGTTCGAGCATGCGATTATGAGTAACAGCCCTGCGGCACCCAAGAGAAGTAGCAGCGGCCTGTCCACGTTCCCTAGGATTTCAGCTTGTAGGGGTACCATACTCACTGCTACGGTCTGCGTCTCGTTGGGGTAGGCCTCTCGAATTCGGGCAGCGATGCCGTCCAACTCCTGTTGCGCCAATTCACGCGATGTCCCCGGCGCCAGACGGCCGACCGCTCGAAAGTTGTGGGAGTCACGGGCCCGAAATGGCCTTTGTTCCAACGGAAGGTAGACGTCACCATCCTCTAGCAGCTTGAAACCGGGCGGCATTATGCCGACGACCGAAACCGGGTTGCCGGACATGGTGATGGTGAATCCTTCGAGATCTGAGCGGGATCCGAAGTGACGCTGCCAGAACTCATAGCCGAGTACCGCAACCCGTTCACCGCCTTCGCGGTTTTCGTCGTATGAGATGGGACGCCCTGACCATGGCTGAACACCCAACACGTCGAAGAATTCGCGGGATACGCGGAGAACTGTGCCGCGCATTGGCTCATCGGCGCCCAGCACCGTGGCTTTGTACGCGAACTGAACGGCGGCAATCCCCTCCATGCTCCGTGACTCGTTCCGCCAGTCATCGAAATTGGGGAATGAAAGAGTCAGTTCGCTTCCATCCTCTGTCCGTTCCTTTAGCAGCATCAATCGCTCGGATTCGGGAAAGGGAAGGGGACGGATCAACACACCGTTCACCAGCGTGAACGTGACCGTAGAGGCGCCTATACCAAGAGCCAATGTGACGACCGCGATCGTCGTGAAGCCCGGGTTCTTGGCGAGGCTTCTTGCTGCAAACCGGATATCGCGAAGTGCGGATTCCACCCGGGCGCGCACCGGCGGAGGCTTATGGGCGGGGTGTCTTTTCCGGCCGCCGAACCGAATACACAGCCTCACGGCATGAAGCCAATACCACGCAACAGCGTAGGGCGAGGATCGACGCGAACGGATGGAACCATACTCTTCGCGAAGGTCACCGCGAATCGATCTCTCGGCGATTCCCTCAGGTAGGCAAACTCGCAAAAGCCACTCGGCAAGCCATGGGGGCAACTCCTTGCCTGCCGGAGTCCCGGTCATGACTTCTCAAGCAACCGTTCGAGTCCGCGCGACAAATTCGCGACTACCTGGCGCGAGGTGCGGAGAGCTGCCAAGCCGGCCTTTGTAACGACAAAACGCCGGCGTGGTAGTCCACCTCGTGGAGGGGTTGTATCCTCCACCTCCCACTCGAGCAGCCCTTTGCCTCCAAGGCGTTCCAGTGTGGCGTACAACGCTCCGCGAGCAGTCTGGCGGTTGGCCTGCTCGTCGAGTTCCCTGCGGATGTCGAGCGCTCGGGCGTCTGAACCGAGCTGAAGAACCGCCAGGAGCACGAGCTGCTCGAATTCGCCGAGGTATTGGTTGTCGTCTCGAGACATGCGGTGCCTACTTTCTAGTCGCTGACTAGATAATAGGCAC
>JBDHHP010000228.1:0-5878 GCA_039589275.1 Gemmatimonadota bacterium | reverse complement strand
GGAGAATCTCCGGCTCAGATCGAGGAAGAGCTCTACGCTGCCTTCGGCGACGAGATCAGGGCCATCCCCCGGGCACGAGGATTCAATCTACTGGCATGGGGAATTCCCATCCTTTTCTTTGGTCTTGGGCTGGTGGTGCTGGTTCGGTGGATGAGAGGGCTGGCCCCAGCCGCTGCCGCAGCGAGCACCAGCTCAAGTGATGCAGAGATGGATGAGAGGTTAAAGAAAGAGCTAGAGAACATCGAACGGTGAAGAACATCGAACGTCGAACAAGGAACGTCGAACGTCGAACGATTGATTGACGACCGTTCGACGTTCGGTGTTCGATGTTCAGTGTTCGATGTTCCTCAGCTCCGCCGCTACCCGCTCGTTCTCCCGCCACACCCGCATGAAGTTGCCGCCCCAAATCTTAGCGATCTCTTCTTCGGTGTAGCCGCGGCGCACCAGCTCCGCAGTCACGTTGAGTGACTCGCTGGCATCGTTGAAGCCTCGGATCCCGCCACCGCCGTCGAAGTCCGTTCCGACGCCCACGTGGTCGATTCCGATGAGATTCACGACGTAGTCGACGTGGTCAGCCCAGGTCTGGATGTTGGCCGGTGCCCATCTCTCGTCTAATTCCGCGATGCGGCGATCGTACTCCTGCTCCTGCTCCTCATCCATCGCCCGCCGGGCCTCCCGCGTCGTAACACCCATCTCCTCTCGCACTGCCTCGATGGCGGCCGTCTTTTCGGGCGGATCGACCATCAGGAAACCACCAAGGGCAACCACGTGGATCACGCCACCGTTCTGCTTCAGGGCCAGTAACTGCTCGTCGTCCAGATTGCGCGATACGTCTGCCAACGCACGTGCACCCGAATGCGATGCAATCATCGGCGACTGGGACAGCTCGACTGCCTGCATCATCGCCGTCTTTGCCACGTGGGATACGTCTATGATGATTCCCAGCCGGTTCATCTCGGCCACGACTTCCCTGCCGAAATCACTCAGTCCGCCGTGTTCCTCTTCCACGTCTCCCAGGTTGTCGCGGGGGTTGCAGGAGTCGGCGATGTCGTTGTGGCCGTTGTGCGTCAACGTGATGTAGCGGGCGCCCAGGCCGTGATATGTCTCGAGCAGAGAGATGTCCTGGCCGATCGCATACCCGTTCTCGATCCCGATACACGCCGCCAGCTTGCCACTCGCGTGAATGTGCTCTAGGTCGTCCGCCGAGTAGGCGATCTCGATTTGGTCGGGGTACATGTCCTCGGCCATGCGGTGGATGGCGTTGAACTTGACCATCGCGTCAGCCTTGACCTGCTCGTAGTTCTCCGGCGTGCGCTCCGTCTGACCCACATAGACAGCGAAGAATGCAGCATCCAAGCCTCCCTCACGCATCTTGGGTAAGTTGACCTTTCGCTCGCCGCGGATGCCGGGGTCGGACTCCTCGGTGGCGAAGTTGGCGGAGATGTCAACATGTGTGTCAACTGTGAGCAGCCGCCCGTGCATCTCGCTGGCGGCTTCAAGGATCTCTTCTTCGTTCATTTCACTGGCACAGGATTGAAACAGGATTAGAGGGCAGGCCAATAGCAGCCCGGAATAAGTGCGGCGCACTAGCGCCTCCGTTGGCAGACAAGGTTGGTAAGGTTCGGCAGGGACAATCAAATGTAACCACGTTAAGTTGTTCGCGCTTTGCTCACCACCAAAGGTGCCTGCGCAAGGAACGCATGTGAGTGAACCAGGTAGGAGGGCGGCTTACGGCGTCCCACCTCCTACAGCACCGGACGTGCCGTTCGGCATCCGGCGGTGCACGCGTAGCACTCAGATCTTGGCCCCCTCGCCCACCAAACGGACGCCTTGCGTGCGGTTCGTGTTCCTCGGGCCAGAGCTTTGCCAACAGCGTCCTCCCCACGTACCCTCGCGAATACGCAGTTGCTGTTCACCTCGAGGTTCGCGTTACAAAGGCCCCAAGAGGACGTCCAACTCCTAGTCATGCATCGTGCCCAGCGCTCAAAAAAGAAGGGGCGGCCCGGGAGGGCCACCCCATTTCAACCGGCGCCTGAGCTCCGAATACTACGGCTCGATGACGTTCACCTGCACGTCGACAAAGCTCGGTTCAGGCTCAGTACTTCGAGCGTGGACTGCCAACAGGTTGTAGCTGTCAGGATTCACATAGTCCCAGGGTATAGTGAAGATCACCTCGTCGTATCCGGGGCAGCCACCTGCGCGAGCCACAAAGCCATTGTTCTTCAGTTTGTAGTCCACTGGTTCGGTCACAAACTGCGTCACCTCTTCGCCATTCAGGTACACTCGCACATCGTTGCGGAGCGCTAGCCGCACCTGGAGCATGGCGCCTGTGGTGTGCCCGGCAGGATCATCTCCTTCTTCAAGCACATAGAACGTTTTCCGCAGTAGCACGTGCGTGATCTGCGGTGGGTTGAACTTCGGATCGGAATGGGGCCAATCGGCGACAATCGTGGGATACAAATCCGGATCGCAGCTAGGCGTGTACCCATCGGTGTTTCCAAAAGCAGCAAGACCATCTTGCCACCATGATGAGTCATCGAATCCCGGCAGGTACCAATCCTTCGGGACTCGACCCAGATCGCATTCGATGCACGGAGACTTGCCCGTCTGCTTCCCGACTGTCTGGTACACATACCCAGCATCACGATACGGAAGCTGCAACTTAGCCCAACTGAAGAAGCTCAAGGTCCCCGTGCCAGAACTCGTCCTCCGGTGGTGTCCAAAGAACTTGGCCGGTGACAGGCTGGCATATAGCGGCTGTGGACTGACCGTCTCCTTCACCTTGCGCCAGATCGTCCCCGCGAGACGCAACAACGGACTAGAGTCGAGGTGGCTGGCGCCGAACTGGAAAGCACTGCAGTCAAGGACAGCTACATCATCCACGGGCATGAGGACCTTGAGCGGTTCATCATCCAGATATGACGGCTGCGGGTCAGGCCACGCAGCGACATCGAAATTCTCTCGTCGGACCATGCGATAGAAGTCGGCGGCATCAGACAAGATCGATACCGATGGCCCGCCGATGCATGCCTGGATCACGGCGTCCTCAGAGAAGGTGATGCCGTATTCGTTGCCGTCCAGATCAACAGCTATCGCCCGCCAGCAGGGCCCGACCTCGAGTGTCTCATCCTCAAGACCTAGGCACCTCACGTCCGAACCTGCAACCTGGACCCTCTTGAGGGCGAAGAAGACCTCGGACGGGGGCGTCACGCCGCCCTCGAACTGCACAGTGTTCTCGTCAACGTCGAGCCGCGCGATAATCGCCCCCTCGTCCGCGGTCTGAACATCGAACGGGGCAGGATTGGTGCCCTCATCGATGGGCACCAGTGTCTGGCCGCAGATCTCCCCTGCCTCACAGGGCCCCGTCAGCAAACGTGGACCCAGCGGGTCCGGCATGGCATAGAACGTGGCTGAGCCAGACGTGGCGTCATCGGTTCGCAGCAGAACCCAACCATAGTTTGCATCGCCGTTGTTAAGGAACCAGGCCACATCAGCGGTCACATCGAACGTCACGGTTCCTGTGAGATCGTTGGTAAAGAGTACCGTGCCGGTCGGGACGGCCATCCATGGGTTATTCGGGCTGTTCGGATTCTGATCCCACTCATCCCCAGGATCGCAGTCCAGTGCGTTGTTGCCGGGTTCTAGATCGTGAGCGCAGTTCCAGGTGGCGTGGTCCCAAGTCCAGTCGTGGGTCATCCGGTGAAGTGCTACGGGCACGCCGGCTTCCCAATCAGGGTAGTTGTCTGCGATGGTGAGCGCGAGGAAGACTTGACCTCCGTGCGCGGCTATTTGTGCATCGTCAAGCGCGTTGTAGGTGAATCGGATGAGGATCCGATCCTTCCCGTTGACCGTGAACCTCAGCTGCGTATCTGCACCGAAGTTCGTGTTCTTGTCAGAATTCGAGATGTAGGTGTCTTCACCAACCAGACTCTGTTCGGGGGGGTCATTCACCCGAAACAGTGGACCCTGGGGATCTGGCGAATCCAGCACATCACCCTGACAGGCGACGGCGAAGACAAGGGCAAATGCCGTAATTGAGGAGCGTTTCATGAGTGGCCCCCTTCCCCCGGATGGCCCGGGACAGATCCGTCTTGTGCACTTGACATCCAACAGGCTTGATACCCAAGCGGACTAATTGCATAAGCAAGAACCGGTCCCATTCTGACCCTCTGGGTTACCGGACTGCACTTCTCAGAAAGTTACAGGCGGAAACGCTCTGCGCCAGTCGACTGGTCTATCCGTATCAAGCCCACTCGGTCTGGGTACGAAAGGGCGATGCAGTGAGGTGTGGACGCTGCGCCCCCTGCCAGACTGTCGGCCGCCCGCGACAATTGCCAGTGCTTGACCACAGCCAGCTCGGTGAGCTTCATTGACCCCGTGGAGTCGGCCGGCCGCACGGTCTGCCACGGTCGATTAGCTCCCCGGTCAGCCACCCCCTACCACCCGCCGAAACCGTGGGTCGTCGCGAATGTCGCGCCACCACCAGTTTTCGTACCCCTCCTCCTCGGCGCCGTGGATCTCGCCGGGGTTGGCGGCCATCCACTCCGTCAACAGCTCGATGGCCTCGTCATGATCGCCCAACAGGACTCTCATGAACGCCTCGGTCCAGGCCAGCTCCCTCCGCTCGTCCAGGTCCCGGTCAGCGCGAGCGCGCAGGAGCACCGCGCGCGAACTGTCCGCGTAGCCACCCCTCGCTAACACGCCACCCACAAACATCTGCGCTTGATGCCGATTGAACTCCCTGTTGGGCTCGGCGCTCAGTGCCTCCCATTCCTCAGCCATCTGCCACGCCCAATCGATGTCGGGTTCGATGCCGTTCATGGTCATGAGCATGAGCTGGCATTCGGCAAACCGGACGTCGTCGCTGAAGCGCTCCCTCCCCTCATCACACCACCGCTCGGCCTGCGCTGCCTGATCCAACTCGTATGACGCCAGAAACAGCCGGTAGTAGAGTACGTCGGCATTACTCAGGAAGGCATCCTCCTGAAGCGCGCGCTGCGACGAAATCGCCACCAACATCAGGTCACCGGTTTGAGAGTATAGGTGGCTCAACACCGCGTGGGCACTCGCGCGGCCGGGTTCAGCCTCAATGGCGCTTTCCAGATCCTGCTGCGCAGCATCGAACAGGGCATCCGCCTCGTCGTCACTGTCAACCAGGCCCTGCAGCCATTTCAGGTAGCTAAGGGTGCCGCGTGCCTCGAGCGCACCCGCGTGGCCGGACTCCATCCCCAGCCCCTCTTCGGCCACTTCAAGGCCGAAGTCTATCCACGGCTCGGCCTCATCCGGATGCGCATCGAATAGCCGCGCCCTCCTGTAGTTAATCTCCGCACGAAGCACGGTTGGCTCGATCCAGTCCGGATCCGTCCCCTGGGCAAGTCTGAGTATCGAATCCGCGTTCTCGTACGCCTCGAGTGCATCGTCGAGGCTCTCAAACGCCAGCTCCTCAGCCCTCTTGCGCACTCGCTCGCCTTGCTGCAACAGCCGCCATGCATCCACATTAGCTGTGCCAGCCCTGCGTTCCCGCAGCGTCACCTCCTCCCCCAACTGCTGCCGCAGCAGACGAGCAACGTTCTCGGTTACCGAATCCTGGGCCGCCAACAACTGATCCGCGCCTATCTGGAAGCCTTCTCGCGAAAGGTCAGCCCCACTGTACCCCTCCACCAACCGCACAGTGACTCGTAGGTTGTTGGCGACCGGCTCAACTGTACCTGTGACGATGCTCCCTACATTGAGCGCTCGAGCTAGACTGTCGGCCGTGAGCCCGGCGTCCCGATACATGGCGACACCGTGGCGAGACACGACGTCCAACCCCCGAACTCCGGCAAGTTGCGCGATGAGCCCCTCAGTAAAACCATCTGCCACGTGTCCCAGCGACCCG
>JBDHHP010000227.1:0-5899 GCA_039589275.1 Gemmatimonadota bacterium | reverse complement strand
GTCGTCTCGGAAGCGCAGATCGCCCCTGCTGAAGAACGCCAGCAGCACGTTGCTCGAACCCAGGACGGCAGCGGTCTCGATTGCGTCGATCACCCACACGGCACCCCTTGGATCCGTCGCCAGGGGTGTGCCGTTCAGCAGACCGATGGCAACCGAGTGAAAGCTCACGTCATGTTGCCTACCGAGTTCGAGGTATCTGCGGCGCACGGCCGGATCACGCAAGGTGAGATCGTCCGGGTCCTTTCCCAGACTCACTTGGATCCCCGCGAGGTGAGCTTCTCTGGCGAGCGGTATCTGTTCGGGATCACACATCGGACCCAGGTTCCAGTCACACATGCCGATGCCGGCGGCCCCGACCATCGGTACGGTCTCAGTGGCACATCCTACCAGCGAGTTGAGCTGCACCGCGGCGAGACCCATTCCCACGCCCTCGAGGAAGTTGCGTCGATTCATAGCCTGACTCTCTCCGCTGAATGGTCCAAGATGCTCTGGGAATATGCTGATATGTCATCGTCGCGGAAGTAAGGGTGCTCGGGCTTGAGCCCGCGCTTCAGCGCAGGGGTCTAGAGGTGGGGAGAAGAGGAAAATCAGGTTAGGGCGGCACGTTTACCCCTTCATCAACGCCAGGATCGCCCCCAGTATCGTCAGCGTACTTCCCGCCCAGAACACGAACATCCAACGAATCAGCTTCGTTTCAGTAGCGGCCAGGCCCTTGTGAAACTCCGTGCGTAGCTCACCACGCAGCTCGGCAATGCGCTGCTCCAGCTTGGCATCGAATCGCGCGAAGTTGAGTTCGTTCAACTCCCGTAGCTCCGACCGGTAGTCCGAATCGATCTGATTCAGGTAGTTCACCAGCTCATCCGTGAGTTCGTGTCCGAACCTATCATAGAATTCCTTGGAGAACTTCGCTGCTACCGGCATTCATTGCTTCCTTGAATTGTCCTGCTCAGCGGTGCCTGTCCTTGACCGGTAGCATCTTAAGTGTACGCTCGGCACAGGTGTTAGGCAAAACCACGCCGTTGGTATCTGAATGCCGCGGGTTCACCCGCGACAACACGGAGGCTGACGTGCTGGAAAGTCTCAGTGCTGATTCCCTGGGTTGAAACCCGGGCTCGACCGCGCTGCGCGCGACTCGCCCTGAAGGGCGGAGACTCTGTCCAGAGGTAGGGAGAAGAGGAGGATCAGGTTAGGGCAGCGCGTTTACCCCTTCATCAACGCCAGGATCGCCCCCAGTATCGTCAGCGTACTTCCTGCCCAGAACACGAACATCCAGCGGACGAGCTTCGTCTCAAGTGACGCGAGCCCGGTGTGGAATTCCGCACGTAGGTCACCTCGTAGCACGGCGATCTCTTGCTTGAACTCGGACCGCAGCTCAGCAATCCGCTGCTCCAACTTGGCATCAAACCGCGCGAAGTTGATCTCGTTCAACTCCCGCAGCTCCGACCGGTAGTCCGAATCGATCTGATTCAGGTAGCTCACCAGCTCATCCGTCAGTTCGTGTCCGAACCTATCGTAGAATTCCTTGGAGAACTTTGCAGCTACCGGCATTGGCTCCGTTTCTTAGAGCACCGGTAACACTCTAAGTGTAAGCTCGGCGTTGATGATAGGCAAAACAACGCCGCGGGTATCAGATTCCCGCCTGCCTTGCTACACTTTCCGTCTCTTCCCGCCTCTTCCATCCCTTCCCGCCTTCTCCCGCCCTCTACCGCCCTCTCAGAGGATACATCCGCCCCGCAAACTCCTCCATGATGCTCGCCGGCGGCCGCTCCGCGCGTAGCTCGGCCGTCATGTAGCGCATCGCGGGCCCGATGTGATTGAAGAACGCCTTGTACCCTGCGCACAGGTAGTTGAGGCCCGGCTCATCGTCGGGCGTGGAGATGAACCGGTTCTTGGGGCAGCCGCCGTTGCAGGCGAAGCGCACCTCGCAAGCGCCACAATAGCGCGGCAGGTCAGCACGCTTTGCCGTACCGAACTGATCTTGCGTCGGTGACGCGACCAGTTCGATGAGCGGTTGCTCTAGCACATTGCCCAACAAATGGCTCGGCTGCACGTAGTGGTCGCAGCTGTACAGGTCGCCGTTGTGCTCTAGGGCGAGGGCCAGACCACACGTCTCGGCGTAAACACAGAGGCCCGACCGCTGCCCCACCCAGGCGGCCAGCGCCACATCAAACATCTGCACGAACACCTTACCCACGTCGCGGTGGACCCACTCGTCGAAGACGGCGATCAAGAACTGACCGTACAGGTTACCCGTTACCGATCGCTCGGTGGCGCGGTCGCCCTCCTGGAAGCCCGTATCGTTGTCGCGCTCGACAATGGGAATGAACTGCACGAACTGCGCACCGATCTCGTCTCGCACAAAGCGATACAACTCGAGCGGACGCATCACGTTGGCGGCATGCACCGTGGTGAGGACGTTGTATTCCACCTCGTGACGCTGCAACTGCCTCAACCCGGCCATCACTCGCTCGTGACTAGCGTGACCGCCTTTATCCTTGCGATAGGCGTCGTGCATCTGCGCGGGACCGTCGATACTGATTCCGACCAGAAAATTGTTTCGCTTGAAGAAGCGACACCACTCGTCGTTCAAGTGCATGCCGTTGGTCTGGATCGTGTTGAGTACGCGCGTTCCTGCCGGAGCGTGCTTCCGCTGCAACTGCAACGCCCGGTTGAAGAACTCGATCCCCATCAACGTCGGCTCGCCACCCTGCCAACCGAACACCACCTCCGGCACGGGCTGAGTGGTGAGGTACTGTCGAGTGACGGCCTCGAGCACCTCCTCGCTCATGCGAAAGTCAGAGCCGGGGTAGAGCCGCTCCTTAGACAAGTAGTAGCAATAGGAACAGTCGAGGTCGCAGATGGGACCCCGCGGCTTGAGCATGATGTGGTAGCCCTGCGTTAGGGCTGAGCTTCCCTCGGTCACGCTGATCTGATTCCCCGCTGATGTGGTGTTTGCAGTTCCGGCCGGCGGCCCGGCAACCCTGGCCGGCGCCAAGACGGTCCCGTAGAATGGGGAGGAATCCGTTTATCCACCAGGGAGACGCAAAGATGGCGTTGGACCGCCGAACATTCCTCGGATCGGTCGGAGCCGCCACCGCGGCGATGGTATTCCCATCGTGTCGGCCGGGTCGGCGGCCACCCAACTTCGTGTTCTTCCTCATCGACGACCAGGGTTGGGTGGACACGGGCGTGTACGGCAGCGACTTGTATGAAACACCGCATATCGACGCGTTGGCCGCCTCCGGCATGCGGTTCACCGATGCCTACGCCGCGAGCCCGGTGTGCTCGCCGACCCGGGCCAGCATCCTGACCGGACAACATCCCGCCCGTTTGGATATCACCGACTGGATCGGCGGAAGCCAGCGCGGCATGCTGTTACCCGCGGAATACCAGCGCCAACTTCCACTCGAATCCGTCACTATCGCCGAACTGTTGGGGCAGGCCGGTTACGTGAGTGCCTTCATAGGCAAATGGCACCTGGGAGACGATCCGTATCTGCCGCAGCAACAGGGTTTCGCGCTCAATGTCGGCGGGCACGGCGCCGGTCAACCGGCCAGCTACTTCTATCCGTATCGGGCCCAGGACGGGCGCAGTACCCGGTGGGACGTGCCGCACCTGGCAAACGGCAGCGAGGGAGAGTACCTCACCGACCGGCTCACCGATGAGGCGCTCGAGTTTCTCGAGACCCGGGGCGACGAGCCGTTCCTGCTCTACCTGGCGCACTACGCGGTGCACACGCCGATCGAGTCGAAAGACGAACTGACCGCACGCTACGGCGCCAAACTGGATTCCCTGCCACCACACCAAGGCCCGCTCGTCGTCGAGGAACACGGGCGCGCGTTCACTCGGCGAGTGCAGGACGACCCGGCCTATGCGGGAATGATCCACAGCGTAGACGAGAGTGTGGGGCGCGTATTGCAGCGGCTCGACGATCTCGGGATCGCCGACGAGACAGTCGTGATATTCATGTCCGACAACGGCGGACTCAGCACGCTGGCCCGAGGTCCCAACGCGCCGACGGCAAACGTACCGTTACGCGCCGGCAAGGGCTGGTTGTATGAGGGCGGTATCCGCGAGCCGATGCTGGTGCGGTGGCCCGGCGTGGTCGAGCAGGGGAGTATCTGTTCGGAACCGGTGACCAGCACCGATTTCTTCCCGACGATGTTGGAAATGGCGGGCCTGTCCGCGCGACCCGAGCTGCATCGAGATGGCCTGAGTCTGGTGCCACTGTTAACTGGGCAGCGCGCGCTCGCTCGCGATGCGCTGTATTGGCACTTCCCCCACTATCACGGATCCGGCAACCGGCCGAGTGGTGCAGTGAGGGTGGGAAACCACAAGTTGATTGAGTGGTTCGAGGACGGAGCGGTCGAGCTGTACGATCTAGCCAGTGATCTAAGCGAGACAACGGATCTGTCGCAGCAAATGCCTGAGCGGGCAGCGGCACTCACGGCAAGGCTGCACGCTTGGCGGGAGCAACTGGGGGCCAACATGCCGCAACCGATTGTGGAGTCGCCATGAGCCAAAGAATCGATCGTCGGAAGTTCGTGAAAGCCGTTGGTGCCGGTGCGGCCACGTTGGCGCTGGCCGACCTGCAAGCTTGCATGCCCGGCCGGCGGCAGCCGAACATCGTGCTGATAGTGGCTGATGATCTTGGTTACGGTGAGCTGGGTTCCTACGGCCAACAGAAGATCCGCACTCCCAACCTGGACCGGATGGCCGCCGAAGGGATGCGCTTCACCCAGCACTACTCCGGTAGTCCTGTTTGCGCGCCGTCCCGCTGTGTGCTGCTCACCGGGTTGCACACGGGCCACGCGTACATCCGTGGTAACGACGAGATGGCCGACCGCGGCGACGTGTGGCACGACCTGAGTCTGGAAGGGCAGCGGCCACTGCTGCCCAATACGACCACGGTTGCGCGCTTGCTGCAGCAGGCGGGGTACGCGACCGGCGCCATGGGAAAGTGGGGATTGGGCGGGCCAGGCAGCACCGGAGAGCCGAACCGACAGGGTTTCGATTACTGGTACGGGTATCTGGGCCAACGTCTGGCCCACAACTACTATCCGGTCCATCTGTGGCGCAACAGGGAGAAGCACGAACTCGACAACGAGTACTTCCACCCGCACCAACGCCTGCCGGATGATGCGGATCCCAACGATCCCGCCTCCTACGAGCCCTACTCCGGGAAGCAGTATTCGATGGATCTCATTGCGGAGGAGGCGCTTGGTTTTATTCGCCGCAACAAAGACCAACCGTTCTTCTTGTATCTCCCCTTCACTATCCCGCACTTGGCACTGCAGGTGCCAGAGGAGAGCGTCGCGGAATACGAGGGGGCTTTCCCCGAGACGCCGTACTTGGGAGACAGGGGATACACGCCGCACCGCACACCGCTAGCGGCGTACGCCGCCATGATAACGCGCATGGATCGAGAGATCGGCCGCATAATGGACTTGATTGCCGAACTCGATCTGGACGAGGACACGATCGTGTTCTTTACGAGCGACAACGGTCCGACCTTCGCCGGCGGGGTCGATGCCGAGTTCTTCGAGAGTGCGGGACCTCTGCGCGGTCTGAAACAGGATCTCTACGAGGGCGGAATCCGCGTGCCACTGATCGCGCGCTGGCCCGGCACGGTTGCGGCCGGTACGGTAAGCGACCACGTATCGTCGTTCACGGACTATCTCCCGACTCTGACTGCGTTAGCCGGTGCTTCCACGCCGGACAACATCGATGGCGTCTCGATGCTGCCCACACTGGAAGACCGAGCGGAAGAACAGCGGCAGCACGAGCACCTGTATTGGGAGTACAGGGGGGCCCAGGGTGTTCGCCTGGGGGACTGGAAGGGGTTCCGCAACAGCGTCACGGATGAAATCGAACTCTACGATCTCTCGACCGACATCGC
>JBDHHP010000226.1:0-5915 GCA_039589275.1 Gemmatimonadota bacterium | reverse complement strand
TCACGTCGTCGGGAGGGCGTCCTACTGTGGCGTCTACTGCGGCGTCCTACTACGGCGTCTACAACAGCGTCCAGCAACGGCGTCTACAACGGCGGCGGGGCCGCGAGGGCCACCTGCATATACTGGCTACTGTGTGGCGGGAGGGCGACAGCCGATTATGCCGCCGGGTACAGCAAACTGCAAGGACGGGCCACGAGCCAATGGGTTCACGGCAGTTGAAATCTCAGATCACAGATCACAAATCACCTACCGCCCTACCGAAAAGCCCCGAACGCCGCGTGACGCCCGGGGCGACTTCATTCGAACCAGATCACAGCGGTGCGCCTTGCCACGTCCCCGAACAACTGAGCCACTGCCATTCTCCGGATGCAGCCGTACCGTCGTCGTCAAACGTACCGGTGATCGTGGGATAATCCGGCGGTGGGTCAAGGGTAAATTGACGAGCCGTAATGGGCCGACCGCCGCCGGGCGTGTACGTTACACTCCCCGAAACATAAGTCACTCCGTCGCACGACAAACCTGACCAGAAATATTGAATCTGAGTGACGTAGTCAGCGTTAGCATCGACCGTGAAATCAAACGAGAACCCTGAACCCGTCGTGGCGTGCCACACACCCGGCACTATGGGCGCGGTACCATATACGGTGATGGTCACGCTGGCCGTATGGCTGCCACCGTCACTGTCGGTTGCCGTCAGCCTAATGGTGTGAGTGCCTGTCGAGAGATCATCTCTGGTGAACGAGGCGCCGATGCCGATCTGGCCATCAAGGCTCGAGGTCCAAACCAAAGCAGACCCTGTCAGATCACCATCCTCGGGATCCGTTCCGCTGCCACTGAAGGTGATCGTCGCCGCTTCGGCGAAACGTGCTCCGTCCGCCGGGGAGGTGATGGTCGCGGTCGGTGCCTGGCCCATATCCACCGTGATAGTCGCAGTGTCTGCGGCACCACCAGGAACGGTCGCCGTGATCATCGTCGTGCCACTTGCCACGGCGGTCACCAACCCGGTCCCGTCCACGGTGGCAACAGACGGTTCACTGCTCGTCCATGCGAATCTGACTCCACTGATTGCGTTGTCGTCCGCGTCGCGCGCCTCGACCGCCAATAGAACCGTGGCGCCGCCAGCTGTCAGAGAGTGCGCGCTCGGCGTGATCTCGACCGTTGCCCCACGGACGCCGCGGAGGATAATGCTAACACGTTGAACCGCATAGACGTCCGTGGCCGACATGCCCCACACACCCATGATGAACTCGCCGATCCCGCTCTCCATTTCACTCCAGTTCGAGCCGTCGTAGTGGAAGATCGAGCCCCATGCACCCGCCGCATAGACGTCTGTGTTTGATGTACCCCACACAGCCTCGGCGCTCATGTACGTGTCCGGGTCGCGCGGCATCTGACTCCAGGTGGTCCCGTCGTAATGCAGTGCCGCATTATCGCGTCCCACAGCGTAGACGTCGTTGGATGACGAGCCCCACAGGCCGCGCAGGCGCATGTCGGTCTCGTATGCCGCGGTCCAGCTCGTACCGTCGTAGTGGAAGATGCCACCATCCCAAGACACCACGTAGATGTCCGTAGCCGAAGTGCCCCACACATCTTGAAGATCGCCGAATGTCCCGCTTGCCATGGTACTCCAGGTCGTGCCGTCGTAATGGAGGATCGTGCCGGCACTTCCTACAGCATAGATGTCCGTGGGAGACGTGCCCCAGACAGCCTGGAGGTCACTGCCGGTCCAGCCCTCCATTCTACTCCAGCTCGTGCCGTCGTAGTGGTGAATCCCATCAAATACCGCGTAGACATCCGTGGCTGACGTGCCCCATACGCCACGGCCAAATGAACCGGCCTGGGTCGCCATGGTACTCCAGCCCGTGCCGTCGTAGTGGAGGATATGACCACCGCTGGTTGCGAAGATGTCCGTGGCCGAAGCGCCCCAGACCCCTTCAGCGCCGCAGTCGCTACACATCTCGCTCCAGAGATTGACCGGCTCCGCACCCGGAACCGCCACCGTGAGCAGCGCATATCCAGTCATTCCGTTTGCCGTCGCGGCGATTGTCACCTGGCCGCTCTCCACCGCCGTCGCCTGGCCGGTGGACGGATCGACCGTCGCAACGTTGGGGTTGAGACTCGACCAGGTCGCCGACGGATCGGGAATCAGGCTGCCGCCCGCATCCCGCGCCTCCAGGACGAACTGCTGCGTCGCACCCACACCGGAGATCGAGGCTCCGATCGGGCTCACGGCAATTGAAGCGGCCTCCTGAGCTACCGTCACCTCGGCATCGCCTGCCACACCGTCAGTCGTAGCTGTGACCGTGGCGGTACCGTTTGCCTCCGCCGTCACCAGTCCAGCCAAGCTCACGCTCGCGACGCTTCCGTCGGACGATTCCCAGGTGAAGTCCTGGCCGGCAACCTCATGTCCGTTGGCGTCCAACGCGCTAGCAGTGAGCTGTGCCGTCTCACCCAGCGCTGTGAAGCTCGTGGTTTCAGGTGTCACACTGACCGCCGCGACCTCCTGAGCAACCGTCACGTCGACCGCGTCTGCAACTCCGTCTGCCGTCGCAGTGATTACTGCCGCTCCGTTCGCCACCGCGGTCACCAATCCTGATGCGCTCACCGTGGCGATGCTCTCATCAGACGATTCCCACGTGAAAGAGGCCGCGGTGATCTCATGTCCCCCATCGTCATGGGCGGTAGCTTCGAGTTCGGTCGTCTCCCCAAAGGACGAGAACGTGACTGTGGCAGGCGTTACGGTGACCGTTGCCGCTTCCTGCGCCACCGTCACCTCGGCGTCACCTCCCACACCATCAGTGGTCGCTGTGATAGTAGCGACGCCATTGGCCTCCGCCGTTACCAGCCCTTCCGAGCTGACCGCGGCAATGCTCTCGTTGGACGACCCCCAGGTGAAGGTCTTGCCGTCAATCGCATTGCCGTTGGCATCTTCTGCCTTGGCCGAGAGTTGCACCGTCTCTTCCAGCGTCGTGAGGCGCGCAGTGCCAGGTGTCACCGTGACCGCCGCGACCTCCTGGGCGACAGTCACGTCGGCGTCGCTCGCCACTCCGTCACTCGTCGCCGTGACGGTGGCCGTACCATTCTCCACCGCAGTCACCAACCCAGCCACGCTGACTGTCGCGACGTTTTCGTCGGACGATTCCCAGGTGAACGTAGCGGCGGCGATCACGTGTCCATTGGCATCGTACGCACTGCCCACGAGCTGAGCCGTCTCATCGATAGAGGTCAGCGTCGTCGTCGACGGAGTCACTGCGACGATGGCAACCAGTTGGGCAACCGTCACTGAGGCCGTTCCCGACACGTTTGCTGCGGCTGCGGTGATCGTGGCGGTACCATTTGCTGCGGAGGTCACCAATCCCGCGGAGCTCACCGCTGCACAGGCCTCGTCGGACGACGACCACGTGAAAGAGATACCAGCAACGGCATTACCATTCCCGTCGCGGGCTGTGGCGCTGAGTTGGGCCGTCTCTCCAAGTGACACCAGGGTCGCGGTGGCTGGCGTCACTTCGATGGAGCTGACAGTTGGTGGAGGCGGCTCCGTCGTGCTGTCTGCGCAGGCAACAAGGGCCGAGCCAGCGATCACCAGAAACGCCAGCCCTTGTGATGCCACCCGGGCAGGGGCACGAGGCGCTGAGGTGTTGCAGGGCAACGTTGTCAGAAGACACGAGACGGAGCGCATTACATCCCCCTCTGTACAAGTGGCGCTACCATCGATGGTCTATGGTCTCGTCGTCGGGGCAAGCGTCTACTGCGGCGTCACGCACTGCGGGCGTCTAAGACGGCGTCTGTCTGGCGGCGGGGCCACTAAGGCCACCGGCGTACCTCGATTATCAGGCAATATCTAACTCGGCGGCGTCACCTGAGCGTCACCGCCGATTGCCACCAGAGTAGGATCGTGGCTGGAGGGCGACGGGATAACTTGCAGCACGGCACGAGGGTTCACAAGACAAGTCGGCAGCAGAACCTGCCGTCTGAGTCAATCAGTAATCACAGCGGCCGGTTGCCGGCTGCCAACACTCGGGCCAACAGCGATCACAGATCGCGAATCGCTACCGTCATACCGCCCTACCGCCTTACCGTCTCGCGCGCTCCGGGACGCACCGGTGTGGTGCTGAACATCAGGCGGCCAGCACTTCTCGAATCACAAATCTCAAGTCTCAAATCCACTACCGCCCTACGACGTTCCTGTATTTCGGCCAACTGTGCATATTGGTTTACTTCATCAGCACCATTTTCTTAGTCTCAACAGATTCCCAGCTCTCAAGTGATAATAATAAACGCTACAGGATGAATCCCTCCTGCTTTTGAGTTCGCCGGAATTATCGTATTGGCGCTCTTGTCAGGGTAAAAGAAACCGTTACAGGTTCAGGTGGTTCAGATGTTGGGAATAGTAAATCCCAACCACGCCAGATCTCCATGTCCACTATATTCTCTGGATTAAAAGTCACAGTAGTTTCCCTGGTTCTTCTGTTATATACTTTTTCACCGCCATTGATTTCAATAAAACAGCGAATCGTTGCTGTTTCCCACCACCAAAATTGGACTTTGTAATCCCCATAATCTGTACCCTTTGGGGCCCAGTTGTTCATGAAGATATTGCCGGTTTGTTCAACCACGTTAATTGCAGGCGGGAATTGGCCTTGAACAGTCATTATGTATTCAGGAAATGGGCCTCGGTTAGGACAACAACCTTCAACCTCCTGATTACCTTCCAAGTCTCCCTCGAAGATTATTAACTCGCTGCTCGCTGGTTTGCCGGGTTTGTCGGGTTTGTCGGGTTTGCCGCCCTTTGCGAACTGCGCATCAGGCGTGTCCACGCCCACGGGTTGGGTTTCGCATGCGACAAGCACCAACAGTATCGCAGCAGCAACAGCCGAAATACAAAAGGTCCGTGCAGACATAATCTTTTCTCCGTGTCTCCGTGGTAATTCACCTCTCCCTCAATAACCCCATGTCGTCTTGCCTCCTGTCCAATTCGCCGCAAGGGGTCAGCCCCTCGTTGCGATGGACAGTGGCTTCACTTTTTAGCTCATCGGAGTAAACTTCCTACAGAAGCGCCAAACACGCGGCAGGCCGTGGAGGTCGTGGCCGGTGAGGTCACTCTCTGCTTCTGCCCGACGCACCTGATCAGATCTCTTCACTTCGACATCCGGAGAGCGGAATGCCGGGGTTCCAGGTAAGCTCGGTTCGTGATCATTCGCCCTGGTTGCCCGGCGGTGACGCCGGATGCGGGTCTGCGTGCACCTTCGGGATTGCCGGTCCTATAGTAACGGCGGGTTAACAACCGCTTTTCGGCCCCGGATCAACCGTGTTCGACTCCTCATCAACCGCCGTCGGGAAGTATGAGATGTTTTGCCTGAGGTTCCTCGGCGGCGCAGATATTCAGGGGGCGCACGGAGCCCCTGGCGGCAGAGCGGGCCAAACCCGCCGTGTTGCCCTCCTCGCACTTCTTGCCACGGGCCGAACCAGGGCTGTGACCCGAGAGAAGCTGATCGCCTACCTGTGGCCCGAGGCCGATGCAGAACGAGGTCGTCGTCTGTTATCGGAATCCCTTTACGTTCTTAGGAAAGCCCTGGGTGCCGGCGCACTTGTTTCTGAGGGCGACAGCATCCGGCTCAATTCCGAGTTCGTGTCCTGCGATGTTGCCGAGTTCGACTCAGCGGTCGAGCGAGGGGATCTGGAGAGTGCCGTATCCGTCTACGCGGGAGCGTTTCTTGACGGTTTCTTCGTGAGGGACGCGCCGGAGTTCGAGCGCTGGGTGGAATCCGAGCGACGCCGGCTCGCCGACTGCTACGCCAAAACGCTGGAGCAGCTGGCGGGGGAGGCGGAGGCGGCACAGGACCAGCCGGGCGCGGTTGGGTGGTGGCAGCGCCTGGTCGCACACGATCCCTACAATTCCAGGTACTCGCTCCGCT
>JBDHHP010000225.1:0-6921 GCA_039589275.1 Gemmatimonadota bacterium | reverse complement strand
CTCAATCTTGAACTCCGCACTGTAACGCCGTCTTGCCTTGGACATGAACACACCTCCACCTCCAATCTTGGGTGGGGCTTAACTGTGTGTCCACTTTTTCGGGGGAAGTCCAGTCAGCTCAAAGACTGACCGCTAACCCCGGGCTTCAGCCCGGGGTACACCGAACCCGACCTTGTCAATGAACTCGCTGAGTGGTTCAAAGCCGGGCCGCTTGGCTCGGCCTTTTCCCTAGAACGGTAGTAGACCGCAGAGCACTGATCCTGTTACACTAGCACGACATGCCGTAGCACTGCGGCCCACTGGCGGCGATTGCCACGACAAGAGAGACCGGCAGACCGATGACCAGACCAGTCATCAGCCAGTCGGTCTTCTTGACTTGGACATACTGCACTTGAGAAAGCGGCACGCCTCTCGTGGGCGGACCAAGGTAGTGGTCGATGCCGACCAGGCTGTCGTTCACGACCCTTGGGCTATCGAGGTGAAGCCACTTCCCATCGGTGCGCGTGACCAAGACTTGCCCGGGTTGCTCCTCGATCAGCAGCTGCGCGGGGGCGATATCCTGAAGCTGCCATTTGGTGCAGGCGGTCAGTTGCGATGCCAGCACCAGGGTCGTCAATGATCGCCGAAGACGCAAAATCACCTCCGATGTACGTGACTTCTACAAGCTGACTGCAAGGCGTCAGGACAACGTCAACGCTCACGTCGAGCCGCCGCTTGGCCTCTCCTTACCATCCCCTAACCACCGTCGTACCTTTGCGCCGTCGCCCTCCGGGTCGCCCTCCCGAACCCTAAGGAGGGGTGTATGCGCCGTCTTACTCTTGCAGTACTGTCTCTGGCCTTTCTGGCCGCTTGCCAACCCGCCACGATGGAACTCACCGACGCCGACAGAGCCGCCATCGCAGACGAAGTGACCGCCATCCACACTCAGTTCTGGAACGCGTGGGAGGCAGTAGATGTTGAGAGGGGCATGTCCTACTTCCGCACCGATCCCGACCCGGTATGGGCTTGGAACGGCGAGACACGCTACGGGGTCGACAACCTCGGCGCGTGGTTCGGAGCAGCGCTCGACCCTGTCGAACGGCAGGAGATCACGTTTGCCGACCGACGGGTTGTGGTACTGGGCTGGGATGTGGCCTACGTGATGGAGCGCGGATCGTTCTCGGCGTTCGATGGAGCAGGAGTTGAGGTGATGTCTGGCCTGTTTGCGGCATCTGTGGCCTGGGTCCGCAGCAACGGTGATTGGAAGGTCGCCGGAGGCCACGAGTCCGTTCCCGTGCCTGAGCCTGAGTCTATGTAGCCGAGCCCCTGAACTCACTGCCCCCAAACACACCGCCCGGCCCCGCGCCGGGCGTACCGTCGAGGTTGAGTGTTGCTCTTTCCTGGGTTGAAACCCGGGCGCGGCCGCGCTTTGCGCGACCGTTGCGGTTGGTTCTATTCCAGGATTACCACCTGTAGAGCCCGGCGCCCCATGTCCATCCAGCACCCACGGCAGCGAACAACAGCAGGTCCCCTTCAGTAAACTCACCGCTTCTGTGCACTTCGTCGAGTAGGATTGGAATCGTTCCGGCTGACGTGTTGGCGTAACGGTCCATGTTGGTCTTAACCTTTTCAAAAGGCATACCGATTTTCCGGGCAACCTCTTGAAGGATTCGAATGCTTGGCTGATGCGGTAGCATGCATTTGATGTCCTCGATCGCGACATCATTCTTTGTCAGCAGTTCCTCAATGCATTCTGGGACTACTTGAACGGCCGTCTTGAACACTTCTTTGCCGTTCATCTGGAAGCAGTGTTGCTTTTCGTTGACGGTCTCGAGGGAGGCCGGTCGTTCCGAGCCTCCTGCTGGAACGGAAAAGTGTTCTTTGCCTCGACCATCCGAGTGCAGCAGGAAGTCGATGAATCCCTTCTCTTCCGTCGTCTGTGACAAGACCATCGCACCTGCACCGTCCCCGAAGAAGACCGCGTCTCGCCTGTCCCAGTCGATGATGTTCGAGAAGGTGTCGGCACCGATCACCAGCACGTTGTCATACATGCCGGTACGCACGAACTGAACGGCTGTAGCGATGGAGAACAGGGCGCCGGAACACACCGCGGCGGTGTCAAAGGCCACCGCGTTCCACGCCTCCAGCCTTTCCTGCACGAAGGCGGCGCAGGATGGACACGGTCGATCCGGTGTCGCCGTAGCGACGATGATCAGGTCAATGTCGGCTGGCGCTAAGCCCGCACCCTCGATGGCCCGTTGCGCAGCCAATGCCCCAAGCTCGCTCGTCGTCTGCCCCGTGGATATCCGACGCTCCCGGATGCCGAGGTTTTTGAATATCCATTCGTCGGAGGACCCGACCGAGTCGAAAAAGGCATTCTTTACAACGTTGTCAGGGGCATAAGACCCCGTTCCTCGGATATAGACATTGTACGTTTTCATTTGTTATCGGTGTTTCCTAAGGAACGGGTAAAGTCCTGGAGGATGGTAGGATAGCGACCCGCCAACCTAGGGAGCGGCCCCGCATCCGTCAACTTTGCACTCTTTTTCACAAGGGCGCTCAGCTGTCAGCCGTCAGCTATCAGCCGTCAGTTGCCTGTCACGCCTGATCAGGTGGATGGTCGGCCTCTGCATCTGCACGCCGGTGCCACTGGCCGGGCTGATCATAGCCCTGAACGGATAGCGGCAGCCGGCGGCCGGCATCTGGCAGCCGTTACCCACCCTCTACCGTAAGAACACAAATCCGTTATCTTGCCCGGCTCAATTTTCACTGACCCCGCGCCGTCAGATCCCAGGCGATGACACCGACGGGCGCCAGTGGACCCACTGAAGGAGAGAGCTTGATGCGTAACAAGTCTGAGATGATTCGCGAGCAGGCCTACCGAATCTGGGAGCGTGAGGGCCATCCGCACGGCCGCGATATGGACCACTGGTTCGAGGCCGAGGCGAGCCTCGGCACCAAAACCACCGCCAAGAAGACCACGGCCAAGAGGACCACGGCCAAGAAGGCCACGGCCGCAAAGCCGGAGACGAAAAGCAAGACCAAGACCGCCAAGAAGACGGTGAAACCGGTCCGCAAGAAGAAGTAGGTGGTCGGCTGTCAGCTGTCGGCTGTCAACCTTCACCGTCGCCTTACGATCGCGTCGCGGCAGCCGTAGCTTAGGCGCGTCGCCCTCCGGGTCGCCCTCCGAATCCAAGGAGTGGATTATGTGCCGTCTCGGTATTGCCGCAGTGCCTCTGGCGTTTCTCGCCACCGCCTGTCAACCCACAGGCGAACTCGCCGAGGAGCAGAAGACCGCCATCGAGCAGGCAGTGAGGCAACAGGATGCGGCATCCGGCAGTTCCAGTCATGCCACGCAGGTGGAGTCGCAGGGCTGCCTCCCGGACGGCAGCGAGTTTGTGCAGGTGGTACTGTCGGGGGCTGTCGAGTACAGCATCGAGTGGCACAGCGATGACATGGAATGTGGCGGCCACCGCAACACCCTGCAGTTCGGCGGCACGCCCGCGGGCGCCAGTTCGCAGATCGACCTGATGTTCAATATCGAGGTCGAGGAGGGCGCTACGGGCACCAACCTGCCGGCCCGCGTGGCGATCAACGACAGAGCGTCAGAGCGACACTTCCAAACATCGGAGGAGGGCGGTTGCACCGCCAACGTGACCGAGCAGAGTCTGATAGATGAGAACCCAGCGTTCCGGAGCTATAAGTTGGCAGCGAACGGCCATTGCAGCATTTCGTCGCTACAGTATTCCCCCGGGCCCGGTGCCGGGGTCTCCGAGATCACGGTTGGTGACTGGCAGATCGTCGGGCTCGCCTTCTGGCAGGGACCGCGAGAGTGACTGGAAACAGTGAGAGACTCGAAGAGCCGGACGACATTGGCTCGACCTTTGCAGTGCAGGTTTGATTGATCGAGCACACGTTAGCGGTAGCAGTCAATGGGAGGTCCCCATGAAGGGCAACATCCTCGATTTCTTGAAGCTGGCCGCCGAGAAACCTGAACTCGCTCAGGAACTAGTTGACCTCGCCGCGAAGTACGAATTCGAGTTCAGCGATGAAGTGAGTGACGAGGAACTGGACTCGGTGGCAGGTGGGGCGACTGCGGTTTTCGCCAACGCGCTCTCCGTGGTACACAAGAGCGGCGGCGCGTCGTTGTCGAGTTTTCCGGATGTCTGCGCTACTCCAGCCGCTCCAAGCCCAATCCCGATTCCATACCCGAACATTGGGGGAGGCGACTCGGGCACAGGCAGCAAGCAGACGAAATCGATGGACCGCGAGGGCACGATCGAGAGCAGCTCGTAGGGACTTCAGGATACTCCACTGATCCGGTGAGCTGGATGGCCGGGCCGCTTGGCTCGGCCTGCGTCTTACCATCCGCATTCACCTGCCGTAGTTTCGGCCGTCTGTCGACTCACGCCCTCACTCCCTCCAAGGAGACCGAATGCGCTGCCCCTTCGCACTTGCCGTGTTGCCCGCTGCATTGCTGGCTGCTTGCCAGCCCAGCACACCTGCCGCACCTCAAGACCCATTCGAGGGTGCATGGCAGATCAGTGAGATTTCTTTCACGTCACCCGACACCAGCTACGTGATCACGAATCCCCAGCCAAGCCTCTACCTGTTCATCGCGGGCCACTACAGCACCATGTACGTGCCGACTGCCGAGCCCCGACCGCTCGTCGCGGGGGACACCCCGATAATCGGGGCCATCGAACCGACGGACGCCGAGAAGGTGGCGTCTTGGGACACGTTCATTGCGAACTCAGGCACCTACGAGGCAGCGGAATCAACGATTACGACTCGACCCATAGTTGCCAAGAGCGCGAACCTGATGGCGTCGGGGGGACCGCTAACCATGTCGTACCATGCCATGGAGGGCATGTTACACCTTACATTCGTGCGACCATGGGCTCCGGAAACCGAATCGCTCATTACACTCGTGAGAATCCAATAGTAGGCGTTCGACGTTCGACGTTCGACGTTCGGCGTTCGGCGTTCGGCGTTCGACATTCGACGTTCGACGTTCGACGTTCGACGTTCTTGCCCTGCTAACCCCGGGCGGGAGCCCGGGGTGGAACGATGCCGAGCTAATGCAGCGGATTCACCACGCGAATGCCACTGAACCGGGTGAAGTCGCGGTCCAGCGTCCACAGCTCGCGCACGCCGTGCTCCACGAGCAGCGCTGCAATGTGTGCGTCGTGAACCAGGTTCCCGGTGGCTCGTCCTTCGTCCAGGGCGCGCACCATGTGCGAGACGTGTGCGGGACCAGGGGCGAGTAACACCAACGACGGGGAAGCGAGGAGAGACTCCAGGTCCTCCAACGCCGCGTCGAGTTCGGTTGGTGGGTCGAACACGCGCGCGTGGGTGACCACTCGGAGGAACTCGTACACACACGGCCAAGGTAGCGCCCACGGGGTGGATCCCTGCGCCAGCTTTGCGAGCAGCGCACGCGCCTTCTTGTGGCGCGGCAATTCTGCTCGGCGCGCGTACACCAAGATGTTGGTGTCCAGCGCGATCACGTGCGGTCTTCCATCAGGTCGTGCAGCGCGTCCCTGTCGTCGAGCCGCACACCCGGCAGCAACCTGCCCCGTTCGGTGCGCCAGGTGAGACGGTAATCACCCTGCACTTCGCCCCGCCCCAGATACAACCGTAACGCATCCTCGATCACGTGACGCAGGCTCGTGCCCTGCTCGGCCGCCCGTCGCTTCGCCTCCCGGAATAACCGATCCGCAATCTCCACCGTAGTCCTCATACATAGAAGCATATATGAGTTGACATAAATATGCCAGTCACCTGTTTGCCTCACAGGGATAAGGTCGCACACCTGCTTGAGCGCGCGATAACCGCGAAAGCGCGACCCGTATCACATTGATCGAGGGTGAGTTGCCGTGCTAACCCCGGGCGGGAGCCCGGGGCGCACCGTGCCGACCCTATCTCCGCGTCACGGCAATTACGCGGTAACCGTCTTCGAGCACTTCAGTCCATCTTAAGCCAAGGTGCTCTGCGACACCCTCCGCGAAAGCACGCCCAGACTCGAACACGTCCTCCGGTGTCACACCGAACCTGGACTCGTTCTGCTCGACCAGATCCCGGTAATGCTCACGGCAGCGGGCACGCACCTCATCGGATGAGGCGCTCAGTACCTCACAGTCCGTACCGGGATCGGTCATCTGGTTCCATAGCATTCCCCGGAAGAACCGCCAGGGAGTCGGCGCGCTCCAAGTCGTCTTGTACAGCTCTGCGTTGGCCGCTCCGATCTCCCGGGCCGTCATGCCCGACTCCATCCGCAGTGACATCAACTGCAACCAGGTGAGCCATGACAGATAGGAGCTGCGGTTCCACCGTATGTCGTTCGAGGCCCGGATGGGCCCGTAGCGGGTCTCCATGGTGACTATGTCGTAGTCGCCTTCGCTCCGCCGCTCCATGTCGACGCCGACCCAATCAGCAACAACCGCGTCAACTCGTTCAAGCATGGCAACGATGTTCTCCCGCGGTACTCCGATTCGTCCCACGGGTCCAACCATATCGTCGATGGGGCGATTGAACCGGGCGGTGACCGACGTGGGCGTGGTAGCCATCACTTCCACCTCGGCGTCTGGGAATGACATGAAGTTGCGGTAAGTTCCGGTAAGGAACTGGCTTGCTTCCGCTCCGCCCAGCCATGACTTGGCGAAGAACTTGCCAATCCAGGTGCCGACTTCCTCTGGGGTCATGCCTTGAGATTCGCCTAACGCAACCACGGCGGCGTGCCAGCCGACCGTGAGGGTCGCCAAGCGCTGCCAGCGTTGCTCCATCGTGTACTCGGGAAGCTCGATA
This sequence comes from Gemmatimonadota bacterium, assembly GCA_039589275.1. GTDB lineage: Bacteria > Gemmatimonadota > Gemmatimonadetes > Gemmatimonadales > GWC2-71-9. The sequence continues at coordinate 135 of JBDHHP010000225.1, read as the reverse complement.
TCCTGAGCACTCAGCGGCACTCCCACGAAGAGAATCGAGATCAACGTGAAGATGAGGACCGGTCGTCTCATGGGACCTCCTGCAAGGGTTAGAGAATCCTCCACTAAGAGAAAGCCGCGAGCACCGTGCGGGTCG
>JBDHHP010000224.1:0-6007 GCA_039589275.1 Gemmatimonadota bacterium | reverse complement strand
TGACCCAATCTAACTGGTCCTCACTTTGTGGGTGACCGAGCCCTTTTGGTTTGCAGCTGGACTCCGGCGTCAGTTAGTTTCCAGCGTGTCAAATCAACCGGAGTCTCAAATGGCGTGGCGTGGTGTGATCGAGCAATACCGTGACCGACTCCCGTTGGATACCGCTGTTGACGCGGTCACCCTGCTCGAGGGCAACACTCCCCTGATCGGTGCGCCACGCCTTGCCAAGCGCTTGGGCTTCTCTGGTCAACTGTTTCTCAAGTACGAGGGGTTGAACCCAACGGCGTCTTTCAAGGACCGCGGAATGACCGTGGCCATATCGGCTGCGAAGCATGAAGGTGCGGAAGCGGTGATTTGCGCCTCGACCGGCAACACATCCGCCTCGGCAGCCGCCTATGCCGCACGGGCCGGTATGCGAGCGTTCGTGATAGTGCCCCAAGGGCGGATCGCATTAGGTAAACTGAGTCAGGCTGTAGTGCATGGTGCCACGGTTGTGGCGATAGACGGAGGTTTCGACGAAGCGCTGCGCTTGGTGAGACAGATAGCTGCGGACCGCCAGGTAGTGGTGGTCAACTCCATCAACCCGTTCAGGCTGCAGGGTCAGAAGACGGCTGCCTTCGAGATCTGCGATCTGCTTGGAGTGGGTCCCGATTACCACTTCCTTCCGGTTGGGAACGCCGGTAACATCACTGCGTACTGGATGGGGTACTGCGAATACCGGTCGGCAGGGAAGATACCCGACGCGCCGCACATGATGGGATTTCAGGCTGCGGGATCGGCGCCCATCGTGGAGGGTCGGCCGATAGAGCACCCAACAACGGTAGCTTCTGCCATTCGCATTGGCGATCCAGCTTCATGGCGTGGCGCCGAGGCGGCGAGGGATGAATCGGGCGGAGTAATTGAGGCGGTAACTGACGAAGAGATTGTAGATGCTTACCTGCTACTGACCACACGGGAGGGCGTTTTCGCGGAGCCGGCATCAGCAGCGTCAGTGGCAGGCCTCAAGAAGATGGTGGAGCAGGGGAGAGTCGAGCAATCAGCAGTTGCCGTATGCACCCTTACCGGACACGGACTCAAGGATCCGGCCACGGCAACCGAACAATCGGCCAAGCCGATCCGTGCGGGCCCTGACCTAGACGAGGTACGGCGAGCGCTGGACATCTGACTTCCGAGGTCAGCGAATGAGACTTGCGGTGTGCGAGGCCCCAGCCGAGATGGTGTACGGGGATCAAGGTTGGCAGCGACTGGCTGGATACAGCACGGACCTCAGTCCGGACGCGCTGCTCTTGAACGAGATGCCGTTCGGTGGCTGGCTCTCGGCCGATCCCGAGCCGGTCCCGGACAAGCTGGTTGCCTCCCACGCACTGCACGATGGAGGGCTCGCCCATCTGTCAGAGCTCGGAGCCCGTATCGTGCTGGGGTCGAGGCCGACGTTTGAGCGTGAAAGAAGCGTCAATGCAGGGTTCGTTTGGACCGCCGATTCTGGTATCAAGGCAATCCACACCAAGCAGTTTTTCCCCGACGAGGCGGGCTACTACGAGGCACGCTGGTTCGAGCGCGGGGACCTCAGGTTTCAGTTGGCAAACTTTGGGGGCATCAAAGTTGGTTTTCTAATCTGCACGGATGTGATGTTCCCCGAATGGGCGCGCTACTATGGTCGGCGCGGAGCCCATGTCATTGCAGTGCCGAGGGCCACTCCGGAACCGTCTTTGAATCGTTGGAAGACCGTCATGGCCGCGTGCGCTGTCATATCGGGTTGCTACGTAGCCAGCTCTAATCGCTTCGGCATGAACGACTCGGGTCAGGAGTTCGGCGGCAAAGGATGGATCTTCGGACCGTCGGGCAGAGTCCGGGCAGAGACATCAAAGAACTCACCGGTTGTGGAGGTGGAGATAGACCTCAACCTGGTGTCCCAGGCAAAGGCCGGATATCCAAGCTACGTCAATGATCTACCGCCACGTGAGGTAATGGGGTTATTGGAGATGTGATGACTGCGGAGGCAGGTGAGGAGGGATGAAAGAGATGAGGAAGGCCTACAGTGCCTTCCTCATCTTTTCTCTTTCATCCAACCTAGTTCACGTTTGTCTTCTTCGATCCTGCCAGATAGATGCCGTTGAAGACCAGCTTGAATGTGCCATAAGGTTGAGCGCGGAACAGTACCTCTGGTCCGAAGATGTAGAGTTTGCCGTCGCCCACATCGGCCTCGATGGCGGCTAGGCCGTCTACCACGTGCTCTTGGCCCCAGGCCCAGCCACTCCTCAACGGCGCCTTACCGTACCAGCCGATCCGACGCACACCCTGTCCGGCTGCTCCGGCCTCGAGCTTGAACACCGGGCTGCGGTTGAACATCATATCCACCCGATCAGCCATACCGAATGTGATCGGGTTGGAAGTATCCAGGTGGGCCCGCAGGATCGAGCCGGGTATGAAGTAGTCCTCCGTCCGCAGCGGTCGGTCATTCTCATCCACCAGATGATTGCCGATCGGAAGATCCAGGTGTGTTGCCAGGTTAGCGGACGTTCCGATCGTAATGATGGTGCCCCCATCCTCCAAGAACTCCTTGAGCTGCGGCACCGTAACTTCGGCCGTCAGGCTGCCCAGCCTGTTGCGGTACTCTTGTGGGATTGACGCGGGGTCGACGGGCGACTGACTGTAACGACTCATCTGACCGCCTTCACCTGCACGAGCCGGAATCGCCCCCGTCGGGAACACCAGTACGTCGAACCTGTCCTTCAGGTCGCCTTCGTCTAGCATCGGGGGGTAGACTACCTCGAACGGGAACTCGAACTGCTCGAACAGCCATCTCGTCCAGCCCGATGGCATCGATCCACCATACCGATCCCACAGTCCCACTCGAACCTCGCCCATCTCGAGCGCCTCGGTTCGCGGCATCGAGGACACGCCCTCAAAGCTGATTCCGAGTTCGGATGCTAGAGGTGCGAGCCTGCTTGCTGTGCGGCGTCCGGCTCGGACGTACATGGTGCCGGCCGGATACGAAGTACCATTCACCGTCACTGGCTCCGTGAGCCAATAGACTCTCTCTCCGTCCTTCACCAACCTATTCATCGCCACGAAGGCGTGATTCACCTCGTGGCTCACGAGGAATCCGCGTGCACCTTGAGCATTCGCGACGGTCCCAGCCGGTGTCTCAGCAAAGCCCTCGATCTTCTCGAACGGACCGTCGAATCCATCGAGGATGCGGTCGAACTCGACGCCCATCTGAAATGCCAACGTCCATCCGGTGGCGTCGTATGGGGCTATCGGGGGTCCCCCGGGATACGCGAAGTCGTTCGGGTGGTCTTGTGGCTCGAACAAGTCTAGCACGTGAGGTCTGAACGCCTGCGCCGCCATTACCACGTAGGATCCTGCTAGGTAGGTCTTGCCGCCCACCTGGAAATCTGTAGTCGCCCGATGAACGGCCACACCACCCTTGATTAGGGTGTTGACGAACTTGGTGGCAGTGGGGAAATCGGCTTGATCGGCCGGCAGAATGAAGCCACGCGGATCGCGATGTGCTGGATCGTGCAGTACTTCGTCGTACAAATGAGGCGGCGCACCCCTGCGACCTCTTCCGGCGTCTACCTCGCGGCCGGCGGCGGCGGCCTCCAACGCTTCGATCCTCGTGGGGTGTACTGTCCAGCTGTCCTTGCTGCCGCGCTCGATCGAGTTCATACCCATGCGCCAGATGTTGAACAGCAAGTTGTCCTTGTTTCTGGAAGCGTAGTCCAGTACAGCCCGGTTGGCTGTAACCGAATAGTCGATCGACTGGCGGAAATGCCATTCCTGTGGTCTGATCGGGTACGGCATGTCGTTCTTGGCCAGTTGCCGGTCGGGAATCAGCGGGATCTGCATGGGGGTTGGATTCCCGATGATCTCGGTTAGCAAACCAATCATGTTGTGCCAGTAGGGTGTAGTCCGCTGGCCACCGTTCCACCAGGTTGAGTAACTCGCACCCGAGCGCATCGTCGATCCGGGCTTGCCCTCGGCGACGAATCGAGCATGCATGGCAGTGCCCACAGCCTCGATGCCCAGAATCACGAGTGGGTCCAACCCGTAGTTGAACGGATCGCGGAACGGCGGCGCGAATAGGACCGTTCCGGCTGGTCCGCTCTGGTGGTGGTTGTACATGATCTGGGGGAACCACTCGCGATACAGCACCCGGTTCATGCTCTCCGTCTCGGGCATGTTCATCATGAAAGCATCGCGGTTGTTGTCGTGCCCCACGTATTTGTGATACAACCGCGGCAGGCCCGAGGTAGACCGGTCCTCTGGATTGGGCTCCCTCATGTACCAGCTCGACACCAGTTCCATACCGTCCGGGTTGGCGTGCGTAACGAGGATGATGATGTCATCGAGGAACCGCATCGTCTCCGGGTCGTCCAGGCTCACGAGTTGGTAGGCTGTCTCGATAATCTGGTGCGCGCCCACAACCTCCGTTGCGTGCAACCCGCCGTCGATCCAAACGACCGCCTTGCCCTCAGTGGCGAGCATACGGGCCTGATCTTCACTCACACCCTCGGCTAGAGCGAGCTGGCGAGCGATCTGCCGGTATCGGGACAGGTTGCGGTGGTTCTCCGGGGACGTGATGATCGCCATCAGCTGGGTCCGTCCCTCAGCGGTTGTGCCGATTTCCTCGAGGACCATTCGGGGCGACTGCTGGGCAAGCGTGCGCCAGTAGCCTTCGAACTGGGTGTAGGTTGCCAGGTTGTAGTCGTCACCGATGTTGAAGCCAAAGTGCTCCAACGGAGTGGTCATCTGCGCCTGCGTGGCGCCTGGCAGTACGATAGCCAATGTGGCGATTGCCAGAGCCGCCGCCACCAGGCGAAGTGACTTCGGACGGGTGAGCGTTTTCATGCTTACACCACCTTGAGCATTAGTGAGGTAGAGTCACGGTGAGGCCGCTGCCGCTAGTAGACTAGCCACATGGGGTAGGAATGGGTAGCTCGGTAAGGAGTGCACGCTAGTTTGTCGCGGTCTTCGCGCGACCACCCGGTAAGATCGTCCCTGCGTCCACCGCCTTACCGTGATCCACCGGTTGCCGTACCTTTGCCGCAGAAGCTCGCAGCACATAACACAGGACATACCCCGGGACGGCTAGATCTAGACTGCTGCCCGGCAGGAGGTTCATCATGAGCAATATCAGGTGGGCGTGGGTGATTCTCTGCGCAACCGCGACATTTGCATCGTTGGCCGAGGCCCAGCAGGAGCGAGTCCGCCAGAATCGTCTCATCAGTCAGTTGGAGCAGGGGCAATCAGTGCTCGGACTCACCATCGAGAACCGATCGGTCGAGTCTGGTCGGTGGCTTCGCGCGTCGGGTCTGGACTTCGTGGTGATCGACCTCGAGCACCAGTTGTACGACTTCACGGCGATGCGAGACTTCGTGTTGGGCCTCCATGAGCAACCGTTCTCAAACGATGTGATCGAGCACGTCGCAGCGAGCGCTCCGGCACGCTTCTCACCTCCGTTCTTCCCACCGCTCAAGCCACCCACGGTGTTGGTAAAGCTGGCTCGACGGGGTCAGGACGGGATCAGCTTCGACGTGCGCCACTCTCTGAAGATGGGTGCGATGGGGGTATTCGTCCCTTTCGTGGAATCCGGTGCTGCGGTGGAGACCGCGGTTGAGGCGGCCAAGAACGCCGAGAGCATCCGCTACGTACTCAGAGATTCGCGCGATGTGTGGCGCGCGCAGAATCAGCCATGGCCTCTCTTCGAAGGGGGTGAGTTTCTCATCGGAGCGATGATCGAGTCTCACGCAGGCGAGGAGAACATCGATGAGATCCTCGGCACACCGGGCCTTAGCATGGTCTGGCTGGCGCACGTGTCGTCAGAGGCGGTAGAGCGTTCCATACTCGCCAAGTGCCTGGAGCGCGGGATTCTTGTCGGAAGCCCGCATGAGGATCCGGCCGATTTTGCCGCGGACGTGGAGGCAGGGTATCGCATCTTCTTCTTCGGATGGGATCGGGATCTCTTCTACCGCGGGCTCGGCGACGTATTGGCACCAGGTCG
>JBDHHP010000223.1:0-6043 GCA_039589275.1 Gemmatimonadota bacterium | reverse complement strand
TGGTCCGTGTATACGATGCCACCAGCAGAGACGAGGTTCAGTTGCGCGGCTTGCCAGACGGCATCGTCAACAGCTTCGGCATTTCACGCGACGACAGCCACATCAGGTTCTACAATACCGACGGGTCCGCACCCAGTGACTTATGGGCGGGGCCGATGGATGGGACACCCGAGAGACTCACGGACGCGCTCAGTGCGGAGATCCGGCGAGCGGACCTGGTCACGCCTGAACACGTGTGGTTCGACTCGTACGACGGGACCCGCGTGCCGGGTCTGCTATACAAGCCGCATCAGGTATCGCGCGCCGATCCCGCGCCTGCCTTGGTAATGGTCCACGGCGGTCCCGGTGGCCAGGCGATGGTCGGATACTCGCCGCTCAAGCAGGCTCTCGTGAACCACGGGTACGTGGTGTTCGACATCAACAACCGTGGCAGCTCGGGCTACGGCAAGACGTTCTACCAGATGGACGACCAGCAGCACGGTGAGGCCGACTTGGGCGACGTTGTCGCTAGCAAAGAGAGGCTGAGCAAGGCTGAGGCTGCCGAGCCTCAGTAGTGTTTTCGCTACGCCAAGAGAGCCGGGAGGCACTTGCCTTCCGGCTCTCTGCCTTTCGTGCACTTGAGCCTGGTGAGACCTACTCGATCCTCAGCGCCTCCAGCGGATCTACCCGCAAAGCCCGCCACGCCGGCAGCAAGCACGAACCCAGTGCGACAATGAGGAAGAACCCGGTCACGCCTGCGAAAGTCGCGGGGTCTGTAGCGTTGATTCGGAACAGCATCCCCTCCATCAGACGGCTGGCGCCGATCGCACCTGCGACTCCGAGAACCAAGCCGCCTCCCACCAGCAACATGCCCCGCGTGATTACCAAGCGCAGCACATTCCCGCCGCTGGCGCCAAGGGCGACGCGGATACCGATCTCACGAGTCCTCTGAGTTACGAAGAACGCCAGGACCCCATACAGACCCAGTGCCGCGAGGGCCAATGCCACGGTGGCGAACATGCCCAGCACGGTGGTGACGGACCGCGTGTCTGCCACCGAGCTGGAAAGCGCGTCCTCCATAGTCCGCACATCGCTCAGGATGATATCGCGGTCCAGCTCCCAGACACGCTCCTGTATCGGTCGGATCAGGCTCGTGGGGTCGGTGGCAATTCCCACCGCCAGGCGCATGGTGCGCGCCGGCTGTTGCGCGTAAGGGAAGAACATCGCGGGTCGTGTCTCACCGGCAAGCGACGAAAGCTTGTGGTCCTCCACCACACCCACAACCTGAAACAGGCCTGGCTCATCACTCCCCACATCCACCGCCACCTGACGTCCCACCGCCCCTCCTTCGGGAAACACGGCCTCGACGGTAGTCCTGGTCAGTACGATTACGGGAGTTGATCCCCCCACGTCGCTCGCTTCTATGACTCGCCCCTCCACGAGCGGAATCTCCATGGTGGCAAAATACCCGGGCAGGATAACGCGGCGGTCCGCCCACGGCGCATCGTTGTTCGTCTCGGGAGGTCGTTCCGGTGCCCAGATGGCGACGTTGCCTGCCTGTTGCAGAATTGGCAGCCGAGTGACCATGCCCACCGTCTCAACTCCGGGCAGTGCCTCAATGCCTTCCCGTAGGCTCTCGAAGAACAGAATGCGGAGATCCCGCTCCTCGTAATCGTCGGACGGTAGCGAGACCGTGGCGGTCAGCAGGTTCTCCACACGGAAGCCGGGATCGATGCGGCGCAACATGGCGAAGCTCCGGATCAGCAGCCCGGCCCCCAACAGGAGCACAAGGGAAAGCGCAACCTGGAGAACCACCAGCCCGCTGCGATAGCGATTTCCGCCCGCTGATGCCGACCCACGACTGCCCTGTTTGAGATGCTCGGCGGGGCTGGTACGCGCCGCGGCGAACGACGGGAAGACGCCGAACAGAAGAACCGTGATCAAGGACAGTGCGAGCGCGATGCCCAGCATGGTAGACGAGAGCCCCACGTCTTCAATCCCCAACAGATCCATGGAGACGAAGCCCAGGATTAGATCCTGGAACCAGACAGCCATCACGATGCCCATGCCTCCCGCCGCCAGGGCCAGGATCGTGCACTCCACGAGGAGCTGGCGGGTGAGGCGGGACCGGGTGGCACCCAGCGCCGCCCGGACGGCCAGCTCCGCGCTGCGGGTGGATCCTCGAGCCAAGAACAGGTTGGCCACGTTGCCGCAGGCTATGAGGAGGACCAGAACGATGGCTCCCGACAGAACCAGGAGTGACTGCCTGTACCCCTCCACCATCGCCGTGTGAAGATGGTCGAGCTGCAGTGCCTTATTGCGGTTTGACTCGGGGTAAGCTGCCTCCAGCTGAGCCGAGATGACATCGATTTCCGACCGAGCCGCCTCCAGGGAGACGTCGGGCACCATTCGTCCCACTAAGAGCCAGTTGTGGTATCGCCGGGTGATGGGATTGCTGTTCCCCGGCCAGGGCGGCACCCAGAGGTCCGAGTCAAACAGAAAGCGGAAGCCCGCAGGCATGACCCCCACAACCGTCATGGGATTCCCGGCCACGGAAAGACTGCGACCCAACACGTCGGGAGAGCCGCCGAACCAACGTTGCCAGAAGCCGTGGCTGATGACGACCTCGCCGCCACCCGCCTCGGGGAGTTCGTCGAGTATTGAGGGCCTACCCAGTTGGGGGGGCACGCCGAGTGTCGTGAAGATGTTGCTGGTGGCGTAGGTGATGCGCGCTTGCTCCGGTTCACCTGTTCCGGTGATCGTCACCAAACCAGCACGACCGCCTATGGTGGCCAGTGACTCCAGGGCTTCGCTCTGGTCCCGGTAGTCCATGTAATCGGGAAAAGACACCCACGGGTTCACATTCCCGCTGAAGGTGGCCCTGCCGAGCACCATGCGGTCCGGGTCGGGGAACGGAAGCGAGCGCCTCAGAGCCGTATCCAGAACGGAGAACATGGCGGTCGTGGCACCGATGCCCAGCGCCAACGTGATCAGGGCCACTAGCGTGAACCCCGGTGTCCGACGCAGTGCCCGGATGCCATAGCGGGCGTCCAACCGGAGGTCGGTCACGCGTCCACCTCCGTGGCCGGTTGTCTTTGTCATGGTTCGATCCGATATGTGTGGTCTACCTATATTGGATGGTGAAGAAGCTCAGAAGGTTGGAGCAGCTGGCTAGGCTCGGCTCACCACACCTCCTCCTGAAACGCTCCCCACACACGACTCGTAATGGGTGCAAGTCCCCAGCACTGATGTAGACGAAATCGGATCGGGGAAGCAGGAGTACCCATGACGCCCCCTGGCAGTCAACTGCGCTACGTCGCCCGCAAGCTGATGCGCAGCCCGGGCTTCACGTTCATTACAGTGTTGACGCTCGCCGTCGGCATCGGAGCGAACACCGCGATCTTCAGTGTCGTGAACGGCGTACTGCTCCGTCCGTTGCCCTTCGACAACCCTGACGAACTCGTGGGCTTGTGGCATACGGCGCCCGGGATTGGCATCGACGAATTCAGGCAGTCCGAAACCTCGTACACGCTGTACCGCGAGTTGAACAGTTCATTCGTGGACATCGGACTGTACGACGATCGTACGGTGAACCTGACAGGGGACAGGGATCCGATCCGCGTGCAGGCGGCCTCGGCGACGTCTTCGTTCTTCCGGGTTCTCGGTGTAGCTCCGGCGCGGGGCCGTGCTTTCGCAGAGGAGGACGATCAAACGGGTAACCCACAGGTCGTCATGTTGAGCGACGAGCTGTGGAGGAGCCAATTCGGGTCGGACCCGAACATCCTAGGACGCTCCCTGCAGCTCGACGGTACGGGATGGGAAGTGGTCGGGATCATGCCGCCGGGGTTCACCTATCCGGGACAAGACACCCGGCTGTGGATTCCCCATCGCATCGACCCTGCGACGCTGGGTAGGGTTAGCTTCGGCCCAGACGCGGTGGCCAGATTGAGACCCGGCGTGACCCTGCAAGCAGCCGAAGCGGATCTGAACCGGATGCTCGCGCGGTTACCCGAGGCCTATCCGAGTGACCTCACGGCCGAGACGATGGAGAGCGCGCAGATGGCGGCCTTCGCCAACCCGCTGCTCGAGGACGTAGTCGGCGACGTGCGGCAGACACTGTGGATCCTGCTCGGTACGGTGGGCTTCGTTCTGCTCATCGCCTGCGCCAACGTGGCTAACCTCTTTCTAGTGCGGGCCGAGGGCCGCCAGAGGGAGATCGCACTGCGGACGGCCCTGGGAGCGGGTCGCGGCGACCTAATCAAGTACTTCCTAACAGAGAGCATCGTGCTAGGCCTGCTGGGTGGCGTCGTGGGCCTGGGCTTGGCGTATTGGGGTATCGCGGGCCTCACGGCCCTCGGTCCCAATATCCCTCGGCTTGACGAGATTGGTTTGCACGGATCCGTGTTGGCATTCACCGGCTTGATCTCGCTAATTGCGGGGCTGTTGTTCGGTGTGATCCCAATACTGCGGTACAGGAGTCCCAATGTGGCTGCCACGCTCAAGGAAGGCGGGCGCGGCAGCTCGGCCGGTCGACACAGCCACAGAACCCGGCATGCACTCGTCATATCCCAAGTCGCTCTCGCGCTGGTTCTCCTGATCGCATCGGGCTTGATGGCTCGCTCTTACTGGCAACTCAAGGACGTGAATCCCGGGTTCGACAGCGACGGGGTGCTCACCGCGCGTGTATCGCTTCCCGGTTCAGCGTACCAGGAGGCTAGGGAAATAGCTGGGTTCTACAAACGGCTACTCGATGACCTGAAGGGACTCCCGGGTGTATCGGCGGCGGGGGCCATCACCAACCTCCCGATGACGGACGGAGGCAACAACAGCGGACTGCTGTTGGAGGACTTCCCAATCGAGCCAGGCGAGATTCCCCCGGTCGTGCGCACCAACTTCGCAACCCCCGGCTACTTCGCGGCGCTGGGTATCCCGCTGCGTGCCGGCCGGACGTTTGAGAGGTACGGCCACGAGGAACCGGCTCTCTCGGTCGTCGTCAATGCGGCCCTGGAACAACACTTCTGGCCTGATCAGAGTGCGCTTGGCAAGCGGGTTGCGATGGGCATGGGAGACGGGGAAGAGCCACTTTGGTACACTATCGTCGGGGTGGTGGGAAACGTGCGCGACGATGGGCTGGCGCAGGACGCAGTGGATATGGCCTACTTCCCCGTTGTCGTGATGGACGAGGGCGAAGTCGAATGGGCCAGCGCGACGATGAGCATTGCTATCCGGACCAAAGGTCCGCCGATGCTGCTCGCCGGCCCGGTGCGGCAGGCGATCTGGAGACTGGATCCTCGACTGCCAGTGGCCAACCTCCGCACCACCGCGGACATTATCTCCGGCTCCACGGCGCGCACATCATTCACTATGCTACTGTTGGGAATCGCCGCAGCTGTGGCACTGTTGCTCGGGACTGTTGGGATCTACGGCGTCATCTCGTACGTTGTGAGCCAGCGGACGCAGGAAATCGGTGTGAGAATGGCGCTCGGCGCCAAACGTAGCGAAGTAAGCGGGATGGTAGTGCGCCAGGGCGTCATGGTCTCGGCAGCGGGGGTCGCGATCGGTTTGCTGGGCGCGTTCGGGCTCACTCGGCTAATGGAGGGCCTGGTCTTTGGCGTGAGCACCACAGACCCGCTCACGTTCGCCGGCGTTGCGGCAGTTCTCCTATGTGTCTCGGTGGTGGCCAGCTACATACCGGCGCGGCGCGCGGCCGGAGTGGATCCCTTGGAGGCGTTGCGTTACGAGTAGCGCGGTTGCCCGGACTCCATCGCAATCAGCGTTCGTAGCTGCTCAAAGGCATCCCGACGTGCTCCCGCAATTGCGCCGCCCACTCGTCCGCCGCCTCTCGCGTCTCGAACTCACCGACAATCACAGATTGGCCCTCGGCACGAACCACAACGTCGTACAACGGGGCATCATCTCCGTCTGCCCATCCTTCGGTAACGGATATCGATTCCAGGTCCTCAAACGAGACTGATGGTGCACGCCGACCGAAACTGAGTTCCTCCCGTAACCAATCGAATACGATCTGTCGGGGTCGGCGGAAATGCCTCATGTAGGCGTAGAG
>JBDHHP010000222.1:0-6092 GCA_039589275.1 Gemmatimonadota bacterium | reverse complement strand
GGGGGACTTCGCGTACTGGTACTGGCTCCGTTTCGGATACTTCATCGGTGGCAACTCCGGATGGGAGCATCACCACAATGATGCGCCGAAGAACGGAGCCGTGCACCAACGCCGGTCGACACTCGACATACCAAGTGGGAGAGGCAATCGTGTGATTGCAGAGCATCGGTTCTAGCTGCTCACCGCACTGCGGACAAGCCACGGGACCCAGGGAATCGCCGAGCATGTCTCGTATTCTCCAGATCCCGCTGTGCGAGAAGGTCACCGGCGTGTTGTGGTCGTCCACGATGGCGCTCCTCTTGGGGTCACCATGCTTCTACTGCGCTAGCGCTGGAGAGGTTCCTCCAGTCCGGCAGGTAGGTCCCTCAGAACAACCAGTGCATCCAGAGACGATCCAACGTTGCACCGATAGCCTGTGCCACAGTGACTAGCAGTGGTGCGCTCTGCTCACGATCGCCCGCTACTCCGAACACGCGGTACTGACCGGCGGGGAGGATCTGCATCTCCTGATCCACCATGATCGTCCCACCCCACAGAAGCGTCTCCGTGCGCGACTCGCCGGCATCGAGACCGTGTTCGACTAGGTCCGCCGTGCACATGCGGAAGTCGATGCTGTGACGCTCGCCGTCGGCATCCAATACAACTAGCCCGAGCTGACAGGACGAGCTACCTGTACCCCAGACGACACGTTCATCGCCATGGTTCACTGCCATTACGTGGAATTCTTCCGGTTCGTCTGGGGAGACGATTACGCTGCCGTCCACATCCAGTGTGACTACGCTGACCCCCAACGGATCTCCGCAGGAAAGAACCAGGACCAACCCACCAAGCGCTGCCGCCTTCTGCAACCTGCCAACTGTTCTCATGGTTGCTGCCCTCCGACTACAAGCCAAGCCGAACTGTCCCCTCCTCCCGTGATACCTCGCTGGTCGGTTCTAGGTCACGCGGCGGACGTTGGGGTAGCGCGACAAACAGAACACGGGACGTGAGTACAAGGTGAGTGATTCGGGTTTGGAGATTGCTTGGCGGGCCAAGAATCACAGGTGACCTGCGAGCTATGTCGGCTAGCGGCTGTCATCCCCGGAGACCGGCTGCACTGATCGAGAAGAGGCAAGGATGAATGGCTGTGACCGCAGGCCGTCAACCCGGGTATGTTCGACGTAGGTATCGCGAGCGCTGCAGAGGTCTGGGGAATAGCTGGCGGAACAGAGACAACCCACACAGGTGGGTGAGACGTGGGCATACAGCGATTGCACCTGATCCTTGGAGGAAGCCGCAACAGGCCGACGACGTGGCATAACGGTGGTTCGGCACTACACATGAAGCTCAGCTGCTGGTTGGCCGTGGTCTGCTTCAGCTCCTTCACCTGCGACTCCGCTACTGGCTCCAACGACGAGCTCATCGGTTTCACATACGTACTCATCTCGCTGAATGGGGAGTCCGTGCATTATCGGGAGTGGTATGCGGACTCCACGATAGTTGTCGACAGACTGGCCGATACGTTGACCTTCAACGACGCTGACAGCGTGACGATTGAGACCACTCGTCGTGTCGCCTCGCATTCAGGAGACGCGATCCGCGTTGAGAGGCTGAGAGGGAGCTATCAGGTGCTAGACGGGGATCAGGTGCTGCTGACGTACCCCTGCAATCCGGCCAGCAGCATTCGTCCCTGTCACAAAGGCGCTCCGACCGATGATCAACGTTGCCGGACAGCGATACGACTACGAGAATCGTCTCTAATGTCTCGAGGTCGAGCGCCTTGACAGATAGTACCGTCAACCCGACTTGCCCGTGCGTAGCTGCCTCAAGCGCATGCGCCGTGGCTTGAGCAGCCGATCTCAGCTGCCCCTGGGGTGAGTTCTCGCCTTCTGCGGTGCCGACAAACTCATCTCCAGAGCGCCGAGCCAGCACGACACGCGCCAAACACTGGGTGTTGGGTAGCTCTTGAAGCACGAAGTCCTTGAACCTGATTCGCGCCTCAGACCTGGTCACGCTTCGGTCTACCTTACTCAAGGGCACCTCCGAGATCGTGGCTGTCTTTGGGACATAGCGCACCGCCTGGCGCGAGGCTCAAGCGAGTTGGATACCTCCCACACGGCGTTTGGAGTGGGGCTAGTTCTCGGGTCGCTGGCTCTGGACGACCTGGTCAATAACCCGCTCGTCGGTGGTATTGGTCTCGTCGTCGTGCGGGCGTCTGAAACGGCGTCAGTCTGGCGGCGGGGCCACGAAGGCCACCGGTATTTGCTGTCAGTTCAGTGAGGGCGACAGTCGATTATGTGACCAGATACAGGGGTCCGTAAGACAGAGCCCCGAGCGCGGCTACTCGCTATTGGTGCGGTCTTCTCCTGGCTTCTCTGATGGCCCCACTCGCGTTGGTGGTTCGTCTAGATGGTTGCCAATGGCTTGGTGCAGCGCACTGCCTTTGTGGCTCCACTCCAGCACCGTCGCGAGCAAATCGAGCGGTAGGTCAATGACCTTCTGCCACCATCGGCGCTGGTATCGTTTCACCCACTCTTCATCGAACGCTGCCATGGCCGACTTCCCTTCTCACGCGATGTCGCAAACGCTTTCTTGTGGCTCTGAGTGCATTCCGTCCGATGGCCTGGCAGTCTCGTCGTCGGGGTGGGCGTCCTACTGTGGCGTCTACTGCGGCGTCTTACAACGGCGTCTGATACGGCGTCCAGCTACGGCGTCTACTACGGCGGCGGGGCCACGAAGGCCACCGGCGTTTCTTTAGCTTCCAGACGTGGCTTGAAGGCGACACGGTAGCTTGCAGCCGAGTACACCAGATGGCAAGACAAAGCCCCGAGCGCCTATTGACGCTCGAGGCTGCTACATGTGGTGTCCGGTTGGGCCTGGACCGCGGACCGCTGCTCTCAGCCAAGGTCTACGGGACGAGAAGCGGGTACAGCTCGTCGCCTGCAAGTACCCAGAGCACGCCGCCCGCGGTCGGTCTGAGTCGGGACGGGCTGACCGGTTCTATGCGAATCGTATTCACCAGGGTAAATGCGGTGGCATCGTATGCCTCCAGGCTGCAGAAGCCTGGCTGCACTTGCCTGGCACAGGTGCCCACGAAGACTCGGTTGCCGTCGAGTCCGGCTTCGGAGATCCCAGATCCGATTTGGCCAGCCTGGATGAACGTGGACGTATAGAGTACTTGACCGCTCTCCAGATAGATACGAGCACCATCGGGACTGACGCTCATGTGTGACGTGCCACTCACCGATCCGTGGTCGTCCTCGAGCGTGATGGGAGCCGCCGGATCAGCGAGGTCCAATCGGTACAGCGAGTTGGGAGAGAAGCCCTCACCTATGTAGAGCGCCGTGCGGTCTGGGCTCTTCGCAAACACTGGATCCGCGCGGATAATGTCGTCGCTCGCCACCCTACGGTACGCGTTCCCTTGATCAACTGAGATCATCACGATCCACGCGAATCCTCCTGATCCCGGATTCGCCGACACGAATACGCGATGCGGCTCACCTTCCACCACATCGTACGCCCTGGAATACCCCAGGGAGTCTCCCACAATAACTTCTGTAACGGCCAAGGAGTTTAGGTCCAGGGCGGCCACGGAACCGGCGCCGTTGAGAGCTATCCACAGGGTAGATCCGTCGTCGCTGATGTCGATGCCGTGTGGCCGTGAACCGACGATCACCCTGTCGACCACTTGAGACGTTGCCTGGGAGACCAACGCGATCTCATTGCGGTTCGGTAGAGACACGTAGATCAGCGCGCGGGCGTCATCCACGGCCACATCGAATCCGAAGTCGCCCAGGTCTGCATGCGGGATCAGATTGGCGGCAACGTGATCGCTGCCAGCTGAGGCTCCGTCATCCGACACTTCGAACACTCTGTAGTAGTACTCTTGGTCGGCGAGTGTAGTGGAGTCGAAGCACGTAGTGTCGGCTGGGTCGGCCAAAACGTCTATCGGAGTGCTTTGTCGAGTGACGTTGGGTTGAGTGTCACGGTACAACTCGTAAGAGTAGAACGAAGGGTTCGTGCTCGAAGACCATCTGACCATGACCCTACCCGTTGTCGGATACACCTCCTGGATGGTGGGCACCGGCAAAACCGCCGCCGTTACCTGCGCCGACCCGGAGGCGGCGTCGACCGATGCGACCACACTGGCACTGCCCGGACCCACGCCGGTTGCGGTCCCCTCGCTGTCCACCGTGAGGACTGACTCGTCCGTACTAGACCATGAAATAGTCCTGCCGATGATGGGAACTCCCGAGAAGTTGCGGGTTATCGCGGTGAATTCGATCGTGCCCCCGACGTGAACCGTATCGACTGCCGGCGTGACCTCCACCGACGTGATCGCGTATTCGGTCGATACCGAGCCGGTTGGAATCGCGTGGTCACTCGGCGTGCAGGCCGGCAGTGCCAGGATCGCGGCCGCAATAGCCCCTGCTGTGAGAGCTGGGATTCTCAGTACCGCGTCTGTCCGGCGGGTTGACCCCAGCGGGCGGTTGCGCCCACCGATTGCGAGTGCAGCATCGTGTTCAGTCATGGTGTGTCTCCTGAATCTCGCAGACCCCTGTGCCTTGGGTACTCAACAGCTGTGTTGCCAAATCCCGGCCCGAACGATTGAGTTCAATCCGTTCAGCTTCAGTGACTTAGCTCACACGCCCCGTTTATCAGGCGAGTGCTCTGTGTCAATTATCAGCCGTGCCGGGCCGAGCTTCGGGTGGCTGCAGGACGCGTCCGGCCCCGCGCCGGGCGTTGTGCTAGACGCCAATCTGGCCGACGCCGGCTGCAAATCGTAGGTTAGGGCAGTCGCCAATCGGGAGCCGTCCCCATCGCCGACCTGTTGGAACGTCTGAAGGCTGCGCTGTCCGACCGCTACACCATTGAGACTGAGTGCAGGCGGTGGTTTTACCCCGCATTCGTGTCGGCTCTCTGTCTCGGCGGATTGAGTTGTGGTGACAGGGAAGCTGCCAGAGAGGAACAGGCACAGGCACGATCCGCTCCGGCCAGTGACACCGTAGCATTGGCCGGGGAAAGCGAGATGCTTCCGCACCAGGAGCCGAGAAAGCCAGTCATGTCCGTCAAGCTGGTCGACTCGGTGTGGTACGGGGTCGAGACGGGGGATACAGGGTTTCGCCAGCGAGTGGCGGTGCAGATGGACGACGAGGTGGACACGATTCCACAGGTGCTCACCCGCGACTTGCCCGTCGTGAAGATGGACTCAGTGATCCTCGGCCTCGCTTACTCCGGGGAAGAAGTGTTTGCCGCGTTTCAGTACCACCCGCACCAACGACATTTGGACACGATCCCACTGGTGTCCTGGCTACCAGACTACCACCCGTACTTCTCCGGACCCGCCTTCTCGCTTGACGGTGCGTTCATTGCCTACGTGGCGCTGCAAGAGGGGCGACTCTGGGGAGTAGTGCGTAGATGGTCGAACCTGCAGATGGTTGCACAAGGACCCGAGGTCGGGCCGGTGGCAACCGGATTCCTCCTGAATGGTGTGAAGTGGGATGATGCCAAGACGTTTGCAGTTCTCGTTGACATGGCTGGATCGCCCCACCCTGGCTGGCTCCGGGTTCGGGGCACTGTCGACAGCGGAATTCTCTACGTCGACACTCTTAGCCCTCAAGCCGCTCAGGGCGAGTGGTGGAAGCTCCCCAATGGCTGACCTGTTGGAACGGTTGAAAACCGCCCTCGCCGATCGCTGCCAAATCGAGCGTGGGTAACGTGGCTTGTCGTCGAAACATAGTTGCCGGTCCGATGCTAGGACCGCCTCCAGAAATGGGAGATCAAGATGAGAAAAGCGACCATAGTACTGTTCTTGTTGTTACTAATCCCTTCCGCGGCGTTCACGCAGTCGGGGGACGGTCTCAAGGTCTTCATTTCGGTTGACATGGAAGGGATAGCTGGTGTCGTGAACCCACAGGAGACAGGCCGGTCCGGGCAGGATTATGGCTATTTCAGGACGGTGATGACCAAGGAAACGAATGCCGCGATCGAGGGCGCGGTTGCGGCTGGCGCAACCGACATAGTGGTGCGCGATTCGCACGGTTCGGCACGAAACATCCTTCCTGAGTTGCTGGATCGGAACGCGCAGCTACTTCGTGACTGGTCGGGCGGTC
>JBDHHP010000221.1:0-6196 GCA_039589275.1 Gemmatimonadota bacterium | reverse complement strand
GTGTAGACAGTGTCTTCCACAGTGAAGCGTTCGATGCGGTATCCCAGCGCCGCATACAGCGGCCAGCTAGGGAACTGATACGTGAGGCGTGTTTCCGCTTCGCCGCCGCTGCCACCACCTGTGTCGTGGCTGCTGGAGACGCCTAGGTACGTTGCCGCGGCTAGGCTTGCGCGGAGTCCGGTCTCACCCAGTGAAACTGCGGAACGTGCCCCAACCCGGACGAACGACCAGCGTCGAGTGCCGAACGCCCCGGTGAACGAACGGATTCCATAGCCTATCTGCCCGGCAATGATTTTCGGTCCCGCTCGGAGGTCGACGTCGGCGCGGCTCACCTCGCCGACTGCTTCATCGCCTACGTCAGCCGAGAACGAGCCATCAAACATGCGCGCCGTGGCGCCAAGCATGTTCCAGCTAACGGCCAGCTCCACTCCGGTCATCGCGCCCGAGCTCTGCCCCACCTGTTGCTCCAATGTGGCGTTACGGCGCGAGAGATAACTGAACACGTTCGCCTCGAGTTCTGGGCTGCCCGCTTGCGTCGCGGCCTGTCCAGGGGCGATGAGCAGCAGGGTCGCTGTCGCGAGGTACCTCATTGCCGGATCTCCACAATCCGTACGGTAGCCCTGAACGCATCGCGGCGCCGTTCGTTTTCAGCTTGGGCGTGACGCACACTTTGGTAGAAATCGGCCCACAGTTGCTCGTTGTAGGTGATGTTCTCCGGTATCGGAGAGGGCCGCTCCAGCAAAGCCATGACGATTGCGGTCACTGAGACAGTGGCGCCAATCGCATATGCGCGGCCGTCTGTGGGAAGGTCAGCGACCGGGCCCGAGCCCCTGAAGGTGTTGGCCAGTAACGCCGTCGTGGTTCCAAGTCCGACACCCATCAGCGCGTTGCGCGCTCGTTTTGGTTTCGTCTGTTCGGGCAGCAGTAGTGTCTGATCCGGGGTCGAGGGCACCTCGGCCAACTCGAGCCGGGGTACAGATACGTCTGCGGTGAAACTGGTGCTGGTCGTGCGTGATGAATTGACGGCGCTGGCAACGATCACCAACTCGTGCCGTCCGGACTCGAGCACGGGAGTGTCGCCGTCCAGGATCTGCAATCGCAGAGTCGCTTGCATTACCGGCCCAACCGAGTCGAGTAGAATTGGGCTGTCGCTGTTCTCCGGGGTTGCAGAGAGAACCAAGTGAGATGGATGCGATACGGCCACGTCGAACAGCGCTTCTGCGTCGACTCCCGGGACGATTGAGTCGTTCACTGAACTCGCCCACAGCGCGAACGTGTGCTTCCGCGTAACGCCGAGTAGTGAATCGAGGCCGGGCCAGGATATCTCGGTCGGGATATCGGCATTCGGTGTAAGCCGGATTAGTTCAGCGAGATAATGCAAGGCACTGTCGCGGTTCTGTAGCGCCAGTTCCTCGGGGAAGAACGCAGCCGCAATCAGGCGGCACGCATCTGCTTGCTCGCTACGCGTCGCCCGATCACCGATGCCCAGTATGCTTCGCCCGACCGACTCGGCTCGTTCGTAGTCCAGGTCGTTCAGGGCATTGTGTCCTTGCACGAGGAGCTCCGCCACGGGCGACTGGCTCTGTGCAGATGCCATCCCCACCGAGAGGGCCAATGCCGTAGCCCACAGTGCCAGGCACCGCATCTTCGACTTACTCACTGGCTCCACACAGTGGCGTGCGGTAGCCAACTCGAGTCTCGGCGCCCGGTCGGACCACTACCGTGGAATCCCACGGCTCGCAATTCTCGGCGCGAATGGAAACGCGTAGACGTCCCGGCGGCGCGGGCCAGGAGTGCAAGCGGTTGATCACGCCCTGTACCTTGTCGTCCATGTACAGCACGGCTGCCTGACCACGTGTCCCGAGCAGGATTGTGCCGAAGCCCTGGACGGGAGTGGGCTCCCGATCCGGATCGGGTCGTGAGCCTGGTGACGCTACCGTGCTGCTCGGTCGCCCCCGCGATTCGGCTGCTTGATTTCCGTCGACGGAGTCTTCGAGCAGCGTTGGAATGACGGAGGCAGGTGGCGCGCCCTGGATGGAGGCGTTTGCCGGGGTCGTACTGTCGCCGCCAGTCAATTGACTGATGGTCAGTGAAGCGGCAACGCTCAGTGTTACGATCCCGACCACCGCGGTGAGCCGGCGGGCGAGGCTCACGCCCGCGGAGCCGCCTAGGGATGATGTCGTACCCGTTCCTGTGGACTGGAATGCGGGAATCGCGGGACTGTGTGGAGTAGAGAAATCCCCGACTGGATCAGTTGCTGGCACGCTCCTTACAATCTCCGCCATATGAGCGCGACCGGTATCGGCATGAGGTAGTGGCGTGCCCTCGAGGTTTCCGAGGCATTCCTTCAACGAGGGCCAGCGCTCCTCCGGAGACTTCTCCAGCATGCGAAGCAGAGTCGTCGAGACGTCCTCCGGATCATCCGGCAGTGCTGTTACAATCGGAGCGGGTCGCTCGAACAGGTGCTGCGTAATGACCGAAGCTACCGAGTCACCGACGAACGGAGGTTTGCCGGTGAGCATCTCGTATCCAACCACTCCGAGCGAGTACTGGTCTGAGGCCGGTGTTGCGGGCAAGCCGGAGCATTGCTCCGGACTCATATAACAGGGAGTCCCGATCGTCGCGCCACTGGCCGTGATCTCCTGCGCATCTCGGACCTTGGCGATGCCAAAGTCCGCCAACACAGCCCAGCCGTTCTCTTCGATCATGATATTTGCAGGCTTGATATCGCGATGCACGGTTCCGCGCCTATGGGCGTACTCTAAGCCGCTGCCGATTTGCTGCAGAATCGAGCGCACTACCTCGACAGGCAGTGGACCCGCCTGTTTCAGGACGGCATTCAGCGGCCTACCCTCCACGTATTTCATTACGAGATAGACGAGGTCTCGTGTCTCGCGAACGGCGTAGATGGGGATGATGTTGGGGTGACTCAGTCCAGCGGCAGTGCGCGCCTCACGGCGCAAGCGCTGCTGGGCAATGCCGAAGCCGGATACCAATTCCGGTACGACCACTTTTATTGCCACATACCGTTCGAGGGTGAGATCCCGAGCCAGATATACCGCGCACATGCCCCCGCGGCCCAAACGGCCGATGATCTCGTACTCTCCCAATACGGCGTGCTGCAGGTTCGAAAGTAGCTGAGTCTCGAGGGTCTGCGTCAGGGTTGGCCGTACAGCCTCTTGCCAGTCGTCCCAGCGCTCGGCTCGATGCGAAGCGTCGGCACCACAGCGGGAGCAGATGACCTCTCCCGGTGCGAGTTCCCAAGCGCAACGTGGGCATTTGGATGTGTCTACCGTCATACCGTCTCCTACCTCAGACCACGACCTGAGCAGTCGCCGCTCCGATCACTAGCTCAGTACTGCACCACTACGACCACGTGACCCGATTCGTCGCTGACATAGACCTCGCGGGTGTCTGGGTTAACCGCGACGCCCCTCGACTGCGTTCCAACCGCCAGGCTGTAGACGACTGAGCCATTCGATCCGTTGATGAACTGGATTGCGCTGTTGGTGGGTACCAGGACTAAGTCGATTGCGTTATCTACGCCGGCGGCCAACGGCACACCCGTCACGCTCACAGATCCGATCACGCTGCCGGCGAGCGCATCAAGCCTCCACACGCCACCCGGCGAGTCGCCGTTTGGCACGAACAGCGTGTTGGTGATTGCGTTGAGCTCGATAGCGGTGGGCAAGCCGCCCAGGGGACCAATGGTCTCAATGACTCCATTGGTCGCGCCGTTGATCACCCACACGTCGTCAGACTCGTGTGACACGTAGAGCCGGTTCGAGCTTTCGTCGACCGTTATGTCGGTGGGCCTGCTTCCAACCGGAATGGTGGCCGCGACGTTGAGTGTTGCGCCCTCTATTACTGAGATCGTATTGTCCGCATAGTTGGCTACGTAGATTCGGTTCGTCGTCGCATTGACTGTGATGCCTCGGGGCTCACTGCCAACTGTAATCACATCGATCTCAGTGGCTGTTGCGACATCAACCACGCTCACACTGCCGTCGCCGCTGTTGGCCACGTATAGCCTGTCAGTGCTGCCGTTCACGGCGGCCCCCCATGGCGACGAGCCAACGCGGATGGGATCGCCGATCAGAGAACGGCTGACTCCATCGATCACGGATACGTTGTCGCTGGCGCCATTGGCCGTGTAGCTGCGATTCAGTCCGGCGTGAACGGCCACGCCCCGCGGTCCCCCGATTCGCCGGATGACCGCCTGCACCAGATGGCTGCCGGTCTCCAGCAACGTCACTGCATTGTCAACCGACCCCGCCACGAGGATCCGGTTACGCCCGATGTGCGCGGCTGCGCCGACTGGACCGGCCGCGACCGGCACCGACCCGAGCAATTGAGGTGTTCCATCGCTGTTTACAATCAGCAGCTCATTGGTCACCGCATTCGCCACGTAGACGCGTTCTGCAATCGAGTCGACTGCAACACCGCGGTGGTAGCCTGCGGGCAGTGTCACCGTTCGATTGACGTTTTCCTTGTCGAGAATCACGAGGGCCGAGTCAGTTGCGACGTATGCGCGCTCCCTGTGCTCGTTGACACCCACACCTTGCGGGTTGCTTCCCACGGTTGGCGTGCCCTTAGTGCTCAAGTTCTCAGTGTCGATGACAGTAACTGTGCCATCGCCACTATTTGAGACAAAGAGCCAGTTGTGTCTCACGTCAACGTTCACCCACTGCGGATTCACTCCCACGCCTAGCGTTGTGTCGACGGCCAGCGTCGCAGCGTCGAAGACGACGACTCGATCCGAGGCGGGTAGAGCCACGAAGACCTGGTTCACGGAGTGATCGATGGCAACACCCGCCGGCGTCTCGCCTAGTGAGGTCGTGGCAGTGACGATATGAGACGAGCCATCGATCACGGATAACACGTTCGTTTCGGCGCTCGCCACGTAGACATCATTCGTCGTTCTATGCACCGCAATGCCGACCGGTGAACCGCCTACGGTCACGGTGCCTATCGCCGAGTCGCGGGTCAGGTCGATCACCGTGACGTAGTCGCTCGAGCGGTTGGCCACGTACGCCTCGTCATTCGCGGCACTCACCGCGATTGTGTATGGCTCGGCACCGAGCAGCAGATTGCCGAGCGTGACGCTGCCGGCGACGGACGGCGGAGTAGCGGTCGCGTTGAACGACTGTTGGAGTGTGGCCACGGATGCCGTGAGCGCGTTGAACCCCGGCACGAGGCCCAGAGTCCAAGCGGTGGCGGAAGCGATGCCGGCATTGTCGGTAGCGGTCGGTGAACCAGTCACGGAACCGCCGCCGGATGTTATGGAGAATGACACCGTTGCACTCGGGACCGGATTGCTGAACGTGTCGAGCACTTCGATGGTGGGAGGGATCGGGACCCGTGTGCCGACCATCGTGGTCTGACCGTCGCCGGCAACGACGCTGATCTGTGCCGGTGCTCCAGCGACCACAGCGATATCCGGCTGCAACGTAGTCACCGGGGAACCGCCGATGGTGGCTCCGATCGACGTGGCGCTACCCGCCATCTGTCCCGTGAACGAGGCAGTATAAGTTCCGTCGGCCTGATCAGTAGTCGGCCCGATGCTGCCCGTGCTGGTACCTCCGTTATGAGAGAACGCCACCGTCAGGCCACCGTCGGTCAATTGGTTGCCGTAGGCGTCATGCGTCACCAGTGTCAGTACGGATATGCTTCCTGCAGCGACGGTGTCCTGGGACACACTGATCACCGAGGTACTCGTCGATACCGGACCCGGTGTAGCTGTTGCACCGATCACTGTCGACAGAGATCCGGCAGTGGCTGTGAGCGAGTTCGCGCCGGTTGCGGTGCCGAGCGTCCAGCTACCCAACACAGCGGTGCCCGTAGCATCGGTGACTTGTACCGAATCGGTCAGTTGACCAGCACCTGCCGAGGTCGAGAAGGTGACACTCACGCTGGGGACCGGATTGCCGATGGCGTCTCTGACCTGGACAGCAGGGGCTATTGCCACCGGTGTGTTCACGGCCGCGGTCTGACCGTCGCCTGCGGTGACGACGATCTCCTCCGGGGTTTGGAGGACGGTGATAGTTGGCAAAGTGGACGTTATGGGATCACCGTCCAACGTCGCATTGGCTGTGGTAGCCGTGCCAGCCACCTCGCCGGTAAATGTCGCGGTATACGTCCCGTCGCCGACGTCAACGGTGCCGCCGAGTGTGCCGTCGCTCGATCCGCCGGATGT
>JBDHHP010000220.1:0-6227 GCA_039589275.1 Gemmatimonadota bacterium | reverse complement strand
GACAAGATCTCGATCGAGATGGGACGGGTCTCAAAGGTGTAGAGCACGATCGACACCACGAAATCACCCAGAGCAGTGGCAAACGCGAGCGCCCCACCGGCTAGGATCGCGGGACGTAGCAGCGGGACCGTGACGCGGCGGATGGTACGCCAGCGACCTGCGCCAAGCGACGCAGCTGCCTCATCGAGTGAAGGATCGAGCTGGCGGAAACCGGCCAGTACCGGGCCTGCAACCACCGGGATGTTACGCACCATGTAGGCGAGGGGCAGTATGGCAATCGTGCCCACCAACAGCCAGCGACCCACCCAAGGGGCTTGCACGCTGAACGTGGTGGCCAAGGCTATCGCCAATACGGTACCTGGCACTGCCCACGGTACGTTCGTCAGGGTTTCGATTACGTTACGCAGCTTCACCCTGCGCTGGACAACTGCTCTACCCGCCCATACGGCAAGGCCGAGTGCGATGACTGTCGCTGTTGTAGCCATCCAGAGCGAGTTGACGAGCGGTCGCAGCCGTTCAGGTTCCGCGATCAAGGCGCCATAGTTACCGATTGTGTACTCCGGGGGCACCAGCTGAGTCGTCCATGTGCCAACTCGTACAAACGAAACCAAGACCAACGTGGCATGAGGAAGAAGCAGTACCACCGCGAAGGTCCATCCGATAGCCGCAGCACCCCAGCGGGCAACCGGCTGTTTCAGTTCTCTAGACGCCGGCGGCGTACCCTTGCCAACGCCCGCTACTGAGCCGGTGCCCACTGCCCGGCGCAGCAGCACGAGGACCGTTAGCGCCACCAGCGCCAGTGCCGCCGTTTCGACTATGGCCATTGCCAGATCGCCGTTCAGCTTGCTCATCACGATCTGCGTGGTCATGACGCGAAACCCGCCGCCGAAGATGTAAGGCGCACTGAACGAGCCCAGCGCCGTCATGAAGGTCAGCAGCGCGGCGGCCCCGATGTGGGGACGCAACAGAGGTAGCGTGACTCGCAGCAGCGTGCTACGGTGGCCGTGCCCCAGTGAGTGGGCTGCCTCGATCATCGAGCTGTCGACTTTGGCCAATCCGGCCCGCGCAAACAAGTAGAAATACACATACATCGAGTACGCATGGACCAGCAGAATCGCGCCCCAACCTCTCAGTTGCCAGGGAGACCGCTCCAGATCGAGTAACTCAACAAGCGCCCGCGGCACGAATCCGCTGCCGCCATACAAGAACTCGAACGCAATGACGCCGACCAGCGGGGGCAGCACTGCGGGAAGCGCCACAAGTGCTCCCAAGGTGCGCCGGCCGGGGAAGTCGAGTCGCTCGAACACAAACGCCAAAGGGACACCCACCACTCCCGCCAATAACACACTGGCAACCGAGATCCACAGGCTGTTCCACAGCGCCGCCCATTCGCGTGGTTCACCGACAAAGGAAGTGAGAAACCCTAACGTCCATCCCTGGTCTCCCCGCACACTGCCGAGGAACACCAGCGTGAGTGGATAGACTACCAACCAGACGAACACGAGTGTGAGCAGAATGCCGCGAGACTTTCTGCTAGTCATGTTCACTCCGGTAAACTCGAGTGCGGCTGGCGGACAGCATCACCGAATCACCCACCTGTGTCGCATGGACCGAGGCTTCGATCTCCAGAGTTCCTACTTCGGTTTCAACCTGGAAGTACGCCCGCGCTCCGGTGTAGCGGCGATCAACTACGCGACCCGAAAGCCCCGTCCCTGACGTGAAAGCAAATGCTTCAGGCCGAACCACAACCCTCACATCGTCACCGGGATTAACCGATAAGAGCGACTCCGCCGGCCACTGGATTTGGTTCGCTATGGTGACTGTCTTTTCATCGGCCATTACGCCCGGCATCACGCTCGCCCGACCCACGAAAGTGGCCACAAACTCAGTGGCCGGCTGCTCATACAACTCGGGTGCGGTGCCGACCTGCTGTAAGGCTCCCTGGTGTATCACGGCCACCTGATCTCCCAGGGCGAAGGCCTCTTCCTGTTCGTGCGTCACGAACACGGTAGTGACACCCGAGTCTTCTAAGGCCATGCGCAACTCGGCGCGTGTGCGCTCACGCAAACCTGGATCGAGATTTGAGAGGGGCTCATCTAGAAGCAAGATGCTCGGTTCGGGTGCCAGAGCACGCGCCACTGCGACTCTCTGCTGCTGGCCACCAGACAGCGCTGTCACCTCTCGCGCCCCGAATTCAGCCAGGTCAACCATGTGCAAGACTTCGGCGACCCGTTTGTCGCGCTCCGCCGGCGGACGACCAGTCAGACCAAAGCTGACGTTCTTCTCAACGGTCAAGTGCGGGAACAAAGCGTAGTGCTGGAACACCATGCCAAAGCGCCGCGAGACTGGCGGCAGTCGGGTCACGTCCGTGCCATCGACCACGATGCTGCCAGCATCCGGAGTCTCGAACCCGGCCAGCAACCTCAGAGTTGTCGTCTTGCCGCTGCCGCTCGGTCCGAGCAGTGCCAGGACCGACCCACGCTCCACCCCCAGCGAGAGGTCCTCGATCGCGACGTGATTGCCGAAACGTTTGGTGAGGTTCTTCAGCTGCAGATAGGGTTCGTCCATCAACGCCCCATACCGCGACCTCTGACGTTGCGGTCCCAGTATGCCATCCAGTTGGCTCCCTGCTCACTCAACTGTACCCAGTCCATCTGTTCGGGGACGAGGTTCAGTCGGACCCGCTGCGCCCAGTCGGGCAGCGCGTGCACGGGGATATCGACGCGCGTCGGCAGCCTGAATTCCCTTCGCGATGCAAGCAACTGACCCTCCAGTGAGCCGACCCACTCGACGAACCGCCGGGCCAGTTCCTCTCGCCGAGTTCCGCGCACGATTGCCACCGCATCCTCTATCACCGGAGTTCCACTGGAGGGTAACAGGAAATCGAACGGGTTCCCCTTGCGCTGCTCCGTCAGGATGTCAGGCAGCTCCCAGAGAGTGAGAAGCCCTTCCTGGCGTATGAGCTTCTGGTGCAGTAGTGCCGGATTCAACACGTACTCGCTGGTCTGGACATCGAGACGTCGCAGCCAGTCAAAGCCGGCAGCGGTATCTCCGGTGGTGCGCAATCCTCGCTGGATTACCATCCCGAAAATCGTACGCATCGTGCCCGACGCGAGGGGGTCGCGTATGACGATCTTGCCGGTCCATTCGGGTTCGAGAACCTCATCCCAGTCGGCCGGTACTGCGTCGGCGGCGAGGGCGTCAGAGTTGTACGCAATTACGGCCGGGGTTTCGTACGCGGCGAAATACAAGTCTTTGGGACCCCGACTCCGCTCCGGAACCGATTCCGCCCAGCTCGGTCTGTACGCGACGAGCAGCGAATCGGCGGCCGCCCGGTCAAACAGCATCGATGGCCCGCCGTACCACACGTCGGCCTGTGGGTTGGCACGCTCCGACCTGATCCGATCGAGTGCATCCTGAGAGCCCATGTCGAGCCAACGTACGTCCACGCTCGGGTTCGCCGCCTCGAAGGTCTCCTCGGCCAATGTCAGCAGGCCGCGCCCGTGCGGTGAGTAGACCATGAGTGGGGTGCGGCCGTCGCCGCATGCGATCGCGATGACAGAGACCGCGAGCGCCAGGCAGAGAAGGCGGTAAGGCGGTAGGGCGGTAGGGCGGTATCGACGGCGGAACGGCGGAACGGCGGAACGGCGGAAGAACCAGATCAACTGCCCTCGCGCGTACTTCCGACCTTCCGACCTTCCGACCTTCCGCCTCTTCATCGTCCCCCCCTACCGCCCGACTCCAAGAGGTTCAAGAACAGCTTGTATGCGCCGACCACTCCGGCAGGCAACGATCTAAAGAAACTGATTCCTGTGTACACGTAGGTTCCCTCACCATAGTCGGCTACCAGCAAGCCACCACGTATTGGGTCGCGGTCCGGGTCTTTCATTTCGAGCAACGGCGTGTAAGCATCGTCCCAGGTACCCCCAAAGTAGAGACCTCTCTCCTGCGGCCAGCCCAGCCAATCTTCGGGTGTGATCCGGTTAGGTACTGTGAACACGGGATGTGCGGGATCGAGCACCGTGACCGGAGCATTCTCATCGGTGATCCGGTCGTGCGGTCGCGAGATGTCGAGTCGGTAAGGAGCATAATCGCCACGTACGAATTGGTATTGCTGGTATTGCACAATCAGCCGGCCGCCGGCGTGAACGTACTCCAATAGCCGATCGTTGTTACTCACCAACGACGAGTCCGTTTCGTACGCCCTGCTACCGACTACGATGGCGTCGAATCGAGACAGATCGTCACTTGCCAGCTCTCCGGCACTGAGCAGTTCGAGGGGCAAGCCAACCTGAGCCAATGCTTCGGGGACTCGATCCGCCGCGCCTCGCACATAGCCGACCAGCCGAACCGCCGGCAACCTGATTGGCGCCAATGTCACGGCAGCCATGGCGTCCGTGACCCGGGAGATAGGCCGAATGTGACCGTATTGGATAAACTCAACGCCCTGGTCGAAATGTCGACCATCATCGGTAACGGCCACCGCCCTCACGATGACATCGGCTTCGATAGCCTCGCGCGGTCGCGAAACGTGGAAGCTGAACCGCTGCGATTGACCCCGCTCAGTGAAGCGGAAGTTCTGCGCTGGAGGAGTGCTCCAACCATCCACCTCGACTGTGACAGTGCCGCTCCTCTGCCCCTCGGCGTTGCTTCTCAGCGCGACGTGGAAGCTCTTTGCAGAATCACCTTCCGAAGACCACACCAACCGACCCGGCGCGAGCTTCACGTCGATTGCTGGGATTACCCGCAGAGCTTCCCGAAGCTCACCGATAGCCTGATCGTTGTCGCGGAAGGTGACCTCCCGCTCCAACCCAATCTCTGCACCCGCAACGGTCACGTCGACGCGTGCCCGCACGAGCACGGGTCCAAAGGGGAGTCCACGAATTCGTGGCGCAGCGGCACTCCAATCGTACAGCGCACCAGCCATGGGACGATCGAGGAAGTAGGGTTGCGTCAGCCGTGCGTCTAACGGAGGCTCTACGACGAACTCCGCACTAAGTTGATCGCCGGGCGTCAGGTGACCTGTTGAGATCTCCTCCGATCTACCACCCCAACCGGTCGGGGTTGACAGTGTCACAGACCGCACGGTTACGTCGTGGAGACCCGCATTGTACAACTCGACGGACGCGGCGAAACTCTGGCCCGGTACGACCGTAGCCGTCGTTGCTCTGGCATCTACCACGAGTCCCGCAGAGACACTGATCGCATCCTCGAGCATCCCGATGTGAGTGCCCTCTGCTTCCTCGACGCGCGCCCGGAGCAGCGCCTCGGCGAGTGGCACAACGGCGGCGGACATTCGGCTCGGTGACACGGCGGCGCGCAGCGAATCAGCCAGGCGATTGAGCCATGACTCGGGGAACTCGATGCCATCGAAGATGTCGGTTTCCGCAACTCCCTCTGGTCGCCCGGTTCGGTCTCGATCGAGACTGAGCCGAGTGGATGCCGGCCCGGCGGGTTGGATGCGACCCATATCCTGCGACCTGTGCTGGCTCCTGCTTTCCATCGCGACCTGGTTGTGAGTGCGGCCCAGCCGCGGATCGAGCGATCCCGTGGTTAGCTCGAGGGTGGCTGCCGCTCTATTGAAGCGCGCCGACCGGTACAATTTGAGCGGGGTCCACGGCCTCAGGCCTTCCTCTCGCTGCAGTTCCGGAAACACGGTTACATCGCCCGCCGCATCAAACATCCTGTCTGCCATCACCCCAGCCATCTGATGCTGTCCGTGGCCGTCGCGCGGCGTCCCTGTGAACACCGATACAATCACGTGCGGTTTGAAGCGCCGCACGACGCGCACTACGTCCTTGAGAACCGAATCGGGAAGCCAAAGCCCCGCGGTCTCATCCAGCGACCGAGAGTATCCAAAATCGTAGGCGCGGGTGAAGAACTGCTGCGCGCCGTCTATCACACGAGCGGCTTCTAGTTCCCGCGACCGCAGCAGACCGAGATCGACACCCAGTTCATCGCCTATGAGGTTCTGGCCACCCTCACCGCGCGACAGAGCAAGGTATGCCGCGCTGGCCCCATAACCCCGCGCCAGGAGTGAGAGCAGACTCGTATCCTCGTCATCCGGATGGGCACCGATCACCAACACTCGACCGGGCTCAGCCAGCTGTTGCAGGATGTAGTCGAGAGAGACGATACCCCCAGTCGATGGGGGAGCGAGCTGCGCAGCTGCGGGAAACGTCACGCAGTTCAGTGACGCGAGCAGAGCCGCGGTTCTAGGCTGCTTC
>JBDHHP010000219.1:0-7926 GCA_039589275.1 Gemmatimonadota bacterium | reverse complement strand
GGCAGTGCCGCCCGGATTCTGGAAAACGGTACCAGTGGATATATGTCCCCGCGTTCGGGATCGGTCTGCGCCTCTAGTAAGTCGAGCATGCCGTTCCGGTCGTAGTCCGCGTAGTACAACAGAAGCGGAAGGTCGGATGACGGCCGGCGTGTGGTGTTGCGACCCCAGCTCGTAGCGACTACGTCAGGGAAGCCGTCCGCGTTCAGATCACCCGTCGTTATCCCATTCCAGCGGCTCGCGTACTGATGGAACCCGTAGTCGGAAGTCGCCTCATTGAACTGCCCACCGTCGTTCAAGAAGAGCCTGATCGTTCCCCACTCAACAGCGAGCAGTAGATCAGGGTCACCATCTACATCTATGTCGGAGAAGGTTGCGCCGGACACAAGGCCGATGGAGTCAAGTAGGCCGGCGTTCGCCGAGTCCGGCTCAAACACATCGTCCACATTGAGAAGTAACAGCGACGAGGCTGCAATCGGGTAGGCTCCCGGCCGGACCCGCCCGCCAACGAACAAATCCAGATCAGCGTCACCGTCGTAGTCGGCAAGCGCGAGCGGACCGATGGAGTTGTATGAACCAGGCAGCACCGTAGAGACCGAGGCCCCGCTGATCCGCCCCGCGTTTTGCCCGTCGAGGTCCACACGCAGCACCGCGGGCGCCGCAGTGATCTCTTGAGGAGTTCGAGCTTCATAACCGGATTGCCCGATTAACAGAGCGCTGCCGTTCGCCGATGCCGGCAGGCCCAACACGGTGGTCTGGTCGTAGCGAAGCTGCGGAAGTCGCAGTTCAACCCCCGTGAACCGATCACCGTCATTGCGAAGGAGCGTGACCGCACCGCGGGACGCAGAGGTTATCAGCAGATCCTCATCACCATCGATGTCGACGTCGTACCAGGTTACACCTGGACCGAGTTGGGCAAGTGAGTTGGACAGCAGCGGTTGGCGCGCGTAGTCGTCAAACGGAGACTCGTGGTGACGGTGCCTCAGCAAATAGGAACGGTCCGAAAACCATGATCGCGATGCTTCGCCGACTGAGCCCTGTGGAGCTGACGCCGGCTCTACTGCTGCACTCTGGCGGATCTCATACATCCGATTGGGAATCGCGCTGTCGACCACCGTGCGCATGCCGTTGCGCCACTCGATGTCGATCCTAACGTGTTCGGCACTCCCCGTGGCAAACGCATAGCTGGGGTCGGAGCCGGATACGTAGAGCCCACCAACTACGACTTCTTTCTGCTGTTGTTCCACCGCCCCGCCGTATACCCGTATCTTAGCGCCGACTCCCTGTGTGTTGGGTTCATCGCCAATCAATCGAACCATCAGGCGCGGGTCACCCGCATCGTTGCGATACATAGCTGCTGGGGATTCAAAACGATTGATGACAACGTCTAGATCCCCGTCCTCATCCAGATCGCCCAACGCGATTCCGTGAGAAACATCTGGCTCGTTGCCGAAACCCCAGTCCGTGCTCACTTCGTCGAACGTTAGATCACCCCTGTTTCGAAACGCCACGTTCTCGAGATTGAGCCTAGGATAGAGGAACCGTCCTCTGCGCCAGTTGGGTCCAGGTACAGAGCTTCGCAATCTCTCCTGAATGTCGGAGTCCATCACGTCCCAGATATGACCGGTAGACAGCAACAGGTCCTCGTACCCGTCTAGATCCACGTCTAGGAACACAGCGGACCAGGACCAACCGGAAGCCTCAATCCCGGCCTGGTATGACACCTGGGCGTAGGTGTTGTCACCGCGGTTCAGGAACAACGTGTTTCGCATCATCTGCGGTCGATTGTCGATCGCCCCGATCATCTTTGGCTGCGCGGTGTGAGAGGGGCGTTGGGTCATCCGGCGACGGAGGTCACGGCTCAACATGTCGACCTCGAAAAAATCGACATCACCGTCACGATCCACATCGGAAAAATCCAGAGCCATCGCGGAGTTGCTCGTGTTTCTGAGAGCCAGGCGTGGGATTTCACGGAACATTCCCGTTCCGTCATTGATCCAGAAGAAGTCGGGATCCTCGAAATCGGCGGCGACCAGGAGGTCGGGGTCAAGGTCGCCGTCGGCGTCGAAAAACCTGGCGGACAGCACGAAGTAGTCAGGTTCAGCTGTGATCGGATTTCCGTCGGAATCGTGGAACCTGCCCGACGCGATGGGCACCGACTCGAAGCGCCCGGTTCCGTCGTTAAGGTAGAGCCAATCTGGATCGGCGCGCTCAGTGCGCACCACCACGTTAAGGTCTTCCCTGATCGACGCTCGATAGTGGTCCCGGAACCGTTCCGCAACCTCGAAGCCTCCGTCGGTCGGTCGTACTACACGATCGAACTCGCGCTCCCAGGGAGGAAACAGATCATCGACGGTGGCAACCTTGTAGTTGCTAACGAACAGATCCAGATCGCCGTCACCTTCGATGTCAGCGAATGAAGCGGTCATGCTCCCGCGCCGGGACTCGAGCCCCACTTCCTCGCTCTTCTCCTCGAATCGGCCGGCCCCATCGTTGACGTACAGGGCATTGGGACCACCCAAAGCCGTCACCAGTAGGTCCAGATCACGATCGCCGTCCACGTCCACAAACGTCACTCCGGTGGAGAACCGGTTCGGCGCCGCAACACCAGCCTGTTCGGTTACGTCCTCAAACCGCCAGTCGCCCCGGTTGCGGTACAGCGCGTTCGGGCCACTGATGCGAGCCAGGTAGATGTCGACCAAGCCGTCTCCATCCGCGTCGCCGAGGGTAACACCCGAGCCCTGTCCTAGATGACGGTTGAACGAGAGCTGCTCTCGCGTCGCCGAATTCTCGGCAACGACACCGGTACGAGAGGCGTTCAACTGAGTGAATCCCGGTCCTCCCCTACCATGCGACGCCAACTCGCGCCACCTATATGCGCCAGCGTCTTGCCACTCGCCAGGCGCACCTGGTCCACACGCCAGCAACGCTAGGCACAGCGTTGTCCATGGTGGATACCCCACCAAGTGCGCCGGCTGTGATCCTTGCGTCATCGTAGCGACGCCTTCGCGGTACGAGCTATTGAGCCGAAGAATCGATGCTCCCCTTCCTCGAGGAAATGGGCAGAGTCGACCGAGTTGCAAGCGGCCAAAGAGGGTGTGGAGTAGCAGTTTACCAAAGTTCATGCCGCGCGGCGAGGGTCAGTCCCAAACGACGTTGCCACCGTGCTGGGATTGTTACCGAGATCACAGATGGACCCACCTCCTCCACGTATGTTTTTGGCCACTACGAGGTATCAAGAACCGCCCAGCCTGTGAACCGCTCGTGGGAGAGTATTCCATGACTCACACTCTCGGATGGGCGCGCCTGTGGACCATTGCCCGCGCTCCTCTGTTGCGCGACGGCGCCTGGTACCAGGTGGTGGGAGACGGAGCATCCTCCAAGGTCGTGCTCGACGTCCCAGGAGGACAGATCGGAGTCCCCCGCCACCTCGTGGAAGTCCGGACAGAGCGCCCGCCATATTTCACGGTGGTCTATCGGTCTATAGACGCCCGCAACCCAGCCAAGGGTAGGAATTGTGATCTGGGTCGCACTTACGCTGTCTGTCCCAACTCCGCGTCACGCATCCGCCTAGTTGGTCACCCCGACGCGGTGCAGTGCCCCGACTGCGGACACGTGGGATTGGTGGCGTGGTGGGAATCGGGTTAGCAAAGCGGCCGGCGCAGGTGTAAAGCTAGAGCGATCTAGCACCTCCGCTGTCCGCCGCGGTGCTACCGGATTCGGGTGCCAGTAGCTCCGGTATGAAATCCTCACCCGGATTGATGAAGCGATTAAGCTCGATCTTGTACTGTCGCTCGTACAGCTCGCGGTAGCGCCCCTCGTGTGCCAGGAGCTCTTCGTGGGTTCCCCGCTCCACGATCTCGCCGGCTTCAAGAACCAGAATCTGGTCGGCACTCTGAATGGTGGACAGGCGGTGTGCAATCACGAACGTGGTTCGCCCTTCGCGCAGTGTCGACAGGCCGTCCTGTATCTGGGCTTCACTCTCGCTGTCTAGGCTGGACGTCGCCTCGTCCAAGATCAGGATGCGCGGGTTGGCTAGAATCGCCCGAGCTATGGCAATCCGCTGCCGCTGCCCGCCTGACAACTTGACGCCTCGCTCGCCCACTATGGTGTCGTACCCGTCCTCGAACCGATTCACGAACTCATCACAGTGTGCGATGTGAGCGACCTCCATCACCTCATCGGTCGTGGCGCGAGGGGCTCCAAACCGGATGTTCTCGGCAATGGTGCCATCGAACAGGAAGTTCTCCTGCAGCACGATTCCGATACTGGAGCGGTAGTCGCGCAACCTGATTTCAGCCAGGTCCCGACCGTCGACCACGATTCTGCCTGACTTCGCCCGGTTGAACGCCGCCACCAGGCTGATGAGCGTGCTCTTACCAGATCCGCTCGAGCCGACCAGTGCCGTCGTAGTGCCCACAGAGGCATCGAAGCTCACGCTCTTCAACACTGGCACATCCGGATCGTACTCAAACCACACGTCCTCGAACCGGAAATCGCCACGCACATCCGGAGCAGCAATGCGCTCGTGATCCTCCTGATCCTCGGTGGCCATAGACCTGATTTCGCGGATGCGGTCGAGTCCGGCAAAGGCCTCGCTGATCTGCGTGCTGATTGACGCTATCTGGATAAGGGGTGATGCGACCAACCCGGTGAACAGCACGTACATCATCAGGTCGCCCAGGGTCATCGTGCCGGCAAGGACCGCGCGGCCGCCGACCTGGATCAAGACCACACCGATGGCACCGATAATGATTATCGAAAAGGCCGAGATGCCTGAGATGCTGGTAACGGCCTTCGCCACGTTGCGGAACAGCTTGTGCGCGCCTTTGGCAAACACGTAGCGTTCGCGGCGTTCGGCCGTGTACGCTTTGACGACGCGGATGCCGCTCAACGTTTCCCCCAATCGGCCAGTCACGTCCGCCCGCAACTTGCCCCGCTCGCGGAACACCGGCCGCAGGCGCGTGAAGGCAAACGCCATCACGCCACCAAAGGTGCCAAGTATCAGGATCGTTATCGACGTGAGGCGCCAGTTGAGATAGAACAGCACACAGAGTGCTATCGAGGCGGTGACCAGTCCCCCGGTTAGCTGCACCAAACCGGTACCCACCAGGTTGCGGATCCCCTCGGCATCTGACATGACCCGTGAGATGAGTACGCCCGTCTTGGTGGAGTCGAAGTAGTTGATCGGCAGACGGGCGACGTGCTGCTGCACGGTCTTGCGCATTTCGGTTATGGCACGCTGCGCTGCAACTCCCAGCACCTGCGACAATGAGAAGGAAGAGGCAGCTTGCACCAGCGTTGCCGCACCGACGGCAAGGGCCAACGTGCCCAGCATGTCAGAGCGGCTGTTGCCTATTACGTCGTCGATCAGGTATTTGGAGCTGGTCGGAAGGACCAGACCGGCTAGCCGATTGACCAGCATGAGCACCATGCCCAACCCGAGACGCCGCCGGTGTGACCAGACGAGCTCCCGCGCCTCGTGCCAAACGTTCTTTAGGTTCGGCTTCTTCTTGGGCTCCGTCGATCCACGTGAACCGCGGCCGTGGTCCGCCCTCACCCGCTTCCTTCCTGAGGCTGCCGGGTGACCAGACGTGAAGGTTGGCGCTTCCTTTTACCGGATCCCTTGGTGGCCCTGAACCCCGCCCGACCGAACCAGCCGTCGTTCATAGATTTGCCCATTTCTGAAGTCATCCGAGCGGAAGCGAGTCTGGAAACTATAAGCTGCGGTGGGGCCAAAGTCGAATGCAGCTCGGACCTCGGTCACGTGCGGAGATCCTAGTCGCACACCCCATCCACGTCTGACCACCCGCATGCCGGAGCTGAACGGGCCTCCATCACCTGCGGCCCGTCCGCAACGATCCGCTCTCCTCCTCTTCCGCTTCACGACCCTGGAACCCTACTTATGGGAACGCCTCAATCACTCGTACGGCGAACCGACCATGCCTCAAGCGTTGCCGATAATCCACCACCCAGCCTACGAGGTCGATATCGGCCCGCATGTTTTTCCCACGCTCAAGTATCGACTGGTCCTGAATAAGTTGTTGTCAGAAGGCACCTTACGTGAATCCGACCTGATCCGGCCCAATCCCGCGACCGATGAGCAGGTCGGCCTAGTCCACAACGCAGATTACCTCCAAGAAGCTCAAGACCGGCCGGCTCAACCGCATCGAGGAGATGACGCTCGAGGTGCCGTTCTCACCCGAGCTGCGGGATGCCATGTGGTTATGTGCCGGGGGCTCGATCCTCACAGGATCGAAAGCCCTTCAGTCAGGCCTGGCCATGCACCTGGGCGGCGGCTTCCACCACGCGTTTCCCGACCACGGCGAGGGGTTCTGCCTCATCAACGACGTGGCCATCGCGATCCGCGCGCTGCAGCAGAGCGGCGAGATCGAGCGCGCAATGATCGTCGACTGCGACGTGCATCATGGAAACGGTACTGCGGCCGTGTTCAATGACGATCCCACTGTGTTCACTTTATCCATACACCAGGAACGGAACTACCCAGCATGGAAACCGCCGAGCGACTTAGACATTGGCCTGGACGATCGTACGGGTGACGAGGAGTACCTGAGCCTACTAGGACAGCGCATTCCTGAGATCATCGAGCGACACGAACCTCAGCTTGCGTTCTACCTCGCTGGTGCAGACCCGTACGAACAGGACCAGCTTGGGGGTTTGAGCCTCAGCATTGAAGGACTGCGGCGACGGGACCGCATCGTCTGCAGACAGCTCAGAGAGAGAGATGTGCCGGTCGCCCTGACGCTAGCGGGAGGGTACGCCATTGACCAACGAGATACCGTCGAGATCCACTGCAACACGGTGCGTGAGGCGAGGAACCTGGCCTGAGCATCCTGAGTAGAAGAGTGATTCAGTCCTAGCTAGGGCTGGTCCGACGAGATATCCTTGACTTCAGCTAATTCCTGACACGGGCGGACGCGGCCCATTTCTGGAGAGCCACATGAGCGACTCTGAACAGTTGGATCTAGAGAAGTTCTTCAATCACGCAATGGACATGTGTTGTATAGCCGGGGTGGACGGCTACTTCAAGCGAGTCAACCCCGCGTTCGAGCGTGTGCTGGGATATACCAGAGAGGAACTCATGGCTTCTCCGTTCGTGGAGTTCGTGCATCCCGACGATCTGCCCAACACCGCGGCCGAAATCGGGAAGCTCGCCGACGGCGCGCCGACCCTTTCGTTCGAGAATCGATACCGCTGTAAGGACGGCTCCTACAAAGACCTGCATTGGACGTCGTTCCCAGATCCCGAATCGGGTCTGCTGTACGCAATCGCGCGAGACGTCACCAATCAGAGGCTGCGTGAGGACAGGATTGACCGGCTCACCGGAGTGGCCACGCGTCGAGTGTTCGAGCAACTGATCGACGAGGAATGGCGCCGATCGTACCGCTCCAAGGCGCCGCTTGCAGTGGCGCTGATCGACGTGGATCACTTCAAGGCGTTCAATGCCTCCAACGGGCATCAGACGGGAGATCAGAGACTGAGGGAACTGGCGCAGTTGTTCAGCGATCATGTGCGTCGAACCGGCGACCTGGTTTCACGCTACGATGGTCAGGAATTCGCGCTCATCTTGGCAGGCGGGCTCACAGCAGAGAAGGCAGTGGAGCTCTGCGAGCGCATAAGGGACGGCGTCGAGCAACTGGGCATTGCCCATCCCGAGGCCAAGCCTGCAGGACTTCTCACGGTTAGCATAGGCACGGCCACGGTGGTCCCCAACCGTGAGTCTGCGCCTAGTCTGTTGGTTGGCGCAGCCGACACGGCACTCCGAAAGGCCAAGAACCAGGGCCGCAATCGCGTCGTAAGCTCGCAGTCTTAGCGCAAACGGACGTGCTGTCGTCCCATCCAAGCGACGCGCAACCATCCGCTGGGTCAAGCCTGGCTATCGCAATGAAGAACATTGCGTGGCTGCTC
>JBDHHP010000218.1:0-6261 GCA_039589275.1 Gemmatimonadota bacterium | reverse complement strand
TACCACATGGTGGGCCGGTCCGAGCGGGCTCTAGAGTCCTTCGACACGGCGTTGGAACTGAACCCGCTTTACCTCGAGGCGCACATTCACCGCGGCATTGTGCTGGGTGACCTAGGACGCGGGTCCGAGGCGGAACAGGCCTTTGCGACAGCCCGAGAATGCGGTGGCGCCGATCGGGGGGGCGTCCAGGCTCATCACGCGGCCAAGCTGGCCAATATGCACGCGGACCTGGGTGAGGCGTACGTCCAGGCCGGTGCACTTTCTCGCTCGGTCGAGCAGTATCAGGCAGCACTCCAGATGGGTCCAACGTACCACGACCTGCGCTACCGCTTGGGCCAACTGCTACTAGAATCGGGTCGCTCGCTGGAGGCGAGGGAGGAACTGCAGCGGGTTGTCGAGGCAAGGCCGGGCTCCGCGGACGTTAAGCTCGCCTACGGCTTAGCCTGTTACGTGTCGGGTGACGCGGTGAGTGCGCGGGATGTCTGGGAAGAGTTGGCCAACCAGGATCCGGAAGACGTCCGTGCTAACGCGTATCTTGCAATGCTGGCTCGGGGAGGGGAGAGCTGAGGTGAAGCAGGCGCCCAAGCGTCTATTGCTTGTGTGCTTGGCTGGCTTGATGACCACGGCGTGCGTTGGATCGGCGAGCGAGCATGTGAAGTTAGGCGACCAGGCGTACGTCGAGCGGCGCTTTGGTGAAGCGCTCACGGAATACCGTCTCAGATTGGTGCAGCACCCCGATGATCGCACGGTGAGAGCCAAAGCAGCGTCCGCAGCCATACATGCCGGGGACCTCGAAGCGGCCGTCGAGGAGTATGTGGCGCTCGCCGATGGTGGCTCCGAGCGCAACGTGGCCGAGGCAGGCGACGGTCTAGCTCGAGTGGTGCGGGTTGCGGCTGACTCGGGCGACCAGACCGCGCTTGCGGCCGCCGTGGGCGGGCTGCGTCACGTGATACCGGGCCGCGCCCTGGGGGACTTCGCGGGTCAGCTAGCGCTAGACGTGCGCGAGGCGCCGCCATCGGATGACGTGCTGTCGGTGCTGCTTTTTGCGGCGGCAGGGGCCCCAGACGCGCGCCTTCAAGATTCCCTGATGTTCGAATACGCGACCACGCTCAGACGCCTCGGGAAGTGCGTGGAGGCAGTGCCCGTCTTGGAGAGCCTGATGCGGCGCCAGATGGAGCCCGCCGTAATCGGACGGTCCCGCGATGCGCTCGGATTCTGCGCCTACAACCTGGGAGAGCGGGCTAGAGACGCCAACCTGCCCCTCAACGCAGAGGAGTGGTATCTCCTGGCCATCAGGAGGGCAGGCTCCACGCGGTACGGCAGGAGGTCGTACTTAGGCCTCGGAGACGTCCTCTTTGCCCGGGGAGAGTTCGTCGCTGCCGGAGTCGCCTACGAGAGCGCGCTACTAGGCGGGCAGCCCGACGACGCGATCTCGCAGACCGCGCTGGCCAAGCTCAACATGGTCGAGCGCGCGGGAACGGGGATTCCGTGACGGGGGTAGATGAAAACCGGATGACAGGTCGATCAGCTTCGATGACAGGCCAACGTGACTACCGCCGTTCCGCCGTTCCGCCGTTCCGCCGTGGGTGGGGCGGTCTTCTGT
This sequence comes from Gemmatimonadota bacterium, assembly GCA_039589275.1. Lineage (GTDB taxonomy): Bacteria > Gemmatimonadota > Gemmatimonadetes > Gemmatimonadales > GWC2-71-9. The sequence goes on along the minus strand of JBDHHP010000218.1, from coordinate 4,658 downwards.
CGGTGCTAGTCGGTCTGATATCACTCTGGGCGGGGCCGGCCTGCAGCGGCCGCTTCGATCCGAGCCTCTATCCGACACCCGAGGAGCTGTTCCAGGCGTCGCTCGCGGAGTTCCATGACGGGGATTGCGATGGCGCGGATATCGGGTTTCGCCGGCTGGCGTTCGAGCTCCCGGCTCGCGATCCCAAGCGGGCCGAGGTTCGTTATTATCTGGCCGAATGCTCCTTCAAGCGTAAAGAGTATCTCGAGTCCAGCAGGGATTACCGTCGGGTAGCCGACGAGAATGCGCGGGATTCACTGGCTCCCCATGCCCTGCTTCGATCCGGAGACGCGTATTCCAGGCTCTGGCGCCGGCCGGAGTTGGATGCTACCTACGGACTCAGTGCGCTTACGACCTACCAGGAGCTGTTGCGGCGTTATCCCAACAGTCCTGCCGCCACCGAGGGACGTGAACGGATCTTAGAACTCAATGAGTGGTTCGCCAAGAAGGCGTTCAAGTCGGGCATCTACTACTACCGTCTCAAAGCCTTCGATTCGGCCATTATCTATTTCAAAAGCGTTGTGGCGGATTTCCCAGCCACGTCGTATGCATCTCAATCGCTGGTGAAACTGGTTGAGGCATATGACCGGATCGGGTATGAGGAGGATCGAGAAGACATGTGTATGCAGATCCGTCGCTTCTATCCGGAGACGCTACAGGAAGCGGAACCCTGCCTCGCTGACACGGCGGCGACCGTATCGCGCAGGTGAAGACTGGCGTCCTTGGAGGCTCTTTCGACCCGGTTCACATCGGCCATCTCATAGTCGCGGAGGCTGCAGCCGACGCACTGAGCCTCGATAGGGTGTTGTTCGTTCCCGCCCATTCCCAACCCTTCAAAACGGAAGGGCATGCAGCCTCACCACTGGATCGGGTTGAGATGCTGCGCCTGGCGATTGCCGACAACGCTCGCTTCGTGCTGGACACGCGCGAGGTAGACAGAGGTGGCACCTCTTACACGTCCGTCACCCTGAGAGAGCTGAGCAACGAAGACCCCAGCGATGAGCTACTTTTGATGGTTGGCGCTGACGCGGCGCGGGACCTGCCGCAATGGCATGAGGCCGACGAGATCGCTCGCATGGCGAAGGTTGTGGTACTCTCTCGACCGGGAGAAAGCCAGCCAGCCCTGACATACTCGGCCATCAATGTCACGGTACCTGCAATCGACGTGTCGGCAACTCAGGTCAGGAAGAGGCTCAGTCAGGGACGGTCCGCGCGGTACTTGGTGCCGCAGGCGGTTCAGGACTACATCGAATCACACGGTCTGTACACGGTCTAGGGATAATGCTGAAATCGGTAGTCACCAAGGTGATCGGAACGCGCTTTGATCGTGAGTTGAAGCGGATTCAACCGATCATCGACGAGATCAAGTCTCACGAAACGCGGTTGGGGAGGCTGTCGGACGCTGAGATCCGGGCACAAACCGACAAGCTACGCGGAATTGTCAGAGACAGGCTCGGCGATCTCGAAGACGAACTGAAGGCAACGAAGGAAGCAAAACATGCCTGCGCCGATCCGCGAAAGCGTGACGCGCTGAGTCGGGAAGTCCACGAGTTGGAGGAAGGACTGCGTGCGAATACGGCGACCCTGCTGGATGAGCTGTTGCCCGAGGCGTTTGCGACTGTCCGTGAAGCTTGCCGTCGCCTAGTCGGTACGAATGTTGTGGTGACGGGTCACCAGCTGACGTGGGACATGGTGCCGTACGACGTACAGCTGATTGGCGGGCTCGTGCTGCATCAGGGCAAGATCGCAGAGATGGCAACCGGCGAAGGTAAAACGCTAGTTGCCACGCTTCCCCTCTATTTGAACGCCCTCCCGGGTCGCGGGGTCCACTTGGTTACGGTGAATGACTATTTGGCTCGCCGTGACTCTGAATGGATGGGACACCTGTTCGAGTTCCTGGGAATCGAGGTTGCGTGTCTCGACAAGACCGAACCGTCATCGCCCGAACGTCGCGCAGCCTACAACGCAGACATCACGTACGGGACGAACAACGAGTTCGGCTTCGACTATCTGCGAGACAACATGGTGTTTTCACTGGAGCAGCGGGTCCAGCGAGAACACGTCTACGCGATCATCGATGAAGTGGACAGCATCTTGATCGATGAGGCGCGGACACCGCTGATAATTTCCGGGCCCGTGGGCAGCGAGTCCGATGCGGAGTATGCGAAGCACAACACGCGAGTCGTGCGCCTGGTGCGCAAGCAGACCGCGATTGCCAACCAACTCGTCGCGGAGGCCGAACAACTACTCAAGGATGAGGAGGCGCGATACGAAGCCAGCATCAAGCTGTTCAAGGCACAACTGGGCATGCCGAAGCACAAGCGGCTGATGAAGCTGCTGCAGGAGGGATCTGTCAAACAGCTCGTGCAGCGCGTGGAGCTGGACAGAATCGCTGACCGAAAGCTGCCGGCGCACCAACAGAGATTCCGCGACGTGGATGAGGATCTGTTTTTCGTAATGGATGAGCGGGGGCATTCAGCCCACCTCACTGACCGCGGGGCTGAGGAAATGAGCCCCGACGACCCCACTCTCTTTCTCGTACCTGATATCTCCGAAGAGGTAGGTCGGCTGGAAGAAGACGAGTCGCTTACTGCAGAGCAAAAGCTGGAGCACCGCGCCAAGCTTGAGGTGGAGTACGCAGCCAAGAGCGCGGAACTCCACGTGATACACAAGTTGCTTCAGGCGCACGCCTTGTACGAGAAGGATGTGGAGTACGTCGTCCAAGATGGGCAGGTATTCATCGTAGACGAATTCACGGGGCGCATCATGCACGGCCGCCGTTGGTCCGACGGTCTGCACCAGGCAATCGAAGCCAAAGAGGCGGTCAGTGTTAGAGGCGAGACTCAGACCCTCGCGACGATCACCATCCAGAACTACTTCCGGATGTACGAGAAGCTGTCCGGAATGACGGGCACCGCGGAAACCGAAGAAAACGAGTTCTTCCAGATCTACAAACTAGAAGTGATGGTGATTCCGACCAATCGCCCGGTACGGCGAGTAGACGGACACGATCTCATCTACAAGACACGCCGTGAGAAGTACAATGCGATCGTCGAGGAGGTCGAGCGACAGCATGATCGCGGTCTACCGGTATTGGTGGGCACCACCAATGTCGAAGTGTCCGAGACGCTGTCCCGGATGTTCAAGCGGCGGGGCCTGAAACACGAGGTATTGAACGCCAAACAACACCAGCGTGAAGCGGAGATTGTGACCAATGCCGGGCGGGCCGGCGCCATCACGATCGCTACGAACATGGCAGGCCGCGGTACCGACATCAAGCTCGGTCAGAACGTCAAACAGTGCCAAGTCTGTGGCATCAAGTCGAAGCTGGTGCCCTTCGGTCAAGTGGCCGAGCAGGCGGATCTCGACGCGCAAGAGCTGAAGCAGCGGGGCTGTCAGGAGGAGCCGCCTTGTGGTCTGGCAATCGTCGGCACCGAACGCCACGAATCGCGCCGCATCGACCGGCAGTTGCGGGGTAGGTCCGGTCGCCAAGGCGATCCTGGTCAATCGGTGTTCTTCCTCTCGTTGGAAGATGATCTAATGCGCCTGTTTGGGTCCGAGCGCATCGCGAAGATCATGGACAAGACAGGCGCTGAAGAAGGCGAGGTTCTGACTCATCCTCTGATTACTCGTTCGATAGAGACGGCGCAAAAACGGGTGGAGCTGCAGAACTTCCAGGCCCGAAAGCGCTTGCTCGAGTACGACGACGTGATGAATCAGCAACGGGAAGTGGTCTACTCGCAGCGGTTATTCGGACTGGAGGGTGGCGAGGAACTCAAGGCTGAGTCGATCCGCATGATCGAAGCCGCACTCGATGGGTTCGCCGAGGAGCACACCAGCGAGAGCCCGGACAAATGGGACCGCGGCCTGATAGCGGCGGACCTGCTGCGGCACTTCCTGATATCCGCGCCTGACATCGAGGACCCCGAGAAGGTCCCCGATGCGGATGCTCTCGCAGCCCTGATGCATGAGGCGGGGCACAAGGCGTTCGAAGCGAAGCTGGCAACGTGGGAGGAGCTGGGTAAGCGGTACAACCACGATCAGCTGGCCGAGAAGGTGCTGTCGTTCCTGAGTCTGAGGGTCCTGGACGAGAAGTGGAAAGACCATCTGTGGGAACTCGATCACCTGCGCAGTGGGATCTATTACAGATCTCTGGGACAAAAGGACCCGCTGATCGAGTACAAGAAGGAAGCCTTCGAGATGTTCATGGACCTGCTGCACGACATAAGGGCCACGTTTGCGGAGCAGTTCTTCAAGCACCAGCTGCAGGTCGGAGCGCCACCGCCTCAGCGCCGGCCGGGTGGAGTGCCGACCCGTCCCGAAGCGGAGTCGGAACCCAAATCGGAGGCCGATTTGATGGTTCCCGGGGCAGCCAGACGGCGCGGCGTACCCCAAGGGGTGACGACCAGCCACGGCGAGTCTGCTTCAGGCGGTACCGCAACGCAACAAAAGTCGGTACCAAAAGTGGGCCGCAACCAGCCGTGTCCGTGCGGCAGCGGGAAGAAGTACAAGAAGTGCCACGGAGCGCGCGCCTAGAGCGCTCCCTCGGGCCGTTCCGCTGTTCCGCCGTTCCGCTGTTCCGCCGTTCCGCCGTTCCGCCGTTCGAAATTGGCCCAACA
>JBDHHP010000217.1:0-7444 GCA_039589275.1 Gemmatimonadota bacterium | reverse complement strand
TTTGAGGCTCGCGTGTTCCATCGCAGTTCGTGGGTGCGCAACGACCGCTGCAACAACTCGGGGTTCCGGATCGCACGTACTGCGGGTGAAGGGTGAGCGTAGCCATGCGTTCTTCCGCCACCCCTTAGCGACCTTAGGTTACAGAGCATGGAGGCAGGCTCGGAAAACGATCCGCAACGCGTCAGGCCGTTCTTCCAGGTATTGGTGGGAGCGACCGTCCTCGGTCTGCTGACGGCAGCGTGGATCGCCGTCATCGGCAGGATACAGGAAGAAGATGTCGAGTTCTTCGAGTTGGCGTTCTACGTCATGCCCTTCTGGTACCTGTGGGCTCTATTCCTGCTTCCGGTCGTGCGGTTGGCGAGACTCCGGCCGATCGAGCAGGACAACTGGTTTTCCCGCACCGCCATGCACATCGTCGTCGCGTTGCTGCTGGGGCTGGTTCATACCCTGACACGATTTGCACTCGAACTAGCGGCACAGGTCGAGCCAGGTCCCGAAGGGGAACAGGGCGTATCGTTCGTAGACGTGATGGGCCTGGCAACGCTCGAGGCGCCGGTCCACCTGTTCATCTACGGCGCGATTCTGGGTGTGACATACATCGGCGGGTACAGGCGCAGGCTGCGAGAGAGAGAGCTAGCAACGACGCAGCTGAGCGAGCAGCTCGCCTTGGCGCGGGTCCAGGCTCTCCGAATGCAGATCAACCCGCATTTCTTGTTCAACGCGATGAACAGCATCTCGATGCTGGTGCGGGATCGCAAGCAGGAAGAAGCGGTAAAGACGATCGCAGGCTTGAGCGACTTGCTGCGCTACGTTTTGGACGAAACGGCCGATCAAGAGGTACCACTCAGGCGCGAGTTGGCCTTCATCGAACGCTATCTGTCAATTGAGCAGATCCGGTTCCAAGACAGGTTGCGGGTATCGGTCAGTGCGCCCGAAGACGCATTGGACGCATTGGTACCAAACCTCGTATTGCAGCCGCTAGTGGAGAACGCGATACGTCACGGAGTATCGCGCAGCGCAGCCCTGACGACCATCGAGATCTCGGCGCATGTGAAGAACGAGAGGTTGGTGCTACAGGTGCTGGACGACGGCCCTGGTTTCACCGATGAAACACCGCGTGCTGCGAGCAGCGGACTCGGCATCGCCAATACACGCAAAAGGCTGACTCAGCTCTACGGAGACGGTTATGTGCTCGAGCTGGATCAGAGAGCGCCTCATGGGGTGGCGGTGCGTTTGTCATTGCCGCTCCACACCACACCCGTGCTCAACGGAGCCGAGACGCAGTGAAGCGAATCCGCGTTCTCATCGTTGACGACGAACCGCTGGCCCGGACCGGCATCAGCAAGCTGTGCCGCACCGATCCGGATCTGGAGATCGTCGGCGAGTGTCCCGACGGCCAATCCGCCGTGGCCGCAATCGAGCAGGTCGAGCCGGACCTGCTGCTGCTCGACATTCAAATGCCGGAGATGGACGGATTCGACGTGCTGCAGGCGGTAGGACCGCAATCGATGCCGCACGTCATATTCGTGACCGCATACGACCAGTTCGCGGTCAGGGCTTTCGAGGTCCACGCACTGGATTATCTGCTCAAGCCGTTTGACGACGAGCGCTTTTTCGAGGCGATCGAGAGAGCCAAACGTGCGATCCGAGAGACTGACATTGGGATGTTCCGCTCGCGTCTCCTGAGCCTGCTCAGTGAGGCCGGGATGGGAGAAGCGGCGCAAGACACGGCACAGGCCTCCGTCAGCGCAGCCGGCGCGGAGCCGGCCGCGTACGTGACGCGGATCGCGGTCAGGGAATCGGGGCGAGTTGTGTTGGTGAGGGTCGACGACATCGACTGGGTAGAGGCCGCCAACTACTGCGCCAAGCTCCACACCCCCAAGAAGGTCCACGTCATTCGCGAGTCCCTCAAGGCGTTGGAGCTGCAGTTGGACCCGGCGCGTTTCTTCAGGATCAGCCGGTCGGCGATAGTGAATCTCGACCGGATCAAGGAGATCCAGCCGTTTGCCCGCGGCTCGCAGATGGTAGTATTGCGCGATGGCACACGTGTAGTAATGAGTCGCAGTCGAAGAGAGGCGTTGGAGCGGTTGCTGGGTCAAGCGCTCTGACAACAAGCGGGGGACACAATGGTCCACCATACGGTCACGGCAACGGTCTGTATCGCCTTGACAGCGGTCACCGCGGGACATCTCGACGCCCAGGACCTTTCCATCGGGGGCCGACTCGGCCTGGTTGGCGGCGTCGTCTGGTTCGAGGACGACGAGGCCAACGACATGAACAAGCCGCGGGCCGGTTTCCAGATCGGGGGCGCAGTGGCGTACCGACCGCGTTCGGTAATCTCAACGCAGGCCGAGCTCTGGTACGTGCAGAAGGGCTGGAAGGAAACGCAAGGGGGCGGAGGCCGGCGCCTGACGTACGTGGAGCTACCCCTCTTTGTAACGGTGACCGCTCCCTGGAAGACGGCGCCCCAACTCATCGCGGGTGCTTCGGTGGGTCTGGAGCTGGGTTGCTCGGTCACCGGCGTGCGCGGGGTGGGCAGCGTGAGCTGCGACGATCCGCTGGTGGAGTGGCAACACACGAAGGCGCAGTTCGGAACCTGGCTTGGGCTCGGAGTGCGGCGGCGCTTGGGCTCGAGCCATTTCGATGTTCAGCTGCTGGCCAATTTCAATCTTACCGACCTGAACCGCGAGCCCGTGCCACCGGGATACGCCAGACTGATGTCGGCAACCGTATCGGCCTCATACGCAGTCGCCCTTGGAGGAACGGCACGATGAATCCAGGTCCACGATCCGTGTTACGCATCGGAGCGGCCGCCGCGGCAATCGCGCTGGTTACGGCCGCATGTGAAGAGACGCTACTCGAGCCGGTAACCGTTCAGCCGGTCGAGGGCCTGCAGGGCTTCGAAGCGTCGCTCGACAGCATCCGGGTGGAACTCGAGATCCCGGGTCTCGCCGCCGCGATTGCCCAGGGGGGTGACATCGTCTGGTCGCGCGGATTTGGATTTGCCGACGTCGAGCGCGGCAGGCCCGCGACCGACACGACGTCCTTCTACGTGGCTTCGGTCACCAAATCGGTGGCAGCCATCGTCTTGATGCAGCTGGTAGAGCAGGGGCTGGTGGACCTCGACGATCCCATCACGGACTACGGCGTCAATCTCGAAGCCGATGGCGAGATCAGCGTGAAGCACGTGTTCAATCACACCTCGCAGGGCAACCCCGGCACCACGTTTCGCTACCACGGGGGCCGCTACGCCAAGCTGGGATACGTGATGTTGGAGGCGACGGGCGAGACATTTGCGGAGTTGCTCGCGGAACGGATCCTCCAGCCTCTCGCGCTGCGCCACACGGCGCCGGATGTCGAGCTGCTGGCGGATTTCCACGTGGCCGGCCTCCCCAGGCAGGCGTTCCTGGCGAACACCGCGATGTCGTACGAGATGGTGGACGGCCGAATCGTTCCTTGTGCGCGGCTGCGCCATTTCAGCCCGGCGGCCGGATTGGTGACGTCCGTGCGGGACCTGGCGGCGATATCGATCGCACTGGACGCGGATCGGTTTCTCGATCCCGCGACCAAAGCGATCATGTTGTCACCCTCGATTGAAATCCACGGGCCCGACAGGACGTACGGTCTGGGCTGGTTCGTGCAGGACTACCAGGGCATCAGGTTGGAGTGGCACTACGGCCTGGCGTTCGGGCATTCGTCACTCATGATCCGCGCGCCGGAGCAGGGACTCACGTTCGTTGTGGTAGCCAATACCAGCAGGCTCACCGGGGCATACGACATGGGTGCCTTCGATATCACGGAAACCGGCCCGGGACGGCTGTTCGTGGAATCGTTCGTGCTGGGGAACGAGCCCATTCCCCCTGCCAGGTAGCCGCCAGGCGGCTGTGCCTTGCGAGCAGGAGCTTGCCGGCGGGTCCTTTCTTAAGTTCTCCAAGGCACGTCTTCACGAATTCGGATGGTCGCCGCGTGTGTCGCTCAACTTCGCGCCCCGCCCCGCAATCTGATGGAACAGACTCGATTCCCGTTTGAAGAACCCCTCGGTGTGGAAGCTGTCTTCCAGTTCGTACAACCCGTAGTCCAGATGGTGACACAGCTCATGCAACACGGTGCGAAGAAACGTCTTGAATGCGACGACGCGTTTCTTCGCCGCGGTGCGCATCCACACCGTGATCACGGCATCGTCGTCCTCTTCCGGTTCGTATAGCCCCTGCATTTCCCCCCAGTCATGTGAGGGCCTGGCGGCGAGGACTTTGACGCGGGCCGCAGGCGCGCCGAGGTCGGTGACCATGCTCGTCACGAGGCGTTGGACGTATGCCTGAACGTCCGATCGGTTCGCTTCTTCCAACGCGGCCCGGATCCCTTCTACCAGCGGCCACATCGATTCGCGCGCCTCTAAGGGCACCCGCACAATGCGATCGCTTTCACGGTAAGTGGCTTTGTCTCGAGCGGAGAGCTTCTCGTAGTAGGCGAAAGGCATCGAGAAAGATACACAGTGGCGATGCGGCGAAGTCGGATGAGGACGGTCCAAGACGGAACCGTCTTTCACCGTCCTCCACCGTCCCTCACCGTCTTTCTCTACACTCGGGGAGCGCTTTGACGAAATGGTCAGCTACGCCGTATCGATGTAGCGGTGGTCGCAGATGTCGTGGCCCTGCATCAACGTCTTGTCGCGCTCCATCTTGAAGGCGGGGTTGAAGGCCGGCGGCCAATAATAGTCCATGTTGCACACCGCGGCGTGGCCGATCTCGCCGTCCAGCCCCGCCTCTTTGAAGATCTCCGCCCAAAGACACTCGCGAACCTCGAGAGCGAAGACGTTCTCCGTGTCTTCCACGACCTCCAGCGTCAAGCTGCTCTCCATCTCCGGCGAACGGAACACCTCAACGAACGTGCGGAAATCGTTCTGCGCGGAGCTGGCGGCGTGGCGCGCACCGATATGCCTTCCCCGCTCGGCGGAGAACAGGTTCAATAGCCGAATGGTCTCCGCGTCACCGAGTTCTTCTCTCAGTGTGCGAGTCATGTCGATGACACTGCGGGACGTCATCTGACCGCGCTGACGCGGCGTCAGCGTAACCTCGGAAGGCGCGTCAAACTTGTGTTGGCCCTGCTCCGGCGGCTGGGCAGCCAGCGCGGCGAGGCGCGGGAACCTGGCGAGTCCCAGGCAGGCGATCGCACAAGCGGGCGCCGTCCGTGTCAGGAGGCTCCGCCGATCGATTGCATTGCAGCTAGCGCCGCAACTCGTGAATTCCATTCTTCCTTCTCCGTTCAAGCAGTGAAAGCGGCGGCACCGGGCAAACACTCTACCGTTAGCGGTCGCCGCCGCGAGAATCCGATCTATGCAGCCGCCTGCGCCACTCGTTCGCCCCTGACAGCCGCAATGGCAAAGGTTACCGGAATGAGTGCGATCCCGAGTGGAACGATCTGCGCACCGGGAACCACGACCTGTGGAGCGATGAGGCCGACGAGGGAGATGATGAGCGATGGCCCGAGCCCAACGACGGCTCCCAACAGGACCAGGTTGAGTCCGTTCGCAGTGCGGGCTTGCGGCGTGGATTTGACGTAGCCGCGTATCAGGGCGATCAGGCACGTGCCGAAATACGCCACCAGAAAGAGCCCGAATACAGCCCTGAAGAACACGTTGACGGCACTGGTGGCCGGGGGCAGAAACACAAGGAGCCAAAGTGACAGCAGCCCCACCGCGGCGGCCGGACCGTAGATGAGCCATACGGTGCTGCGCTTATCAAGCGCCCGTTTTGCTTTCGGGAACACGATTATGAAATGCGTCATCACCGCAAAACCGATAACGATCAGCAGTAGACCAATGATCCCCACAGCCGTGCGCCACGCCAGCGAAGAGAAGTACGGTCCCCCCGTGAAGGCCGGAGCAAAAGAGAGCCCGAGTAGAGCCAGCAGCACCGTGGTGCCACTAGGAGCCTGCACGAACGCCCAGACCCCGAACACCAGGAACAAGAGGCCAATCACGACTATGCCGTAGTTCGCGATCATGTCGTTCGCCGACTGCGTCGCGTATGTCAGCTCGAGATTGACGCTGCGGCCGTCCCGTTCGACCTCGAACTCTCGTACCTCACCCACCTCGGGTCGTCCGCGCCGGTCGCCGACCTCGAATCCGGCCCGGTCGGCTGGGCCGCCTTCGACCACCTGGGTGATGGTGTTGTTGCCGTCGGTGGCGTAGCCGTTGTCCGCGAAGTTGCGTACGTCGAGTGCGCCCAGCACCGCCCAAACCAGAAGCAGCGCCGTAAGGATGAGCAGCGGGGACTTGTACCGTGAGAGTTCTGAGACGTTCATGGAGAATCTCCAAGCCCAAGTGATTTGCGTGAGGTGTGAAGTCGATCGCGGCAAGCCGGTGCGTGCTTTCGCGCCAGCTTCTCGGCCCGCCGCTTGACGCCGAGCATCGCCTTGCGCATCGGGAAGATCTCGCCGAGATCCACGATGATGCGGGTCCATCCACGCGGCCGGCCGCGCAGCCTCGTTACCAGGCGGGTCCTGTTGGCACCGTCAGGGTACAAGCCCCACGCCCATGTCGCTTCCGCCCAGTCGGGGAACACGAGCAGCATGAACCGGTTTTCCTCGAGCACCGTCACCCTCACGAAGAACCCCGGGCCGATTGGTATGCTGTCGTGGACCTGGAGGTCCTGAAACGCTGGGATTATGTGCTCCGCGCTGGAAATGCCGTCGTTGTCGAGCGCGTCGTAGCTGTATAAGCCGGCACGTCGATAGCCGAGCTGGAGTAACCAGGGCCAGATGTGTTGGGCCCCGGCGTTCACCGTAACCGCGCGGGTCGCGTTGAAAGTCGGGTCGTCGATGATGCTGTCGCCGGGCATCGCCCGGTCGATTTCAGCGTCCGTCGCTCCCCAGTTGATGGCCCAGGGCCGGTACACGAACCAGATAACGCAGACGCCGTATAGCGTCGTTAATCCGGCTATGGCGAAACCGCGGCGTAGCGCTGAGGCTTTCATTCTGGCGCACCCTCCCGTTTGCCAGACTGTCCTTGTCGCACACTCTCTCGGCGTGGACTGCCTTCGAACGATCCTCTCCATCTACGTCATGTGCGACCTGCGGCAAACTGGAGTGGCTCGGTCTCTACGGCCATTCCGGTGCAGCGAAGTGGACGATAGATGCAGCGAACGAGCGATTCCGGGTTGGGAGTGTGGTGGGCACTCTCGTAAGGGGGTATCGTCAAGTTGAGCTGTTAACAGCCAGACTGAACGAGTGCGCGCACTACAGTTGAGAGTGTACCTCGGCAGGCAGCACCGGGAACTAGCGTAGCAACCGTCAGGTCGGCTCGTCTCTGGTCCCCCCCGCTCGCAAGCCATACCTTCCATGAGAAGGTTATGTTGTCAAGGCCAACGTGGTGGCCGACGACATAGGGACTCACCGATTTGCTTCCATCCGCACTCTGCGTGGATGCTTCTTTGTCACCCGGTGC
>JBDHHP010000216.1:0-7296 GCA_039589275.1 Gemmatimonadota bacterium | reverse complement strand
GTAGCCGTCCGAGATGGGCCGCCAGTTCCTGCCGTAGTCGCTGGTCTTCCACACGCCGCCTCCGGTGGCGCCCATGTAGAATGTCGAGGGATGATCTCGGTGGCCGGCGACTGCAGTCACGCGTCCACCGCGCGAAGGACCGACCATGCGGAACTCGAGGCCTTCGAACAGGGCCGGCGCGTAGGTGACGTTGGGATCGGTTCCCTGTGACTGGGCGTGGAGCCACGCCTCGGCGCTAACTGTCGCCATGAGGACGGCGAGAACGACTACCACAACACGTTGCTTCATCTGGAATGACTCCGGTGCGGGTCTAGCTGGCAAACGCGGACTGTACTGCTCAACGGAAGGTAATATCCCCTTTGTGTCTGATGGCTGCAATCAAGGGCGTCCTGTGGCCGTTAACCAACCGGGTTAACTGTATGTGCTGCTTGATGTTGCAGCACTAGCGGCGCGCGGCGGCTGGTGCTATGTTTTGCACGCTACGGACGAAATCAGGAGTCGCCAGTCATCGGGTCGGTTCTCGCCCTGAATCCCATCGTCCGCACATTCTTTCTCGACCATGTAGTGACGGCGTGTGTCCCGTTTGCTCGAGACATACGCAGTAGCACAGTAGCGGTGTGAGCCGTTGCCGACGACCGCAACGCGCTGTTGGCGGCGCTGTTCCTTGGCTAGACAATCGAGGCCCAAAGCCAGTTATGGACGAACTGTTCGACAAGCTCAAAGCTGCACTAGCGGACGAGTACGCTCTCGAGCGTGAGTTGGGTAGCGGGGGAATGGCGATCGTGTTCCTCGCCCACGACATCAAACACGAGCGCGACGTAGCTATTAAGGTATTGCGACCCGAACTCTCGGCCTCACTGGGCGGCGACCGGTTTCTTCGCGAGATCAAGATCGCCGCCAAGCTGAGCCACCCCCACATTTCGGCGATCTCATCGAACGCGAGCAGCAACTATCGCTGGACGACGCCGTGCGCATCGCGCGCGAGGTATCGGAGGCCCTGTCGCACGCGCACAGTTACGGCATCATCCACCGCGACATCAAGCCTGACAACGTAATGATCTCCGGCGGCCACGCCGTTGTGAGTGACTTTGGAATCGCCCGAGCCGTCAGCGCAGCGGGTGGCGACAGCCTGACACAAACCGGGATGGCGGTGGGCACACCGGCGTACATGAGTCCGGAGCAGGCGGCAGGTGACCCGAGCGTCGATGCTCGGGCCGACGTCTACAGCCTAGCCTGCATGTTGTACGAGATGCTGGTGGGTCAGGTCCCGTTCACGGGACCCAACGCCCAGGCGATCATGGCCCGCCACACCATGGACATGGTCACTCCTCCGCAAATCATGCGTCAGAGTATCCCGGACGAGTTGCAGGATGTGATCATGTGCGCCATGGAGAAGACGCCGGCTGACCGGTTCCGCACTGCCGGCGAGTTGGCGGAGGCTCTGAAAGGCGTAGAGAGCGGCAGTTACAGCGCCGTGCGCCGGTCGACCATGTACCGCACGGCGCAGTTGTCTCAGGTCAAGAGCAGTAGCTGGAAGAAGTTCGCGGTGCCCGGCGTTTCGGCCTTGGCGGCGCTGGTCATCGGCATAGGCGGCTGGCAACTCTTTGCCGGAGGCACATCGACCGTGGCGGCCGATGCGTTGTTCGACCCGCGCCGCATCGCAGTGCTCTACTTCGACGATCTCAGCCCCGATGGGGAGTTACAGCACGTTGCCGATGGGCTCACGGAAGGTCTGATCGACAACTTGTCGCAGGTGCGCGGTCTCGACGTGGTCTCGCGCAACGGCGTTGCCCCATACCGGCGTGGCCTGGTGAGGACCGACAGCATCGCACAGATCCTTGAAGCAGGTAGCCTGATCGAAGGCACGGTCAAGCAGGACGGTGATCGCGTGCGCATCACGGCGCGACTCGTTGAAGGCACAAGCGGTGCCGATTTCGACCGCGCTAGTTTCGACATTGATAGCGCTGAGTTGCTGGTGGGGCAGGATTCCGTCGTGGAGACAGTGGCCCGCTTTCTCCGGCAGCGGCTAGGCGAAGAGGTGCGGGTTCGTGAAATCAGATCGGGGACGGAGAGTGTCGAGGCCTGGGCCCTGACGCAGCGAGCCGAAAAACTCAGGAAGGACGCTGCAGCAGCGGCGGACAGCGATGTTCCAGCAGCAGCATTGAGCGCACTGCGCAGTGCGGATTCGATCCTCTCCGTCGCCGAGGCGGCCGACCCAGACTGGACTGAACCGACCCTGTTGAGGGGCTGGGTCGCGCACGACCAGGCTCAGCTCAATCGCGACGATGCCGCCGCATCGTACATCAACGACGGATTGGCCCACACCGAACGTGTACTGGAGCGGTCACCGAGCAACGCCAAGGGCCTCGAGCTGCGTGGCCTGCTGCGGTTCCGCCTGTTTCGTCTTGAAGTAACGCCGGACCGGGATGAATGGGAGACTCTGCTGCTCGGCGCCAAGGAAGATCTCGAGGCCGCGGTGGATGCAGATCCGGCTCTGGTGGACGCGCAGATCGCGTTGAGCTACCTGCGGTACCAACCGCAGATCGACGATGTTGCTGGCGCGCTGTTAGCTGCTCAGGCAGCGTACGAGCTGGATGCTTATCTGGATAACTCCGATGCGCTGTTGTCCCGCATGTTTTGGAGCTCGCTCGACCTGGAGAACTTCAGTCAGGCCCGGCGCTGGTGCGCCGAGGGCGCGCGAAGGTACCCGGCCGACTACCGTTTCGTCAGGTGTCAGTTGTGGCTCATGGCGTCGCCGGCTGTTGTAGACCCCGACGTTGCCCTTGCTAGCCAGCTATTGGCACGGATGGACTCCCTGGCGCCAGGATCGCCGGTGCAACGAGAGCACGTATTGATCGATGCTGAGATGACGCATGCGGGCGTTCTTGGTCGCGCAGGCATGGCGGACAGCGCGAAGAGCCTGCTGGCCAGTTCTCGCGAAAAGGTGACTCACGAGAACGATGCAGGCAATCGCTTCCTCTACGTCGAGGCGATCATGAGATCGCTTGCCGGTGACTACGACGCAGGGATCGACCTACTGAAGCGCTACGTGGCGGCGCACCCGGATCACCACTTTGCCGAGTCCCAGGGAACGGTTTTCTGGTACCGGGATCTGAGGAATCACCCTCGTTGGCGCGAAGTTGCAGGGCTGGGCCGATGATGGGACGGGCGCCACAACAGATATCGTCCCGAAACCCCCGTGTGCTTGAGCTTGTCCTGTTAACCTGCTGAAATACAAGGACTTATGGTAGTCAATATGGAAGAGCAGGAGTGGTGCGTTTTTTGTATCATGAAGGATTCTTAACCATTAGCTTCGTAGTTTGTTCGCCACACTTGACCACTTGGCAATCGCCCTCGCCAGGGAAGGGACCAGATGAAACGACTCGCGCTGTTTACTCTCGCTGCAGTGTTCCTGGTCGGCTGTCAGGATTCGACGCTGATCGAGGACATCCCCGCTCCCCAATTCGCGTGGTCCGACGCGACGAGCGATCCTGTGGGAAACCAATACTTCACGTTTCTCACGCCGATCCGGCCGTCGCCATCCGGCTTCGCGGCTCCATTCAATCCCTATGCGGACCCGTCGGTGACCATCTACGAGTTGCCTGATGGCTTCGACTTCGTCGGTGACCGATCGTGCGCGCCCCTTGTCGGGACGGCGATTGCGGCCACGCTTTCCCCGATCGTGATACCCACTGACCCGCTTACCGGCGAGCCCAAGGACGAGTACGAGACGAACTGGTCTACGGGCGAGGACCACAACGTCTTCCCAGGTCGGGTTTATCGCATCTGCGTGACTGCATTCAGCCAGGAACTCGGTTTCAGAGACGTGGGTCCACAAGCCGATCCCGTTGACGGTTCCCGCGACGTGGCGCAGGATCCCATCTACGGGTTCAACAACGGCAGGAACATCCCGATCTCGTTCCACATCGCGTTCGGTGCCGGGTGCAGTCTGGAAGAAAACATCGACTGCACCGAGACCCTGTTCGAGCCGGGCGTGGCACAGGTGGCAACCTGCGACGACGGTCTCTGTGGTGGCGCGGCGCAAGCAGGTACCTTCAGCGAGCCCACGCCGGTCAGGATCCAGCTCGTCGAGTGCCCGCGCGATCTCGCCACAGGTCAGATCACACACCTCGGAGTGGAAACAGACATCCCACTTTTCCCAGGCTGCCTCGAAGTCGAGACTCTGGACGGTTCCCAGGTGAACATTCCCGCCGCTGCACCTTTCGTTGCGGGCGCCTGTATCGATCTGTCGCCAGAGCAGACCGGCAGTCTGCCACACCGGCAGTTCGACTTGCTGCAGCTACACCATGCGCGCACGAACGCAGATGGCTCCGTCACGGTGGAAGCATTGCCGCAGGTGCCGTTCACGGGCGTGTTGTCTTGCGAAGGCTTTGAAGAGAGTTTCGCGGCCGCCGGACCCCAGTCCGGTCTCATGCAGTTTGCCGAGCGAGGCCTGCGCTCGATTCAGGAGATCGTGGGTCCTTGGTTCAGCCCAGCGTCCCTCACCGCTGGAGACCGGGGTGTGGGCGGCAGCATGTTCGGCGATGGTGCTTTCAGCCCAGCCGTATGGGGGCTGCCGGTACAGCAGGAACGGGGTCAGATAGTGGACGGTGAGTTCGTGGCGTGGCACGACGTCGAGATCGGTGAGGTGGGCACCGCATTCGTACCTGCGGTCCGCGTTCTCGACGCTGGCACAGCCGAGTGCGCCGATCCAGACTGCGTCATCGCGGGCCCGCAACCGGTTGCAGGAGCCACGGTGGCCTTCGACGTTACCGACGGCGCTGGAACGTTCGACTACACGGGCGTCAACACCATTACGGATCCGTTCTCGTTCCAAACAAAGGTGGTGACAGGCAGCGACGGTATCGCGCGCGCCAACTGGCTCCCGACCGCCGGCGCCAACGCAGCCACAGCTACCGGCGTCGGTATCGGCTGCTCCACCTTCGATAACGACGCTGATGCCAGCGACGACTGTGTGATAACCGACGGCCCAGTGCCGCCGGCCCCCGCTTCACTGGACGGCACGGGACCCTTCGGAGACAACGCGTTGTCGAGGCCTCGTATCAAGATGGATCTTGCCACGGGAGTGACGTCGTTCAACGCGTTTGCCTGCAGCCCGCGACCCGCGAACTTCGCCGCAGATGGCGTGGTCGAGATGGGCGAGTACCCGTTAAGCAACCGTCGGGCGTTCACCGCGAAGCTCTCCGGCGGCGAGGTTCCAGCCACCGTCTATTGGACCAACGACTGTACAGATCTCTATATCGCCGTGACCGCCGCGACAGATGAAGAAGGCGACAACCCGCCGCTGCGTTTGGTGTTCGACAATAACGCCGACGGTTTCGAGGACGTGGGCGACGATATCCTCTTCATCGACCGTACCAGCCAATCGGTCAAGGGAACCAAGATCTACACGTGGACCTACAGCGACCTGTTTCTAACTGAGGACTGTCTGGCCGACAACGCGAAGTCCGACTGCGGTGATCCCGATCCGACGGGGTTTCAGGAGGGAGATGGTGAGTTCAACTTCGCGCCGGGTCTTGCTACGTGGGAGTTCCGTCACAAGCTGGACAGCGGTGACCCTGACCACGATTTCGCGCTTTCGCTGTTGCCCCCCAACAACCAAGTGGGTTTCTACGTCGTCTTCCAGTTGGGTTCCGGACCCAAGGGCGGTGTAATATACCCGGGACTGGAGAGCTACATCCCGATCAACATCAGCCCTTAGTTCCACACATGCGGCGTGTGTGTTTCGAGGCAAGGGCGGTCAAGATGGCCGCCCTTTTCCGTTTCTCCTTGTTCTGCTCGACTGCGGAGGTGTCGATCCGCTCTTGACGATGGCCACACCGCTTGACTTGGTTGTATGTGATCGTCCTATCCACACACCCTTGCGGCGTGCTGGCGGTGTTAGGCCTGCGATCGTAACTTTGCCGTCCGAGCGACAACGGAATCGCCTGCCATGACGGAAATCAACCTCGAGAAGCTCAAGGCAGCACTAGCCGACCACTACGAGATCGAGAACGAGCTTGGCGAAGGGGGAATGGCTTTCGTCTTCCTCGCGCACGATGTCAAGCACGATCGGATGGTGGCCGTCAAGGTCCTTAAGCCCGATCTGGCATCCAACCTCGGGGCCGAGCGGTTCCTGCGCGAAATCAAGACCGCCGCCAAGTTGAGCCATCCGCACATCCTACCAGTGTACGACTCCGGTGAAGCCGAGGGGTTTCTCTACTACGTCATGCCGTTCGTCGAGGGTGAGTCGCTCTCCGATTACATCGAGAGAGAGAAGCAGCTCTCCATCGAGGAGGCAGTGAAGATCTGCCGCGAAGTTGCCGAGGCCTTGAGTGTGGCTCACAGCTACGGGTTGGTGCACCGTGACATCAAACCCGAAAATATCATGATGACCGGCGGACATGCCGTCGTGGCGGACTTCGGTATTGCCCTCGCGATCGATCAAGCGGGCGGGGAGAAGCTCACGCAGACGGGCATGTCAATGGGGACCCCGGCGTACATGAGCCCGGAGCAGGCGGGCGCCGACCCTAACTTGGACGGGCGATCCGACATCTACAGCCTGGGTTGCGTGCTGTACGAGATGCTGATCGGACAAATCCCTTTCACGGCGCCGACTCCGCAGGCCATGATAGCGCGGCACACGATGGACCAGATCACTGCCCCGAGCATCATGCGAGACACGATTTCGCCGGATCTGGAAGACATCGTTTACCAGGCTATGTCGAAGACCCCAGCCGATCGGTTCCGTACTGCACAAGAGTTTGCCGAGGCACTGACGGCTTTCGAGCATGGAACTACACCCAAGGTGCGCCACTCGACCATGGCGCAGCGTATGACGACCGGGATGCAGTACGCCGCACCCCCCACGAACCGCAGGCGCAACATGATCCTCGGTGCAGCAGCGGCGGCAATTGTGGTAGCCGGAGGTGTGGTCGCTTGGCGGCTTACGGGTGGTGACGGTTCCTCTACTCCAGGGGCATTGGGTGGGCTCGACCCAAGCAGTGTAGCAGTTCTCTACTTCGAGGACCTGAGCACCGAAGGGTCGCTCGGCTATGTGGCCGACGGCCTCACAGAGGAGCTGATCGCCGAGCTGTCCACAGTCTCGGGACTCAACGTCATCTCGCGCAACGGTGTTGCGCAGTTTCGTGGTACTCAGCTCCCTGCCGACAGCATTGCCCGCGTACTGGGGACGGGTAGCGTAGTAACCGGCAGCGTCGAGCCGATAGGGGACCGGCTGCGAGTTACTGTGCGGCTCTTAGATGGGTTCAGCGGCACTGACCTGGATCGGACAGT
>JBDHHP010000215.1:0-8486 GCA_039589275.1 Gemmatimonadota bacterium | reverse complement strand
CTCGGGGGGCGCTGCAGACATTTACCTCGACGGCGAACTACACCGCACAGTCGATGTCTACCCCGACGAAGACGCGAACAAGTTCCACGAGTCGGTGTGGCATGCTTTCGGCCTCGATGACGGTGAGCACCGGCTACGCGTCGTGGTGCGAGGCGAGCGGTACCGAGGTGCAGGTGGGGACGAGTCGACAGGTACCGAGATCGCTCTATCGTATTTGCTCGTGTTCAGATAATGCAGACGGGAGATAACCGCGCAACCAGACTATGCCATCGGCGCGTTGATCCAACGACCGCGTTTCGTCGGGAATAGAGGGGGGATCAGTTGACAGCTGCCAGCTTGTGCACGCTGCCCCGGCCCGACAGGACATACAGTTCCCCTGCGCCGTCCTGCCCGAACGAAAGCACCGGCCCGACTCGTTCCAAGTCCCACTCCCTCTGGTTAGTGGCGATTCCATCCGCCAGGCGGAAGCTGCGGATCCATCCGGAGCAGTTGTCGGAGTAGAAATACGTGCCCGTCAAACCGGTCAGCTCTGTGCCGCGATAGACGTAGCCGCCCACCACCGCGCAGCCATCGGTGCCGTTGGAATACTCCAGCACCGGAACCACCAGGCCGGTTGGATCGCAGTCTGCCGGCGAGAAGCAGGCGCTACCCTCCATCAGGCGCCAACCGAAATTGTGGCCGCCCACGCTAGCCGAGACAGCGTTGACCTCTTCCCAGGAGTTCTGGCCCACGTCCGCCAGGTAGAGGGTGGGCCCGACGAAGTCGAACGAGAACCGCCACGGGTTGCGGAGACCGTATGCCCAGATCTCGTCGCGGACGGCCGCGTCGGCGACGAAGGGGTTGTCGGTCGGAACTGCATATGGACCTGCTCCATCCACATCGATGCGCAGCAATGATCCCAGGAGCGTGCTCCTGTCCTGCCCGTTGTTGTCCGGATCCCCTCCGCTACCGCCGTCGCCTAACCCGATGTAAAGCATATCGTCGGGACCGAAGGTTATGAGCCCGCCGTTGTGGTTGGAGTAGGGCTGTGCCACGAACAGGACCTCTGTTGCGGAACCGCGATCAGCGCGGTCAGGATTCGGCGACACGCTGTACCGAACCACTCGACTGTCGCCGTTCGGGTCCGTGTAATACACGAAGAAATAGCCGGTCGTGGGATAGTCCGGATGGAATGCCAGCGAGAGCAGTCCGCGCTCGCCGTTGGAACTCACCTGGCCGGTTATGTCAAGAAAAGGCGTGGGGAGCAGCTCACCCTGCCGGACTACGAGGACTCTGCCAGCTTTCTCGACGATGAACAAGCGTAAATCGCCGGAGGGCGCCGTGAGAAACACCGGTGCACTCAGGTCGGTGACGATCTCTTGTAGCTCGATGTCCGCCGGGCCGGTTGTGTCCACTGGATCCGGGTCGGACGTCACGGTGCAGGCGACGAACGCGGGCAGGTAGAGCACCAGCGTCAGCGACGCTGTGATGCGTGGTCCCATTTGGCTTCGCTCCGTGCGGGTTCAGTCTGAATCCGTAGCGCAAACGGTTGTTACACCGCAGTTGGCACGGCGTTTCAGGCGGTAGACCCGGTGGCCGTGCGACACCCCAATGACGGTGATATAGTAGATCATGAAGCCGGCGGAAGATCGGACGCGGACGACAAGCTCGAACGAGTTCCAGGTGTTCGTCAAGCCAGGTGGCGCCTGCTGCAACTTGGCTTGCAGCTACTGTTACTACCTGGAGAAAGCTGACCTCTACTCGGGTGCCAAGACCTTCCGTATGAGCGATGAACTCCTGGAGGAGTACGTCGCTCAGCACATTGAGGCCTCTCCCGGCGAAGTTGTCCGTTTCTCCTGGCACGGCGGTGAGCCAACTATCCTAGGCGTCGACTACTACCGTCGGATCGTTGACCTGCAGCGGCGGTACGTACCCCCTGGCCGGCGAATAGTCAACGGTATGGTGACCAACGGCACGCTCCTGAACGAGGAATGGTGTCGTTTCCTGGCTGCGGAAGGTTTTGCCGTCGGATTGAGCCTTGATGGTCCCAAGGAGTATCACGACCGATACCGCCTGGCCAGGGGCGGACAGCGCACTCACGCACAGGTGATGCGCGGATGGAGGTTGCTGCGGAAACACGGAATCCCCAGCGACGTGCTCTGTGTGGTGCATGAGGCCAACGTCCACCACCCACTTGATGTGTACCAGTTCTTCAAGAACATCGGTGCGATATTTGTGGGTTTCTTACCTTTGGTGGAGCGGACCACCAAGCCACTTTCTGGAACAGGAGAGCGCGCAGTCACCGCAGCAGCTTACGGTTCCTTCCTCTGTGCCATCTTCGACGAGTGGATAAGGCATGACGTTGGCCGCATCATGGTTCAGATATTCGATGAGGCCGCACGCCCCGTTCGTGATTTGGAGCATTCCCTGTGCATCTTTCGCGAGACCTGCGGCGACGTTCCCGTACTCGAGCATAACGGTGACCTCTACTCCTGCGATCACTTCGTCGACCACGGCCATCTTCTCGGTAACATCC
The DNA here is from genome assembly GCA_039589275.1 of Gemmatimonadota bacterium. Classification (GTDB taxonomy): domain Bacteria; phylum Gemmatimonadota; class Gemmatimonadetes; order Gemmatimonadales; family GWC2-71-9. The sequence continues at coordinate 5,971 of JBDHHP010000215.1, read as the reverse complement.
AGCACACCAGACTGGGCGATCTGCTGCACAGTCCTGCGCAATTGAGGTTCGGTGGCGACAAGCGGCAGCTGCTACCTCGCTATTGCCTGCAGTGTGATGTGCTTTCGATGTGCAACGGCGGTTGTCCCAAAGACCGGTTCATCCAGACACCTGGAGGCGAAGCTGGGTTGAACTACCTCTGTGTGGGTTTCAAGCAGTTTTTTCGCCACAGCCGCAGGACCTTCGAGAGACTTGTGCCGCTTTGGAAAGCTGGAGCCACCAACGATCAGCTCATGGCGGCCGCGCGCGGTGAGTATCGGCAGGCGGTCTTGCACGTGGGACGCAACGATCCCTGTCCCTGTGGGAGTGGGATGAAGTACAAGAACTGCTGCCGAGGGACCCCCCGGCACACGTAGCTCCCGATAACCAGTCTTAGGGACCCAGGTGCCTTCTCAGGAACGCAATCGTGCGTTCCCAGGCCAGGTCAGCCGCCTCCTTGTTGTAGCGTGCGTCGTTGGTGTCGTTGTTGAAGGCGTGTTGCGCCCCCTCATACACGTACAGCTCGTACGGCTTGTTGTTGGATTTGAGCGCCGCCTCGTAGTCTGCGATACCGGCGTTGATGCGTTCGTCGAGCCCCGCGTAGTGCAGGCACAGTGCGGCAGTGATGTTCGGTACCTGGTCGATTGATATCTGGCGGCCATAGTAGGGGACGGCCGCGCTGAGCGATGTTTCTGCCGCGGCGAGTTGATTCGCGTAGCCACCTCCCCAGCAGAAGCCAATGGCTCCTACCTTGCCGGTCGACTCGGGATGGCCTGAAAGGAATGGCACCGCGGCGGCCAGTTGGACCAGAGTGTCGTCTGGATTCAGTTCACGCATCATCTCGCGCGCGCGGTTCTCATCGGAGGGTGTGCCACCGAACGGTGAGAGTGCATCAGGTGCCAACGCCAGGAACCCCTCCAGCGCCATACGCCGAGTTACATCCTGGATATGAGGATTCAGCCCACGATTCTCGTGGATCACAATGACGCCAGGGCGCTTCTCGGCGCCTTTCAGACGAGCGAGGTAGCCTGTCACGGTGGTGCCGTCCGCGTCCCATTCAGCTTGGGAGATGTTGAGGCGATCGTCCTGAGGTGCCACGACCCGTTTCTCGTAGTCGTTCTTGAGCAATGGTATGACTGCCAGCGCTGCCGAAGAACTACCGAGGATCTTGGTGAGGCGATCGAAAAAGTCGCGTCTGCTCATGTCTCCATGGGTGAACTTGTCGTACAGATCGATGACCGCCTGGTCCACGCGCCTATCCATGAGGGTCCTCCAATAGGTTCGGAGCTGGAGTTGTTACAGTGGGCGGCGTAGCCGGGCACGTCAAGGCGGGAGGGCAACGGAGGCCTGTCATGCTACATCCGGTGCGGCGTGCACGCGGTACTCGGTTGGATCGATTGCCACGTCGAGGACCGCCGGACGATCCATACGCAGCGCATCGCGGACGGCCTCGTCGAGCTGGTCCATAGCTTCGATGCGGACCCCCCACGCACCGAAGGCCTGTGCTGCAGTGGCGAAATCGACAGGCCCGAAATCGACTCCGCAGTTCGCGTAGCCTCTGTATTCCTGTGCCACTCTGATCAGGCTCAGGCTGCTGTCGTTGTAGACCACGGTCACGAAGTGTATGCCTTCTCTGACGCAGGTTTCTAGTTCAGACAGAGTCATGCCGAAGCCGCCGTCGCCGATGGTGCTCAGCACCGCGCGGTCAGGATGCATTAGCTTTGCCGCCATCGCTCCGGGGATCGCGTAGCTCATCGATGAGAGCCCGTTCGACAACAGGAAAGTCCGCGGCTCGTACGTCTCCCAGCACTGTGATGTGACGAACTTGACCGATCCCACGTCGGTGACGTGAATGGAATCGCGCGGGAAGAGTGTGCGTAACCGTCGCGTGAGCTCGTAGGGGGAAAGCCCGGTCGTCGGGGTCTGGGCTGGACGGAGCGCCCGATCAAACCTGGACCGGAACCCGTTCAGCTCTTCCTCCGGCCAGTCACGTGAGCCGAGGTCTAGATCACATATCATTGGGATGATCTGATTCACGTCACCCACACACTCAGCGAGCGGTCGGTATTCATCGACTGCGATCGACGCTGGGCTGATCGACACCAGCTCGAACGTCTTGTGCCACAGCTTATTCGATTCCACAGGATCGAAGCCCACCCCGACGAGAAGATCCGCGCGACTGAAAAAGTCGACCACGAGATTGTCCGCGCCGACCCCGGCACACACACCGTAGAACAGGGGGTGATCTTCGGGCAGCATGCCCTTTGCCTTGGGAGTCACGAAGACCGGGACGCCAAGCCGCTCGACGAGTTGGCGAGCGCTGTCGCGGTGGTGCACCGGGTCGAGGTCGAAGCCCAGAATCACCGCCGGTCGTTTCGCCTTCTTTATGGCGGCGCCGACGCGCTGGACGTGCTCGCTCGACGTTACCGCCGCCGGCCCCTTTGATGGCGCGATCGCGACTCTGCGATCAGTCTGGCGGTCCTCCGTCCGCGCCACATCACGGGGCAAGGCAATGTGGACCGGACCCATCCGCAATTCGCCGGCCAGGTCGTATGCGCCGCGGATGGTCGCCGCTGTGTTTTCACCGTCCAGAGTCAGCGTCGCCTTGGTGAACGGCCGATATACCTCGTTGAGGTCTAGGTTTTGGTGTGTTACGAAGGGGCTTGCCGCGGCGGCAACAGACGCCGTGACGGCTAGGACCGGTGAGCGATCGAGGTACGCATTGGCCACGCCGAGCGCCAGGTTGACCGCGCCCGGCCCGAGAGTGGATACGCACACGCTCGGGCTGTGCTGCAGCTGACCGGTGGTGTCGGCCATGAACGCCGCCGTAGCCTCATCCCGCGTCAGCACGAACCTCATGCCAACGGCGCGGCAGGCCTCCACGAAGTCCAGGATCTCCCCGCCGGGGAAACCGAACACGCGAGTCACGCCGAGGTCAGACAGAGTCTGCGCCATGACTTGTGCGCCGGATGGCATGGTCGAGTGTCTCCAGAGGTTGAGTCGGAGTGTGCGCTCGTTCAGGTGCGGAGCTTGTGCTTGGAAGCTACCACCCCCCGTGTGCAGCGGCGACTGAGCGACCCTCACTCCCTCGTGTTTCAGATTGTGACGATCCGAGGCCCAATTGTCCCGCGAGCGTCGGTTCTTGTCCCAAGACCGCCCTAGCTGGATCCGTCAGTAGGTCACACCTTAACGGTACGTCTCGCAACAGAGCCGGGTGATCTGTGGGTGATCTCTGGGTGATCCTGACGTGACGCTGCGGGGCCATCTTGTCTGCGGAGACCCAAGGCCGGTGGGTATCTACCGTATATCTTTATGGTATATATATCGTGTGAATATCGTGAGCGGGTGTCTTGGAACTGAATGCTCTTCAGGCTGCATTGGCGCCGCTGACAGGCGCGGCATGTCTACCCCGGAGTCGGTGTAGGGGCTCGTGATCCATGATCGAACTGCGAACCCTTGGGCACGTACGACTCACCGGCGGGGAGGGCACTGATCCTGATGCTCTCCTCGCGCAGCCCAAGCGTTTTGCGCTCTTCTGTTATCTCGCGTTACCCAAGCCTGGAACCCTGCGCCGTCGCGATACCCTGCTAGGTGTGTTCTGGCCCGCCTCCGATCAGAAACACGCCCGCATGGACCTGCGTCAGGCGCTTGCATTCATCCGGCGTGTGCTTGGGGAGAATGTTCTTTTCAGGAGGCATTCGGGGCCGGTCACTGGGAGGAGGCAGTAGAGCTGTATAGTGGTAAGCTCTTGCCCGGCGTCTTTCTATCGCACGAGCCCGAGTTCGAGAAATGGCTGGATGCCGAACGCGCGCGATTGGGCAGTGAATACGAGACGGCCTTGGAGGAGATGGCTGATGCGGAAGTGGCCGTTGGAGATGCGTTGAGGGCCGTTGAATTGTGTCAACTCCTCGTGGGGCACGATCCGCACAATTCCCGCCACGCAATGCGTCTGATGCAAGCGTTGGTGGCAGCCGAAGATCCGGGAAATGCGTTGCTGCACGCGCGGCGGCACGGGGAGCTGTTGCGTGACGAGTTAGGTGTCGCGCTGCCACCGGAGCTCGTGGCCCTGGTCGAGCGGATCCGGGGTGCACGTGTGGAGGGAGAATCGGCCCGGGCGACGAGACCGGAGGAGGGGAAAGAGCCACGTAAGCCCAAGTCTATCTGGTCGAGGTATCGCACGCAAAGGCATTTGGTCCGCAGTTATTATCGGAATAGCAGCGGCAGCAGCTGTGGGCGGCCGGATCGTCATCAGTGATGAGGACCTGCCGCGTGAACGAGTCGCCGTGTTGCCGCTCGAGAACCGAACAGACGATGAATCCCTGGACGTGATTGGATTGATCGTCGCGGACCACGTTAACCACGCCCTCACGGAGATTGGTCTGTTACAAGTGATTCCGACCGTAAACGCGCTTCAGGCCGGAACGGTTGTAGTTGACGGCGGGAGTGCAGCAGCCAACGGTGCGGACATTTTCGAGTGGGCTCGTGCGCTCAGGGCCGGTACGGTGGTGCACGGCAGGTACACCCTACACGGCGACAGTCTGGCATTCCGGGTCGACATCTGCGATGTGGAGACTGAGACTCTGGTCGCGCCTCTCGATTTGACCTACGCGCCAACTTCCGATCCTATCGCTGGTATCGGGGCAGTCGCCGAAGCTGTCCAAGGTGCGCTGGCAGCCGTTTTTGATCCTGTTTTCCCCGCCGTAGTTGGTCGAGCTGCCAGGACCCAACTGCCCAGTTATGAAGCCTACTTGGCGTTCACCCGTGGCATGATCCTCGTGGCCCGAGGAGATCTGCCGGAGGCCGCGGAATACCTGAAGCTGGCGGCAGAACGTGACACCTTGTTGGTGCAGGCACGAATACTCAGTGCGGTGGTTGAGTTGATGCTTCGGCAATATGCGTCGGCTGACTCCCTTGCTCGTAGTGCGGCGCTTACACGTGACCGTCTTGGGGCGGTGGATCACCTAAGTTTGGATTGGCTACGCGGGAGGCTTGATGGCGACTACTCGCGGGCATTGATCGCTGCGCGCGAGCTGGCGAGGCAAGTCCCTGGAACAGCGTGGCACTTCACAGTGGCCCTTGAGGCCACGGCTCTGAACCGCCCAGCCGAGGCGTTGGAAATCTGTCGGGTGTTTGCCGATGAGCGAGCGTTCATCCGGAACTGGCCGGTGTATTGGCAGATCGCTGCCCATGCACATCACCTGGCGGGTGACCACGGGCGGGAACTCGAGGTAGCGCGACGGGCCGCAGGGCAGTTCCCGCACCCTTCCGGTTCGACTCTCGAGGTGAGGGCGTTGATTGCCCTGGGACGTGTCGAGGAGGCTGTAGAACTCCTCACGAATTCGGCGCCGTTGTCTCCGGTCCTGGGACCGACAGGTCCGGAGGCGATGATGTTCGCTGTAGCCGAAATGCGGGCTCACGGATACGTCGGAGCCGCAGAGAATGTGGTTGACCGTCTCCTGGAATCTCTCTCCCGTGAGACCCTAGCGGATGCCAACAGCTGGAGTCACCGATACAGTGTCGCTCGGGCGAGGGCCGGAGACACTCAGCAGGCGCGGCAGGGCTCCCGCTGGTTGCGGGATCTCGAGACTCCGTTCCTATTTGGTGCTAACACCTATTGGCGAGCTCGCATCGCAGCTCAATTGGGTGAATTGGATGAGTCTGTCGCGCTGCTTCGTGCTGCCCTGGCCGAGGGCCTGCGGTTGCTAACTAACTCCCCGCACTTGGGCATCCACATGGAGCGTGATTTCGAACCTCTGCATGACCATCCTGGTTTTCGGGAGCTGATTAGGCCGAAGGGCTAGAGCCTCTCACCCACACCCATTTTGGGCAAGTCACGCCCAGGTCACGCTTCGGTCACCTCCCACCCTTACCGTGAAAACAGATAAGCGGTAGGTAGTGTCGGTTCTCCACAATCGCCCTAGCGCCACGTGCCGTCTGCCAAGATTCACAGTGG
>JBDHHP010000214.1:0-6450 GCA_039589275.1 Gemmatimonadota bacterium | reverse complement strand
TGTCGAGCTCGATGTCCACCCCACGGTGGACGGCAGCTTCGCCGTCTTTCACGACTGGACAGTGGAATGCCGTACTGAAGGAGCCGGGGTGACCCGCGAGCAGACCCTCGAGTACCTGCAAAGCCTCGATATCGGCTACGGGTACACCGCCGACGGTGGCGAGACCTACCCATTCCGAGCGAAGGGCATCGGAATGCTGCCCTCCCTCGAGGAGGTCCTCGACGCGCTTCCCGACCAGAGGCTGCTGATCAACGTAAAGAGCAATGACCCCCGGGAGGGAGAACTACTCGCTGCGTTCCTCGCGGGTCTGCCGGACACGCGTCTCGAGAACATCATGGCATACGGCGGTCCGCAGCCCATTGCAGTGCTGCGCGATCGACTCCCGGTTCTACGCGTCATGTCCCGTCAGACCCTGCAGCACTGCCTGGTCCGCTACATCGCGCTGGGGTGGTCGGGACACGTGCCCGCGAGCTGCGAGCGGAGTCTTCTTCTCGTCCCGCTGAATGTGGCTCACTGGCTCTGGGGATGGCCCAATCGCTTTCTGCGCCGGATGGAAGCGGTAGGCACTCCGGTGTTTTTGGTCAACGACTACACGGGAGGTGGGTTCACGCACGGGCTTGACCGTGTCGAGGACCTGGAGCGACTACCTGCCAACTACGCGGGCGGGATTTGGACCGATCGGATCGATCTAGTTGCTTCCGCGCTGGGGCGAACGGCTCCGACACGGACCGAACATTGACGGATCGGCCCATGCCGAAGTCGTGGGCGCGCCGCGCTACTGCTCAAACGCCTCGTCGAAGGCTCTATCTGACTTCTCAAAATCCACTGCACGCACAAAGTCACACGCTTCTCTGGCACCGTGTTCACGATCCATGGCAGCATCTTCCCATTCCACTGAAAGCGGCCCCCTATAGCCGAGCACGTTCAGTTCGCGGATGATTGCTTCGAAGTCGACGCCGCCGCGGCCTAGACTCCTGAAATCCCAGCCTCTACCTGGTGCACCGAAATTCAAGTGTGAAGACAGGATACCGCTCTCACCATCGAGCGTGATAGCCGCATCCTTCATGTGCACGTGATAGACCTTCTTGGGAAATGCCTGCAGGAACTTCACGGGATCTACCATTTGCCAGTGGAAATGACTGGGGTCGAAGTTGAACCCGAACGCCTTCCTGTTCTTGACGGCAGCCAGCGCCCGTCTAGCGGTATGAATGTCGAATGCAATCTCTGTCGGATGCACTTCCAAGGCGAACTTGACTCCACACTTGTCGAATTCGTCGAGTATCGGGTTCCATAATTTGGCGAACTGCTTGAAGCCATCGTCGATCATCTTGTCGCTGACCGGCGGAAAGCTGTACAGCATGTGCCATATCGAAGAACCCGTGAATCCGTTCACGACCTTCACGCCAATGTTCTGCGCGGCCTTTGCCGTATGCTGCATCTCCTTGACCGCCCATTTGCGTTTCTTCTCGGCGTCGCCGTGACAGATCTTTGGAGCGAACATGTCTGTTCGTGTGTCGTCATTTGGATCACATACGAGCTGGCCCGCCAGATGATTGCTTATGGCCCAGCATTTCAAACCATGGTCCGCCAACATTTCTTTGCGGCTCTTGGCGTACCGCTTGTCCTTGGCCGCCTTCTCGACCTCGACGTGATCTCCCCAGCATGCAAGCTCGAGCCCGTCATAGCCCCACGCTGACGCCTTCTTGCAGAGTTCCTCGAGAGGAAGATCTGCCCACTGCCCCGTGAATAGTGTTACCGGCCTAGCCATTGTTCCTCCTTACATCTTCACCCACTTGGCGCCCTTGCCTGACGATTTGACAACGGCCTCTATGAACTTCATGCCGCGAACGCCGTCTTTGACGCCCGGGAAATCCAGAGACAGCGGATCAGCCTTCTTTCGTTCGATCCTTGCGCGTATCGTGTCAGCGAAGTTGCAGTAGTTGTTGGCAAACGCCTCCAAAAACGCTTCCGGATGACCGAATGGCAGTCTTGTCGCTCGACCCGCCGCCGGACTCTTATCGGCCACATAGTCATTGCCACGTTTCCACACTTCCTGTGGAGCATCGATGTTGTTGACGTAGAGGTAATTGGGATGCTCCTGATGCCATTCGATGCTCGCATCCTCTCCATATACCCATATGGCGAGGTTGTTCTCCTCACCCACGGAGACCTGGCTGGCATGCAGGATTCCTTTGGCGCCCTTGTTGAAGCGAAGGAGGCAGTTGCCATCGTCGTCGAGTCTGCGTCCCTTGATGAAAGCCGTCAGATCGGCACAGATCTGCTGAACCCTTAGTCCGGCAATGTATTCGGCGAGATTGCAGGCGTGCGTACCGATATCGCCCATGCAGCCAGCGGCTCCGCTTTGCTTTGGATCGGTGCGCCATGCCGCCTGCTGCTGACCTTCGCGTTCTATGGGCCGAATCAGCCAGGCTTGCGGGTACTGGACGACGATCTTGAGAATCTTGCCCAAATCACCCTGTCTGACCATGTCCCTGGCAAGCTTCACCATTGGGTAGCCCGTATAGTTGTGCATCAGCCCGAAGACTCTTCTGCATTGCCCGACGATCTTCTGCAGGGCAATTGCCTGTCTGACGTCCATGGTCATGGGCTTTTCGCACATTACGTGAAAGCCGGCTTCGAGAAATGCTCTCGCCATGGGGAAATGCAAGTTGTTGGGAACCGTGATGGAGACGAAATCGATGCGCTCATCCTCGGGGAGCATTAGCTCCTTCTCGATCATCGTCTCATAATCGCGATAGGCCCGTTTCGGATCGATGCATTGCTCGCGCCCCATCTGTTTGCTCTTGCGCGGATTGACATCGAATGCTCCGGCCACGAGTTCAATCCCGCCATCCATGCGTGCAGCCTTGCGATGAACTTCACCGATGAATGCTCCCGGTCCGCCACCAACCATTCCCATTCTCAATCTTCTGTTCATTGCCATGCACCTTTCAGTCGAGGTCCGCCACGCTCGCACGCTGCTGTCTCTATATGCTTGTAACTATCCCGAGATCTGGGCCAAGGCAAGGTACGCCTACTAGCCGCCACACTCTTCTCAGCGCAACTTGTGTTTGAGATCCAAGTCAGCGAGGGTCTAGCGCACCCCTACCTCCGCAGGGAGATCTGTCATGGATGACAGGACTATCAACCGTCGCCACTTCATAGGCACATGTGTCGCCACCGCTGCGGGCATCAGTAGCCTAGGCTGTGAAAGGAATGTCCCGGTTGTGCAGCAGGGCTACGATGCCAAGGGTCTGCGGACCCGCGTGTTGGGCAAGACAGGTGTATCTGTTCCCCTGATCGTCATAGGGGGAGGATCCCGCTTCTGCTCGGTGGCGGATCCGGACGAGAGCGCCGCTATTCTCGAACATGCGCTCGACGGCGGCTTCTACTATTGGGATACCGGGCACGACTACGTGTACAACGATGTGGTGAGTGAAGAGCGGTATGGAATCCTCCTTGAGCACCGGCGCAACGAGGTTTTCTTGGCCACCAAGGTGGCCGACCGAACCTATGACGGTGCCATGCGGCACGTGGAAGAGAGCATCCGACGGCTCAAGACGGACCATGTCGACCTGCTCCAGGTCCACGCCGTTCAGTCGCTCGAGGATGCCGCAAGCATCGGTGCCGAGGGCGGAGTGCTCGATGCGCTGCACGAGCTCAAGGATCAAGGTGCGACCCGCTTCATCGGCTACACCGGACACAGCTCGGCGGAGGCTCTGGCGCAATTGGCCAGGGAGCACGACTTCGACACCATGCTGTTTGCGCTCAACCACTACTCCCAGGGTCAGGAAGACCGCCAGGGCCAAGCCATCCCCGCGGCCGCGAGCAGGAACATGGGCATCCTGGCGATGAAAGTCATAAGGCCAAAGGAGACAATCGAGGGTGCGGTGCCGGAGACGCTGGTGCGCTACGCGCTCAGCCTGGAGCACGTGACGGCGGCGGTGATCGGAACCGACAGTCTCGATGTACTGAGGCAGAATCTTGAGTTGGTGCGGAGCTTCGAACCGCTGGGGACCGCGGAGATGGAGAGAATATCCCGCGACCTGCGGCCGTTCTTCGACAGCAGGCAGCTGCCGTGGCTTCATGAGGATTACCGTGACGGGACTCTGGTCTGATGACAACTCACGAGTCAATGAGCCGGAATGCGCGCCATCTCCCTATGGCCCCGCTACTTGTGGTCCTGGTGTTGGTGCTAGGCTGTCGCGACGCGGACGATGGCGGGCTACCGTTCTTGGTCGGATACGATTTCGAGATCGGCCACGCAGAGGGCGTCTTGCCCAATGTCGCCACAAACTGGCAGGTCGCGGAAGAAGACGGGTCGATGGTCTACCAGCTTCTCACCCCCGGGGAGCCAGGCGAGATCCGCGCCCCGAATGACTGGTCCGTGTTATCGGGTTTTCCGGTGGGCTCGTTCTCCTTTACCGGCCGGCTCAAGTCTCACACGGACCCGGAGTTTATCGAGCGGGACTTGTGCGTGATCTTCCACCAACAGGATCCCACGCATTTCTACTACGTCCATTTCTCGGCGTCGAGCGATGGTGTGCACAACATCATCGGGTTGGTGAACGGCGCCGACCGCGTCAAGATCAACCGTGAGCCGGCTGGAGAGTCGGTTTTCCGGCTGACTGACCTCGCCTGGCACGACTTCAAAGTGACGTTTGATGGGGAGACGGGTGAAATCCAGGCGTTCCTGGATGACATGGAAGTGCCGATCCTCACTGCTTCCGACTCCACCTTGCCCCACGGATTGGTCGGCGTCGGGTCGTTCGGCGACATTGGGTCGTTCGACGATTTGATGTTGTGGGGGGAAACGTCGCAACGTTGAGCGGCCGAGGTTGACCAACCATCGCCCGGTCTTCGCGGCAGCAAGCGTTGGGATCCTGGTGTTCGGCATCGTGGTGACGACGCTGGGCGCGGTCCTACCGTCGATCATCCAGCGCCTCGGCCTCGACCGAACGGAAGCGGGCTCCCTGCTCTCGTTAATGACGTTGGGCATCCTTGCAGGCTCGCTCGTGTTCGGACCGGTGGTGGACCGGCGGGGTTACAAAGGGATGCTCATGGCGGCCGTGGTGCTGATTGCACTGGGTCTGGAGGGTATAGCCTTCGCGCCGTCGATTGCCTTGCTCGCCGCTTCGGCGATCGTCATTGGCTTGGGCGGCGGCATCATGAACGGGGGTACGACCGCGCTGGTCGCCGACATCAGCACCGAGGGCCGCGCTGCGGCACTCGCCTACCTGGGGGTGTTCTTCGGCATCGGCGCATTCGGAATGCCGCTCATGCTCGGATTGCTGCGCGAGCGTTTCGGTGACGCTGGGGTCGTGGCGGGGATCGGTGCGCTGGTCGTACTTGTGCTCGCGTACTACGCGGCGATCCGTTTCCCTGATCCCAAGCAGCCACAGGGCTTCCCGTTGCGGCACGCCGCTCGGTTGCTGCGCGATCCCGTTATCGTGTTGCTGGGGGTCATGCTGTTCTTCGAGAGCGGCATGGAGATAACGGTCGGCGGTTGGACCGCAACTTATGTGAACCAGGAACTGGGGCTCTCGCCGCAGCGGGCGCTGTACCTGCTTTCACTCTACTGGCTGGGCATGACCGCTGGGCGACTCGTATCGGGACGGGTACTCAAGCGCGCATCAACGGTGGTAGTGCTAGTTTCATCGCTGGGTGTGGCCTTAGCCGGTTCGTTGATCCTGATCGCAGCACGGGCCCCGGCCTCGGCCGGGGCGGGGACTCTGTTGGCGGGCGCGGGATTTGCTGCGGTTTTCCCGATCGTTCTGGGTTATGTGGGCGATCGCTACCAGCGGCTGTCGGGAACGGCGTTGGGTGTGGTGCTGGTCATGGCGTTGATGGGCGGAACGACCATGCCCTACGTGACTGGTGTGCTTGGCGACGCGTTCGGGCTCAGGGTGTCGCTCGCAGTCGTGCCGGTGGGCCTAGTCTGCGTGGCCTTGGTCTTCGGTGTCGCGCGACCGCGGTTGCGGACGGCGCCAGGGTGGGTGGGCGAGTGCCTCACTGACACGAAACATTAAGACTCTAGGGGAAAGGGTGGCCATGGTAGATCGACTCAATCAGACCGGGAACCCCGGAAGCGCCTTGGTCGATCCGGGAACGGAAGAACCGTCGACCGGCCTGCCAGGCTTCAGCACGTGGCGCAGCGTGTATTATTTCGTCCTCATCGTTTTCGTCGCTTGCGTCATACTGCTGAAAGCGTTCGAACTTGTATTCTCATAGACAACGAGCGACCGGTGGTCGCTTACGAGCGACCAATGGTCGCTTGCGTGTCACGAGTAGCTGCGTCGATCCGACCACTACTCCTCGACTGCTGAGACGAATCAGTTGAACGTTTTTGACTACGTCGTCCTGCTCGCAACCCTCCTGGGCATTGCCGGTTACGGCGCTTGGCGCACGCGCCACCGCGGCGATATGGCCGCATATTGGAAAGGCGTCGGG
>JBDHHP010000213.1:0-6533 GCA_039589275.1 Gemmatimonadota bacterium | reverse complement strand
GTACCTATACGGAACCGCGGGCGATGCCGTTTATCGCCTGCTACTTGAAGGACACGGCCAACCCGAACCGATCACGCGACTCGCCGGATCCGTGAGCGAGGCGATCGTGTCTCCCGACGGCCAGTGGCTGGTATTCGGCCGTGACTTCGGAATCTGGGTGGCGCGACTCGGCTCCGGCCACATCGAGGAGACCCATATCCGGCAGCTGAGCCCGGAGGGCGAGGGAGACTTCTCCCTATCAGCGGACGGCATGGCAGTGGTGTACGCCGCCGGAAACCACGTCTGGCGGCAACCGTTGGATGGCAGTGCGCGTGAGGAGCTGCCCGTCCATCTGACCCTGCGACACCCTGCACCGCCGCCTGTACTGCTCCAGGGGGTGCGCGTGCTCGACTTTGACTCCGGGACTTTCAATTCGGAAAGCACTCTTCTGATCGAAAGTGGGCGAATCCGCGAGGTCGGTGCGGTGGGGGTGCGGGAGTTGCCCGACAGCACGGTGACACTCGATGCCGCTGGCCGCTTCGCCATTCCGGGTCTCTTCGACATGCACGTCCATGCTGGAGGCGCGGATCTAGCCACGTTGGTGGCATATGGCGTCACGTCCGTGCGCGACGTCGGCGGTGGTGTGCGCTGGCTGAGCGCACTCGCGGATCGCGGCGAGTCCACGAATGGACCTGTGCCCCGCTTATTCTACTCGGGAGACGTCTTGGGTGGACAGTATAGCGAGACCGACGCAGAGGCTCGTGATTGCGTGCTGCGCTGGAAGCAAGGCGGAGCCCAGTTCATCAAGGTCTATAGCACTTTGCCATGGCCCCTGCGTGCTGCGGCGGTCGAGGAGGCTCGGCTCCAGGGACTTCCTGTCGTAGCGCACGGGACGAATATCGGAGAGATCGTCAGGGGCGTGAACGCGGGATACATCTCCTTGGAGCACACAGCGCTGTCGAGCCGCTTCTATGACGACGTCCATGACCTCCTCGCCGCGGCCGGCACACGCTGGACTCCCACTCTTGCCGTCAGAGGTGGCAACGCCCTCCTGTTCCGGTTCGAACCGGAGCGCCTGACGGACTCGAAGCTGCGGGCATTCTTCCCCGAGCAGAGGGTCCGCGTGGCCCAGAGCGCATCATGGACGCGGTCCGTTCCAGACAAAGTGCTGAACGGACTGTTGGTCGAGCTGCTTGCCGGTGTCAGCTCCGCACACGAGAGCGGTGTCAGGCTGTTGGCGGGAACCGACGTTCCTATCTGTCCGGAGTGCTTCACTGGCGCTTCCCTCCATTGGGAGCTCGAGTTGCTGGTGCGAGCGGGGCTTACGCCGCTTGAAGTTCTGCGAATCGCGACACTTGACGCAGCGGCCACTGTCGGGGCAGAGGACCACCTGGGAAGTCTCCAAGTCGGCAGACTCGCCGATATCGTGCTGCTCGATGCCAACCCCCTGGAAGACATCAAGAACACGCAGCGTATCTGGCGCGTGATCAAGGACGGGTGGGTGTTCGACCCGTACAGCTTGGTGCGAGGCAAAGCCCTCGGGAGATCAAAATGAGATCCATCCGGACTTCCGCCGCCATCCTCTGACGAGAGGGACGCGGTCAAGAACGCAGGATACCGCCCCGGAGGGTATGCGTTTCCTGACCACGGTCTGCTTCACTGCTCAACGCAGGCGCTAGTCAGCGGCCAGGATCGCGGCCAGAAATTCGAGTACCGCGTGGTCGCCATCAACAAGTCTGTGACGGGTCGGCCTAGCGGTGTGGTGACTGCAGTATCATAGAATCGTAGCGGCCATTGACCGATAGACTTGCGGAGTGTCCCCTGAGAGTGCCGGTTGCGGCGCAGAGCTATAGGTCTGTCGATCACGTGGTCAAGACCCAGCCTCACCCAATGAGTCTGCTACTCTGCCCTCAACACATCGGCGGGATCCAGTTGCGTGACCCGTCGCGCGGGCACGTAGCTTCCGAGCAGCGACAGGACCACGAGCGCGGCCGCAACCACGGTGTACGTGCTGAGGTCTGTGGACTGGACGCCAAACAGGAAGCGCGATAGCAGCCGTGCAGCCCAGAGCGCGCCCAACAGACCGAGGCCCGTCCCAAGCAATCCGGTAGCAAGAGAGCGACGAACAGTGGCGAGAACAATGCGGCCTTCACCTGCTCCTAGCGCCAGACGGATTCCCATCTCGCGAGACTGCTGTGTGACCGCGCGCGCGGTAACGCCGAACACGCCTGCCGTAGCGAGCGCCGCAGAGACGATCGCGAAGGCCAGCATCAGAAGCGTGCGATAGCGATAGCTTCCTGCAGCGTTGGTCACGAAGGACTGAGCGGTGCTGGCCCGTGTAATTGGGACCGCCGCATCCGCCTCGAGCACGGCCGCCCGCATCAGCTCGATGACCTGCTGAGGGCTCGCATCTGTCCTGGCGACGAGGTTCATTTCGGCGGACGGAAGCTGGCCGTGCGGAACGTAGAATGTCGGTTCTACGTCAGTATCGAGTGCGGTTTGCTGCACGTCGCCCACCACCCCCACGATGGTCCTTATCGTATCGTACAGCACCGTCGCACCCAGAGCGGAACGGTCAGGCCAGAAGCGCCGCGCCATCAATTCACTGATGATCATCACGCTCTGAACTCCCGCTGCGTCGGCTCGGGAAAACGAGCGGCCGGCCAACAACGGGATCCGCATCGTTTCGTGGAAACCGGGGAGCACGACGGAGCGTCGCGCGGCCGGGGGCCGCTCGTCCGCTCCGGTCTCACGGCCTTCGATCTGGAACGTGTGAAGACGCAG
Source organism: Gemmatimonadota bacterium (assembly GCA_039589275.1). Taxonomy (GTDB): domain Bacteria; phylum Gemmatimonadota; class Gemmatimonadetes; order Gemmatimonadales; family GWC2-71-9. The sequence continues at coordinate 3,770 of JBDHHP010000213.1, read as the reverse complement.
CTCACCTGCCAAAGGAAGCTCCTCGGTACCGCCCGCAATCCTTACATCTGGTATCGACTCGATCCTCTCGAGGACCCCATCGTAGAAGCCTGCGATCTCCGCGGAGGAAGCATACCTGTGTTCGGGCAATGACACCCGAATCGAAGCCACGTTTGCGGCGTCGAAACCCGCATCAACGGACAGCAGCGTAACCAGACTGCGCATGAGCAAGCCGGCGCCGACCAGTAGCACGGCCGTCAGAGCTATCTGCAGCAACAACACGCCGTCCTGGAACACTCGATCTGTTCCTGTGGGGCTCTGTTCCCTGCCCGTCGGCGCCATGCCACTGAGGCCTGGAGCAGGCCTGAGTGCGGGAGCCAGGCCGAACAACAGACTGGTGAACAGACCCGCGCCGCACGCAAACAGAAGTACCCGCGCGTTAACTGCGATGTGCTCCACGGCTGGTAGCGGTGGTGCCAGGGCTACCAAAAGGTCCACGCTGACTAGTGCCAGCGCCCCGCCAATTGCGCTCCCCAGCAGACCGAGGAGCACGCTCTCGGTCAACAGCTGGCGGGCAATCCGAGCGCGACCTGCGCCGAGTGCACCCCTCGTAGCCATCTCACGTCCACGCCGACCCACCTCACCCATCAACAACGTTGCCACGTTGCCGCAGGCAATGAGGAGCAACATACCGGCCGCACCGAACAGCAACAGCAGTGGTGAGCGGAGCCCACCCACTTCAGCCTCCTTGCGTGGCACCAACCGGGCACCCTGGCCGGTGGGATCCGTTTCTCCAGCGAGCAGAACCCCCGCCTCGGACTGTGCCGCCGCGAGGGAGACACTGGGTGCCAAGCGTCCGATCGCCTCGAAGGACCGGTTCCCGCGGTCGATTCGGGTTCCGGGTTGACCAATGGGAATCCAAACAGCACGCTCGCCATCATCGGCGCCGCCCGCAAACCCGATGCTGCGCAGTCTGAATTGCGGAGGCAACACACCAACGACGGTGTATTGCTCGTCGTCGAGAGTAACGGCTGTCCCAATGACATCGCGTTGTGCACCGAACTTGACCCGCCACACCTCGTCACTCAGGATCGCCAATCGCTCGGCCGTGGGCCCGTCTTCACCGGGTAGGAACGCACGGCCCAGGCTTGGTCGCACTCCCAAGACCTCAAACAGGGAAGCAGTCGCCATGCCGACATGAACCCGTTCCGTCTCTCTGAACCCCGTGAGCGTGGCATACTCATCACCGTAGATGGCAACGTCTTCGAACAGCCTGGTTCCTTCCCGCCAGTCGCGGTATTCCGGGTAGGACAGCGCAATGCTGTTCCACCATTGGTGCAGGATCTCGTGTGATCGCCACTCGGGGTTGGTGACCCATACGTTCACCAGTCGGCCGGGTTCATCGTACGGCAGCCTGCGAACCAGAACCGCATCAACCACCGTGTACACAGTGGTCGCCGCTCCAACCCCCAATCCCAACGCGCCGACGGCTACGGCGGTAAAGAGCGGACGCTTGCGCAAACCACGCAGAGCAAAGCGAGCATCTTGAGTGAGTTGTTCCAGAAACCGCAGTGCGATCCCGAACGGTCCCGCACGCCGTGAGCGACTCGCGCCGACTGGGAGGCCGGCCAAGCGTTCACGCGCGCCGCAGGAGAAGAGCCGCAAATAGGCGCGTAGCCAATAGACCCGCGCCCTTCCAACACCACCTAGTTCAAACTCGTGACGCGACTGGTCACGAAACGTCTCGACCATGTCGTGCCCGTGCTCGGCGCGAAACGTAGACGGCAGCACGCATAGCAGGCGGCGATACCACTTCTCGGCCCGCGCAATCCGGCGCTCATGGTGCTCGGTCATGCCTGCTGCTCCTTGCCCGTGAGGCCACGAGCGAGCTCCAGCAACTCCGCCTGCCGAGACGCTTCCGCGGCAACCACCCGACGGCCCAGATTGGTGATGGCGTAGTAGCGGCGGCGCTCATCTCGTGCGTCCGGTGCAGACCGCCGACCGGCATCCTGAACCAAACCCTGCTTGATGAGTCGCTTGAGTGCACGGTAGAGATTCGCCGGGTCCAGTCTCACGGCACCGGATGTTCTCTCCTCAACCAGCTGGATCATCCCGTAACCATGGCGTTCACCGCGGGCGAGGGTGAGTAGGATCAGGTAATCGCGCGGTTGGAGCGGGATGTGGCGCAGCACTGACGGGTTCATGTCGGCCTTCTTCTATCTATACAGCAACTATATCTGTCAAACGACTATCTGTCAATTGACAGATACAGTTCAAAGGCCTGGCCAAACTCTGAGTGTTGATGGAAGAAGGTGACCCAAAGGCCTCTCACCTGCTCGACTCTTCCATCACCCACAACTGACTCGTCACACGCGCGACGCTCCAAGCAAGGCTCTGGCCGTCCCCGCTCCATGTTGGCAGTGAGAGATCGTCGCCGGCGGATACTTCGTTGACTGCGCCGCTGCCGGAGTCGCGCCGGTAGAGCTGCCAGCCGCCTCGGACAGCGTCTGAAGCCACGAAGTAGAAGGCGCTTCCGTCGGGTGCCCAGCGTCCCACGTAGTCCCAGGTTGCAGCCTCATCAATGAACAGTGTCGAAGGACGCCCATCCACGTACGCAGTGCGCAACCCATCACCCTCGAAGTCGGGTGCGTGGTACATGTAGGTCAACTCTTGGCCGTTCGGATGCCACTCGAGTCCTTGCTTGTGCTGCCGTTCATCGTCAGGCGTCAGCCGCCTGAGATCTCCACCCGAAGCCTGAACGACGTAGACATGGTTTCTCGGTTCCACTTGGCCGCTTGGCTCCTCCCACCCCAAGGCAGCAATGCGCTCCCCGTCCGGCGACCAACGCACGCTCCACGCATCCCATGTCCTCAGTTCCGCCAGCCTAGTGGGTGCCCCGCCGTCCCGGGGCACGACAAAGAGACCTCGCCCACTGGTGAAGGCGATCCGTGTTCCATCGGGAGACCAAACGGGATACGCAAGTTCGTTGCCGGGAAGAGCCGTAACTCGTCGCCGTGCACCGCCCGACACCGCAACAACGTTGATCGCCCAGCCGTCGTTCGTGTCGCTGGCATAGACGACCTCAGTGCCGTCGAGCGAGAGGTGGAACCGGGACGACCACCGCCCGCTCGGCGCCAAGTCCCCTGCCAACTGGATACGGCTTTCCCCATCCCGCGACACCGCCCAGATCTCACCGCGACCGACTTGATCGCTCTCAAGGACGATTCGATCGCCGGCAGCCGAAAGCTGCGGGTTCCTGCCTCGGGCAACGGTCCGCGGTTCGTGCGGGCTTGCTGCATGCGCAAGCTGGATGGTGTTCGTTACCCGTTCCAGTACAAACGCCACCCCGCCGCCGACACGACGAAGATGCACTATACGCTCGTCCTGGAAGGAAGTAACCTGCTCGACCCGTCCCGGAAGACCACCTTCCACGTTGGATGTCCAGCCCCGTCCGGATCGCGGAACCGACCGCATACGCGATGGAGGATAGCGCCTGCCCGTGATGACGTCGCTTGCCAGCCGCCAGACATTGGTACTTCCGGCTCGATCGGACACGAAGTAGAGGCTTCCGTCCACGCCCCACGCCGGGTGGGCGTCGAGACCAGGAGCGTCCGTCACATAGAATCGCTCACCGCCGTCCACAGCCAGGATCCAGATGTCACGCATCTCCCGACCCAACCTCTCGGTACGGATATCGAGAGCGAGCAGCTTCCCATCGGGGGAGTATCCTCCAAGCAGAGTGTTCTGCGGCAGTGGATCCCCGAGTACGGTCTCGTCACCCGGTCGACCCG
>JBDHHP010000212.1:0-8043 GCA_039589275.1 Gemmatimonadota bacterium | reverse complement strand
CGATTTCTGGGGCATCATATATGACGGCGCTGCCAGCGCTAGTCTCCAGGCGATAGCCGCCGCGCGAGAGAACGTTGCGGAGCTGGACGTGCGGCAACAGGGTCTTGCGGGCCGCGCTGACGTACCCCGCCTCAGACTGTACGCGTCCGAACAGGTGCACATGTCGATCGACAAGGCCGCGCTGACTCTGGGCCTCGGCATGGTCGGCCTGCGCAAGATTCCGGTGGACGACGCGTTTTGCATGAAGCCCGAGTTGCTGGCACAGGCAGTCGCGGAGGACCGGCGTGAGGGCTGGCTGCCGTTCTGTGTCGTCGCTACAGTCGGCACGACATCGACTACGGCTATCGATCCGGTACCGCGGATAGCCGAGATCTGCCAGCTGGAAGATCTCTGGCTGCATGTCGACGCGGCCCATGGCGGCATTGCTGCGTTGGAGCCGACCATGAGACACGTGCTGAACGGCTGCGAGCTGGCCGACTCCATAGTTGTCAATCCTCACAAGTGGATGTTTGTGCCGATCGACCTGAGCGCCTTCTACACGCGAAAGCCGGACGTATTGAAGCGCGCGTTCAGCCTGGTGCCCGCGTACCTGCGCAGCGCCCATGACTCCACGGTGGAGAACTACATGGAGTACGGCGTGGCGTTGGGTCGCAGGTTTCGCGCGCTCAAGCTGTGGTTCGTACTGCGCTACTTCGGAGCCGACGGTCTGGCTCAGCGCATCAGAGACCATTTCCGCTTGGCCGGCATGTTCAGGGATTGGGTCGACGCGCATGCCAGCTTTGAGCGCATGGCACCAGTACCACTCACCACCATCTGTTTCCGCGCGCATCCGGCGGCAGTCGCCGGCGATGACGAGCTGAACGATCTGAATCAGCGATTAATGAACACCGTCAACGCCACGGGCAAGATGTTTCTGACGCAGACCACGCTAGATGAGCGTCTCGTGTTGAGGTTGGTGATCTCTCATCTGCGCACTCGGGAGGAACACGTGACGCGGGCTTGGGAGCTGCTCCAGTCTACACTGTCGGACATCCATCCTGCTCCCTGCGGAGACCGGTGAGGCAGCGAACGGCCTTCTGGGCCGCACTCGGCCCCGGCCTGCTGTGGGCAGCCGCGGCAATCGGGGTCTCCCACCTGGTGCAATCGACCCGTGCGGGGGCGTTGGCGGGTTTCGGTCTCTCCGGTGTCATTCTACTCGCCATCGTCCTCAAGTACCCGTTCTTCGAGTACGGCCCGCGGTACGCAGCGGCTACGGGCTCGAGTCTGGTAGAGGGATATCTGCGGATAGGCAAGTGGGCCCTGTGGCTCTACTTCGGGATCACGGTGACCACATCCGTCGTCATTCAGACGGCGATTGTGATGTTCACGTCCTACTTGGTGCGCTACGTGTTCGGCGTTGACTGGCCGCTTCCCGTCGTGGCCGCAATGCTTATGGCTGGGTGTGCCGTTCTGCTCTGGGTGGGTAAGTACCGGGCCTTGGACCTGACCGTAAAGATCGTCTTGGCGGTGTTGGCCGTATCGACATTGATCGCGGCCTTCGTAACACTGCCGCGGGCTGATCTCTCCAGCTTCGCTCTTTGGCCTAGAGGGGTTGGAACCGTATTGCCGTTCGCATTCATTCTGGCGCTCATGGGCTGGATGCCGTCGGCGTTCGACATCTCGGTATGGAGTTCGCTTTGGACCTTGGCCAAGGACGATTGCGACGGGTCGCGATCGTCGGTGAGACACGCGCGGTTGGACTTCTTCATCGGCTACGCCGGTACCGCCGTCTTGGCGTTTGCCTTTGTGACGCTGGGGGCCGGGGTCATGTTCGGCAGCGGTGCGACGTTCAGCCCGCAGGGTACGGTCTTCTCCACGCAGTTGGTGGATCTCTACAGTCGGACCTTGGGATCGTGGACACGACCGGTGGTGATGGTGGCGATCACGACCACGATGCTGTCAACGACGCTGACGGTGCTGGACGGATTTCCTCGCGCACTCGAGCGGTCGCTGGTGAACCTGCGGCTGGACAAACCGTCGAGCGAGCCCGTGCCCGCCGCCGGTCGGCTCTACTGGTTGTCGCTGTTCCTGTTGGCGCTGGCCACGGTCGTTGTGCTGGTGCTGTTCCTAGGTAACCTCACTACGATGATCGACTTCGCTACCATAGTCTCGTTTCTAACGGCACCGATCCTGGGATACTTGAACCTGCGAGCCGTGACCTCGGCGGAAGTCGCGCCGGAGCACCGCCCGTCGAAGCCGATGCTGGTCTTGTCGTGGACGGGCCTCGTTCTGTTGGGCGGGTTTGGCGTTGTGTATCTGGTGTCACTGTTCTAATGCAGAACCGTGTTGCGTTGTTGCGGTGTGAGGAGGGACCGTCTCGGTTAGACTCCAAGACAGTCCACCCGGCACCCCGCAGGGGAGTTACCCTGCGCCGGTCCCTCCTCACGCCGGGTTACCGCCTTACCGCCCTACCGCCGTTCCGCCGTCTATTAAACCTCTGAACCCGAGCAACCAATGACCGTTCGCGCTGCCGTGATGACCGCCCCCAACGAGCCGATCGAGCTCTGGACCCTGGACGATCCCGTGATGGAGCCCGGCTCGATTCTACTGGAAACCTTGGCCAGTGAGGTGTGCGGGACCGACGTGCACCTGCATCGCGGCCAGCTTGCAGGCGTGCCCTATCCGATCATTCCGGGTCATGTGAGCGTGGGTCGTGTGGCCGAGTTGCGCGGTGTGGAGCGAGACGGCGTGGGTGAGCCTCTGGCACTGGGGGATGTGGTCACGTTCTACGATGTGAACGAGACGTGTAACGCATGCTGGTACTGCACCGTGGCGCAGCAACCGAATCGGTGTCCCAGTCGTCGTGTATACGGAATCACTTACTCCGCCAATGACGGGCTGCTGGGTGGATGGGCCGAGCGGATCTACTTGAAGCCGGGCGTGCGGGTCCTGAAGCTGCCGGAACCGTTGACGGCGGACGACGTGATTGGCGGCGGATGCGGTCTGTTCACCGGTTTCGCGGCGGCGGACCGCAGCCGGCTCCGCTTGGGCGACACTGTGGTGGTTCAGGGTGCCGGCCCGGTCGGTCTCTCTGCGGCGGCCTTCGCCGCGATAGGAGGAGCCGAGCGGGTAGTGGTTGTGGGTGCACCCCAGGCCAGGTTGGAACTGGCGCTCAAGCTGGGTGCCGACCAGGTACTGCCGCTGGAAACAATGCAGCCGCAGGACCGTATTGAGGCAGTGCGAGGGCTGACCGATGGGCGGGGTGCGGACGTTGTGATCGAGGCCAGCGGCAATCCCCAGGCTGTGCCGGAAGGCCTCGATCTGTTGCGGGATGGCGGAACGTACGTGATCGCCGGGCACTACACCGATGCGGGAGACATCCCGCTCAACCCGCACACCCACATCAACCGCAAGCACGCGGACATTCGTGGTCAGTGGGGCACAGACTTCCGGCATGTGGTTAGGGCGCTCACACTGTATGCGCGCCACGCCGACGGGCTGCCGTTCGCCAAAGTGATCGGCGCACGGTATGGACTCGACGGTGCGGGGCGGGCGTTGCAGGATGTGGAGGCCTTGAGAGTAACGAAGGCGATAGTAGATCCTAAGTTGTGACAAAAGGAGCAGGGGGCGGGGAGCAGGGAGCAGTTCGCTCCTAGGTCGTTCGGAACTCCAATTCACCAGGGAACGTACTGCTCCCTGCTCACTGCTCCCCCAAACCATGGAGCAAGTATGAACCGATTTGTTGTGTTGACATTCGTGCTGGCCCTGCTGTCGGCGCCAGCTCTCCTCGCCCAAGAACCCTCCATCAAAGTCCCCTACACCCGCTTCGTTTTGCCCAACGGTTTGAATGTCATTTTGCATGAGGACCACACCACACCGATGGTGGCGGTGAACGTGTGGTACCATGTGGGGTCGGGACGGGAGAAACCGGGGCGCACTGGGTTCGCGCACCTGTTCGAGCATATCATGTTCGAGGGTTCGGAACACGTTGCCGAGGGGATGTTTGACGTGTGGTTGGAGGGAGCGGGGGGAAGCAACAACGGATCCACCAGTAACGACCGCACCAACTACTACGAAGTCGTGCCCAACAACGCGCTCGAGTTGGCGCTGTTCCTCGAGTCGGACCGCATGGGGTACCTACTCGGTGCCATGTCCCCGGAGAAGGTGGATGGGCAGCGCGACGTGGTTAAGAACGAGCGGCGGCAAAGCTACGAGAACCGTCCCTACGGTCTGGCGTTCCCGACGCTCAACGAAAACCTCTATCCGCCCGACCATCCGTATCACTGGCCGGTGATCGGATCTATGGCAGACCTGTCGGCAGCGAGTTTCGAAGACGTGGTCGACTTCTTCCGCAGCTACTATGCGCCCGCCAATGCCAGCCTGTCGATAGCGGGCGACATCGATCCGGTGCGAGTGCGCGAGCAGGTGGAGCATTGGTTCAGCGATGTACCCGCAGGTGATGACGTTGGGCCGCTGGACGGTCCCGCGGCTCACCTAACGCAAGAGAGACGGGTCGTCATGGAAGACCGGGTTCAACTGCCGCGACTCTACACCTGCTGGCTCACGCCGGCGATCTATGCCCCCGGCGATGCCGAGATGGATGTGGCCGCCAATGTGTTGGCGGGCGGCAAGAACTCACGGCTCTACAAGCGGTTGGTCTACGACCTGCAAATCGCTCAGAACGTCTCGGCGTTCCAGTCTTCCAAGGAACTGGGTTCCGAGTTCTGCATCATCGCGACCGCACGAAGTGGTCACGGCCTGTCGGAGCTGGAGACGGTGATTCAGGAAGAACTGGATAAGCTCGAGATCGAGGGACCCACGCAACGCGAAGTCGACCGCACGGTGAACGGCTACGAGGCGAGTTTCCTCGACCGCTTGGAGCGAATCGGCGGTTTCGGTGGCAAGTCCGACGCGCTGAACGGCTACTACTTCCGTACCGGCAACCCGGACTATTTCAACGAGGACATGGCCCGTTACCGAGCGGTGAGCGTGGATGACGTCACGGCCATGATCCAGACCTACCTGCGCGACAACGGACGTGTGGTATTGAGTGTGGTGCCAGAGGGAAGGCCGGATCTGGCGGCAACCAAGACAACGAGCGAGTGATCCGATGACCAACGCATACAACAACCACGACGAGATGAATCAGGGTCAACGCCGCCGCTCGAGTATCGCTCTTTTCATGGCGAGTCTTCTGGTTGCGGCTGCGCCGCTCAGCGCGCAGCAGCCCGATCGCAGCGGTCCTCCCGACCTAGGGCCACCGCCCCGGCTCGAGCTGCCGCCGATTCAGCAACTGGCGCTTTCGAACGGCCTCAGAGTCGTCCTGATGGAGAAACACGGTGTGCCGCTGGTGCAGGTGAACGTGCTGGTGATGAGCGGTTCAGCGTACGATCGCCGCGACAAGAGAGGGTTGGCGTCGATCGCCACCGACATGCTGGATGAGGGCGCGGGCTCGCGCGACGCGCTGACACTGGCGGATGAGATTGAATTCCTCGGCGCCGCTATCCGCACCAGCTCGGGCGCGCACACGAGCACGGTGTCGTTGCACACGCCGCTCTCGAAGTTCGACACGGCACTCCCGCTGTTAGCCGACATCGTATTACGGCCCTCATTCCCCGAGGAGGAACTCGAACGCAAGCGCAAGAGCCAGCTGACATCACTGCTACAGGCGCACGATGAGCCCAATGCGATCGCGTCGGCCGCGTTCAACGTGGCGCTGTACGACGACGATCACCCTTATGGTGGCACCGGAATCGGGACCGAAGAATCGATTCGGTCGTTCTCGGTGGCGGGTCTACGGGAGTATCACTCACGCTATTTCGTTGCCAACAATGCGGCGATCATCGTGGTGGGCGATGTGACGCCAAGCCAGGTGATACCGAAGCTGGAAAGTGCCTTCGGTTCGTGGCAGAGCGGTAGCATTCCGGAGACGTCGTGGCCCTCGGCCCGCCAGGTGAACCGGCGCGAGGTGATTCTGGTCGACAAGCCGGGTGCGGCGCAGAGCGTGATCAGAATCGGCCGCATCGGCGTTGACCGCCACACCGACGACTACTACGCAATCCAGGTAATGAACACCATCCTGGGTGGGTCGTTCACGTCGCGGCTCAACCAGAACCTGCGGGAGGACAAAGGTTACACCTACGGCGCCTATTCCAACTTCTCTTTCAGGCATCTGCCGGGCCCGTTCATGGCCGGAGCTTCGGTGCAGACGGAAGTCACCGACTCGGCGTTGGCGGAGTTCTTCTTGGAGATGAACGGAGTGCTGGATCCAGTACCCGAGAAGGAGATCACCGGCGCCAAGAACTACGAGGCCTTTGGCTTACCCGGGCAGTTTCAATCGGTAGCGCGTATAGCAGGCAATCTGGCGGAGATTGTGACGCGCCACCATCGAGGCTGGCATCCGCGCCCTCGACTTGGGGCCGATGACCGTGTTGTCGGTGGAAGAAGTGTTGGGGGCGAAGCCGGTGATGGGACAATAGGTACTGGGGAGTAGAGAGTGGTAGGGAGGGAGCAGGGAGCAGGGAGCAGTTTGCTCCGTGGTGGGTCGGAGCCCCGAAAGACCTTGGAAGGAACTGCTCCCTGCCTACTGCTCCCTGAGCGGCCGGGGACATGGGTTACGGTAATCCGGGCACATAGGTGACACTTTTTTGTTGTGCCCGAGTCCTCAGGATTCTGTATTTGAGGATCTCACCAAATCTGTCGTTTAGTTCTCCAATTGCGAGAGGTCCGAAGTACAGGCGCCAGCAATCTTCGTCAGTTCTCTCCAGCCCGATTGGTAGGCGCCGCAGTATTTGGGAGATGAAGTAGATCTCTCCGCGCCACTTGAACTGTCCGTCTCGCTGTACCCGTCGCACTTCAAAGTGTAGAGGATACTCCGGCTCATTTGGTCTCGACGGATACGACCTAGGGGAGGCGGAGTAGAGGCTGGCTGGCAGTTTCTGACCCAAAGCCTCGTGTGGCCTCAGTTCGTTGTACTCTTTGCGAAAACGGTCAAACGCACGTTGCTGAGCTCTCATGGTGCTCCTCGGCCGCTGCATGGCATCTGCCTTGAGCGTCCGATGCATCTCCTTTCGTGAGATCCGTTGTCCTGCGGCTTGCCCGGCCTGGTGCGCTCCGGATCGATCCCGAGCTGAATCCACCACACGCTCAAGGCGCTCAGACCCGCAATCGCATGAGAGTAACTGAAAGGAGCACCATTGTCGGTGCGGATCGCTCTTGGCAAGCCGTACTTTCTAAAAGCCCTTTCAAATTCGCGTCGGGCCCCACGGTGACCGACTCCCTCGAGTCCACGGCAAGCCAAGAGATAGCGGCTGTACGCGTCCGCAATCGTCAATGGCTCACAACGCGTGCCATCAGCATTGCGAATCCACCCTTTGTAGTCAGCGGTCCACACATCGTTTGCGGCTTCGGCCGCCTGGAAAATGAGGGGCTCCGTAGCCTTCACCGCTCGACGACGACGCCTGGGACGGCTAGCACCAGCCCGTCGCAACACCTCTCCTATCGTGCTGGAGGCGGGAACCGATACCTCGGGATGGCTCTGCCCTAAAAGGCTCCTCAGCTTCTTGGGACCCCAGCGAGGATGCTTACGACGCAACTCGAGTATCAGGCGAACCACTTCCTCAGAAACCGCGTTCGGATGACGGCGCGGAGCTCGACTCCGATCCTGCAATCCTGCCTTGCCGAAGCGACGATATCGCTCTAACCACTTGTAGCCAGTCTTACGACTAACTCCAAACGCAGTACTAAGTTGCCCCACACTCCAAACACCGCGCTCGCAGGCTATGGCAAAGGATGTCCGCTCATCTATCACTTGAGTGCTACTCCAAGGCATATCCGTCTCCTGACGTCTATGCCGGATAGAGTGTCACCCATGTGCCCGGTCTGTTGTTACCTATGTCCCCGGTCCATACCCCCCTCTCAATCCCTCTCCCCTCCCCTCCATGCTCTCAAACATCTCCCCCACCCCCTCCGGCGGCTTGGTCAGCTTACTCACCACCACCGTTACCACCAGCGCAGCGGCGAACGCGGGGATGAGTTCGTAGAGTTGCGAGTTGAGGGCCGGTA
>JBDHHP010000211.1:0-6603 GCA_039589275.1 Gemmatimonadota bacterium | reverse complement strand
CATACAAGAGGCCGGAGAGGTAGTTCAGGTAGTTCTCGACGTGGCGACAGAGGATAGTCTCGCAGAAGAATGGCCTGTGAGACGCAAGCTCATGTAGGGTCCGGGTCCGTTCCTCGCTGCTGCGTTCTCCATCTTCGTGGGCTTCCACCTTTTCGCCTGCCAATTTGAGCGCGTGGTCGGCGAGCCGTGCTACGTGGTCAATGTGCGCAACCATGCCAAGCACGAAACTCCCGAAGCGATTGATCTGCTCGAATGAGAGGAAGAAGTCGCGGGCCGCCTGCGTTCCTAGCCTCGGTGACCTGCGAGGGAAGAACGGGATACCCAGATCCTTCTTCCGCGTCATAGCCGGCCGCTGTTCATTTTCCGCAGCATTCATGACATATCATGATTCGGACCTTCTGAATTCACTTCCTCCAACTCCCTATCACTCATTTTCCGGCAGATGTCGCGTGCGCGGTCGGTTGTTTCTGAGTTCATTGTGTCATGCCGCTCCCTATTGGGCTTGCCAACCGAATTCTCACTAGTCTTTTCTCATGATCCCATCAGAGTGAACGTCCCGCCACGGGAGTTGATTAGAACGCCAATCATCAATCGGCCCTTCGAGAAGAACAACGCGGTCGCCGTTGAAGCGCCATCGCGTTGCCATCCGGCTCTGGGCATCTCGCGTCGAAAGAACCCAGCGATCTCGGCTGCGGACGCCGAAATCTGGTACCTCTCTCGTGGGTCCACCCCGGCAGCGGGGTCACCAGCAGCCCGTTCGGTTAGCGTAGCACCTTGTGGTAGCGGGGCTCCAAGCAAACCCGTTCTTCCTGACGGCTGTAGACCGCTAGCGACCGGCGGCTCAGGCGGCTTGTACTCCGTACGATACCTGAAAGACGCGTAATCACCGGCGGTTACCGTGCCAGCATCCTCCCATCGAGCATTCGGTGCCCACTCGACCAATGCCACATCCCACACACCAGAAGCTCCGGTCCCTGGTCCGTAGAACATCATCGAAACGGCATTGAGACTCTCTCGGCTGCGAAGATCGGCAACAATCGCTCCAGCGATATCCCGGACCTGCACCCGAGAATAGTGACTCGGCAGTGACACTCTAACGTTGTACCGACGAACCGAGCCATAACTGACGTCCTCGATACCGGCAACACGATGAAGTGGAACCTGACTTCCTGCACTCGGGCTCGACGCAGTGACTGACGAACTTGGGGACGTCCCATCATCGCCCATTGCTATCGCGAGGATGAATAGAAATACGAGGATGATGAGGCAACCGGCACCGGCACTGATTGTCGGAGACTTCTTTCCGGGACCTTTGACTCCGCAGTTCGGACAGGTGGGTGCCGAAGATGCAACTTCGTGACCGCACTCTCTGCACTTCTTCAACGCCATTGATCCCTCCCTATGCACAGGATGGGTAGCGCGTCAAGAACGGCTTGATGACGACATCACTATGATGCGTCCCGGTCCGTCGTTCCGCTACGTCAGTTCTGGATCGCTGACTGCGTCCCACAATGCGCGCCAGAGTGCTGAAGCCAAGATCTGTCCGATGGATTCAGTGCACCGGTCTCTGTAGCCCTCAGAGCGGGCTGGCAGACACTGGACTTCAACTCCGGCTCCTGCCGCTTAGGCCGAGGACGCCGAAGCCCTGCAGCTTCGGAATACGGAAGCGGCCCCGTGCATCTCCGAGCCCTGCCAGCAACCCGTTGAGAGACAAGGAACTCCAGCCACCGTAGTAATAACTATCACTTATAATCATAAGTCGTTGTCCGACAATGACTTACGGCTTGTGTACGGACGCACGCGCGTACATATTCAAGCGTAACGAGAAACAGTGAGACGTTTCAATGTGCAACGACAAAGTTCAGTGGATTTCGGTCCGCGAGGCGGCCGTGAGACTACGGCTGTCCTCTTCTCAAGTTCTCCGCCTGATGGAGATCGGGCACCTTCAGGGCCGCCGTGCTGGCCGACGTTGGGTGTTGAAGCGCGCCGCCGTGGACGCGGCCGCCAAGCGAAAGAGCGCGCGGGGTCGGCCATGAGCGAAGACACCGCGCAACTGCGGCAGCCCTCCAAGCTCCGGCAATTGGCAGAGGATCTAGACGACGTCGACCGACGGCTGCGTAGTGCTATCGATGCGCGTCGCTCAGCCGATTCACAACTCCAGAATGCGGAGGAAGCGGTTTCCAGCGCTGAGGCTGCGAGAAAGGCTGCAATTGAGCAGCAAGCAACGATCCCGGAGTTAGGACGATTCGGCCATGGGGTCGAGCGTGCAGAACTTGCGCGTGAGCGCGCGGCGGCGGCGCTCAAAACAGCCACTGAAGTCGCTAGCAGTGTAGAGGCGGAACGCCGGAGTCTGGAGCAGAACATTCAGCAAGCCCGGAAGCGAGCGCGAAGTCTGGTCGCCGCTATTCCCGTCAAGAGGCGCAAAGTCGCGTGGCTGCGGAGCGGGATGAGAGAGCGGGAACACGCTGTAGAAACGATGCGAGATACGATAAGTCGGGAGGAACAAGCCATAGAAGCCCTCGAACAAGAACTGGCTTCACTGGTCGGAGAGAATGCCGAGGCCACAGCAGGATAGGGTCACTGGACGACAGTACCCTGCGCTCTCAGCATGGCGAGACGAGTTGCAGCGCGGCCTACGCACGAGAACGACGTCTGATGCGTTGTTCGCTGCTGCCTGTGCAGAAGCTGACGCGCAGGAGTTCGTGAGTATCCCCGAGCTTCATGACGGACGCATGCGCGACGCCAAGTCGATCATTGAAGAAGCCGCACGCGAGCAGCGAAGAGGAAGGGCGACGAAGTGACTCCAGACTATGAGGCTGTGCGGTCTCAGTACGACTCCCGCGAGCCTGCGGTGCGAGTGACAAGGCTCTCTTCCATCGAACCTCAGCCCGTCTTTTGGCTATGGAACCGGCGGTTGCCACTTGGAAAATACGTTGGGCTCGATGGTCCGCCGGGCGTTGGCAAGTCAACCATCATGCTCGATATCGGTGCGCGACTCACCATGGGCCGACCGATGCCTTTCGAGGACAAACCGGTTCCATCATCCAGCGTGCTGTTCTTGACCGGAGAAGACGGTATCGCAGACACTATCCGCCCACGTTTTGATGCCGCCGGCGGTGATCCCCACCGGCTCATAATCCTCGAACTAGGGAACAGGAACAGCGGTGTCTGGCGAGACCCGGTGTTGCCACAGGACGCTGACACACTGTACCACGTGATCCGCGACTACGACGTCAGGTTGACGGTTATTGACCCACTCAAAGCCTTCCTGGCATGCAGCGTTGACGACTACCGGGATCAGCATCTCAGAACCGCGCTGAAGCCGCTGGCCCAACTTGCAGAGGAAACCGACTCGGTGATCGAGGGAGTTCGCCATTGGACGAAAGCCACGACTGCTCGGGCAATCGACCGGGGTGCCGGTTCTGTCGCGTACGGTGCAGCAGCCCGAGTCGTACTCACCGCCGCTCCAGATCCGAACGACGAGCAACGGTATGTGCTCGCGAGTGTGAAGAACAATCTCTCCGATCCCGCTCCATCGCTGTCGTACCACATCGAAGGGACCCTTGTGGGCAGTGGCATCTACACCTCGCGGATCGTGTGGGACGGGCGGAGCGAACACACGGCGGAAGCTCTCAATGCAGCGCCGGTAGATCAGGAAGAGCGAAGCGCGCTGGATGAAGCCAAGGACTTTCTTGAAGCAACACTGCACAGCGAGCCACGGAAGGTTTACGAGATCACCAAGCAAGCACGACGAGAAGGCATAGCCGACCGAACGTTGAGAAGGGCCGCCAAGGAGATGGGCGTCGAGAAGCAGCGGATCGGGTTCGGTCCAGGATCGTATGTGGAGTGGAGCATAGCGGACAAATGCTCGTCTCTTGGCCAACATGGCCAGTATGAGGAACCCAACCCTATAAGTACTGAGGAATCATGCGGTTCTGATACTGGCCAAGTTCCCGACCACTATGCGGCAGCTTGGGACCACAGTGGCCAACACTCCCATACTGGCCCACTGGCCGAGGAAGCGGGCGATGGCCGGTATGATGACGATGACGACGCCCGAATCGAGCGGGCGGCGATTCAGGAGGATGGTCCCTGAGCGTCATGGTCAGGTTATCGCCGCACTGCCAGAAATCTTGGAGACCAGCGTGACGCTGGCAGAGTTGTGTGAGCAGCTTGACCGACGGGCGCGAGAGGCAGAACAGATCGGCGCGACCGCCCCGGTAGCCAGAGTCCTGCGCATGGTGCTCGGGCAACTTGCTGACCTGAGAGAGGAATCTGTTCCAAATGGCATGATCAACACTCGGCATGCGGCTGCACTGCTTGGCGTCAAGTCGAAGACTGTGGCAAACTGGTGCAGCAGAGGCAAGATCGAAGGAGCGCAGAAGACGTCGGACGATGGGAAGGGGAGGTGGGTGATACCGGCTGATTCGATTCCGGGTGTGAAGAAGCCGGGAAGGCCAAAGCTATGGGAAGGATGATGTGCGCTGGTACACATGTGTGTGAGCGGTTATATTTGTCCATGAGATTGGAGAAAGGAGGTACCGTGAAGCACCGAGGGCGTACCACAGCATTCCGCCGCGCGTTGAGGTTGGCGAGACCCACACTCCAAGAGATTGCCAACGGCATGGGGATGCACATCAACAGCGTCAGCGGCTATCTGAACCGCGTGCCTCCGTCAGATCGAGCAACCCGCCTGCTAGCTCGCTGGCTCAAGCGACATGCACAGAAGTTGGAGGACGCGGCGTACAAGCTCGAAAGGGGGTTGTCATGAACCCACGGAGGAAGGACCGCCTGATGCGTAGGGGAAACCGGTACTACGGCGACTTCCGCGACTACGCAGATGTCGGTGGGGGACGGGAGGCGCTGAAGCCTGTAGGGGCAACGCGCGGCACGACTGACTCCGACGAAGCCGTGTCACTAGTCGCAGCCCGGTTGGCGGAACTGAAGGAACTCCGCAGGCAGGGGTTCACGCCGGGTGACACTCGTGATCCGACGGTGGGAGAATACGCCCGCCACCACTTGGCACAAAAGGCACACTCCAGAAGGGCCGTCACTGTCGAGAGTGACGAGAGACGATTACGGATGTTCCTCGACTTCTGTCGTGATCACCTGAAATTGCCCAACATTAGGCTGTCACAGGTCACGGTCGAACGTCTGACCAAGTTCGTGAACTGGAGTCGTCAGCAGCCCGGAAGGCGTGGGAAGAGCAAGAGTGGGCAGACTCTACAACATGAGATTCACGCCATATCCAACCTGTTCAAGCGTGCGGTCCGTGAGGGAAAGGCCGTAGAAAACCCTGTCCATCGGTTGTTGGAGAAGCCTCGCATCGAGCGTGAAGAGGCAGTCTATTTGGAGCCGGGAGAAGCTGCGCGGCTGCTGGAGGCTGCGAAACAACTCGACTCGGCGGGACACCACCTGGCAATTCCGTTTCTCCATCCCCTGATTGCCACATACCTATACACCGGTGGTTCACCTTCCGAAGTATTGGGGTTGGAGGTAGAGGATATCGACTTCGATGGTGGTACCGTTCGCATCCGACCTAATGAGTGGAGAAGACTGAAGAGACCGTGGCGTAAGCGGTCTGTTCCGCTCTGGCCCGACCTGCGGGGCATCCATACTGAGTACATTGGGGAGAGACAGAATGGGCTGCTGTTCCCGTCGCGCGACGGGAGACTGCTGACTGATTGGAGGGCGAGGCTCGAAGCGGCAGTAACGGCTGCGAAGATCGAAAAGCACATAACACCGTATGCGCTGCGGCACACATACACGGCTCAGAGGCTACAGACAATCGACAACGGATTACCTGTGAGTGTCTGGACAGTGGCTTGCGAGCTTGGGCATCGTGATGTGAACCTGATCCAGCGAACCTACGGCCATCTGCTCGGCACGCGCCACCGCGCTCCTGTCGTTGAGTATCGAGAGGCGAAGGTGCTGGAACACAGAAGGGGAGTGAAAGTGGGATGACTTATACCCGAGGGACTTCTTTGTCACAGTGTTTGTCACAGTTTGTTGTCACAGTTGGCAAATGATGACTCACGGAACAGCCCGTAACTGCATAGATTTTCAAACACTTGCCCGGGTGGTGGAACCGGTAGACACAAGGGACTTAAAATCCCTTGGGGGCAACCCCGTGCGGGTTCGAATCCCGCCCCGGGCATCTGCAAGTAAGGCAACAGTTTATGGCGCTTTCCTCTAGTCTCATGCTTAGGTCGGAAATCAGGAAACTGTAGCGGTTTTGTAGCGGTTTGGCTCGTGAATGTTTCCCGCGTGCGGTTCGTATCACCACTCGCCTGCAACTCAACTCTGATCGAACGCTTCCTCCGGATGGTTCAGACGTTGTTAGGACTGTGCGGCAAATCGGGTTGCGTGTTATGTCGCCAGGATCTCGCAGCACAACACTCCGCCCATTCACCGCTCGACTCGTTAAGGCCAAGCGGTGCATTAGGGTCGGCTGGTCACCTTAACTCCAAGTCGTTGATATACTGCGAGCGAAGTGTAGGATATGCAGCTATGCTGGTCAGTCCATTTAGAGTTAGGCCGCAAACAGTCAGCATGCCGACAGACGAGGCACCGTGTTTGGCGAGATTCTTACTACATCCGAAG
>JBDHHP010000210.1:0-6604 GCA_039589275.1 Gemmatimonadota bacterium | reverse complement strand
CGCTCACGGGTGTCTACTGGAAGTACCCGCCGTATGAGGAGGAGCCGCTGCTCTTCCCCCTGGTCGAGCTGTCGCTTGCCCTAACCACCGAGAGCGGTGACGTATTCCTGGTTGCGGGATGCTCCCACAGCGGAGTAGGCGAAATCGTGAAGGCTACCCGTGAGGCTCTCAACACCGACATAGCCCTCGTGACGGGAGGCTTTCACCTCCTGCCGTACTCGCCGAGTACATAACAGAGCTGGCTCGCTTGATGAGAGATCAGCTTGGTGTGAAGCGAGCCGCCGGCACCCACTGTACCGGGGAAGCAGCCATTGAGATCCTCAAGGAAACGTTTGGCGACAACTACGTCTGGGGAGGGCTAGGAGCAAGGATCGAGTTTCCTGAGTGAGTTCTGCAGACACGACATATCACGACATCTGAGACGACAAGTTGTCGTGTCAAACCGACGTTTTGGCCTCCAAACCCGGCACCGGACGACACGAACTCGCGTTTGATGTGACATTCTGCCGGGTTTCGGCCCCCTGAGGGCGCCGCTCTGGATCAGAAGAGTCCTGGTTCGATCCCAGGCGGGGCAACTTCAAGGCCCGGTACCACTTGAGTGGTGTCGGGCTGACTGCTTTTCAGCCCGGTGTGAGCGTTTGTGTGAGCGTTTCTCACCCTCCGGTGCTCACTTTCCGCTCTCTGAGCTTCGTCGGCGAGGTCATGAGTTCCCGGCCCCGCGCCGGGCGCTGTTGTTTGTGGGCCGAATCCCGACCCGATTCGACCTTGTTTGCGCTGCCCATGGCAGGATGTTTGGGCCAAGTGCTCAGGGGGGGACGACGGGTAGACATCCGCCGTCTCGACGCCTCATCGCCTGCATCCTGCTGCCGATGTACCTCGTTGCATGTACGTCTTGGAAGGTGCAGGAAGTGAGTCCGCAGCATCTACTTGCAGAGCAAGACCCAGAACAGGTTCGAGTGACCAAGACCGACGGTATGCGAATCACGATCTGGGAGCCGCGCGTCGTCGCGGACACTCTCCGAGGACTCACTGAGCCGGATGCTGCAGGGGAAACAGGTGAGTCGACGTCTCAGAAGGTGGCGGTGTCGGTGCCTCTCGAGGAGATCGAGTACATGGCGGTTCGCAAGGTGAACTGGGAGAACACACTGGCAGTAGCGGTCGCCGCTGGCGTGGTCGTCTCTCTCATCGTGGTACTTGCGACTGGTGAGGACATAGTCACATGGTGATCCGCCGATGGCCTCGACGGCCCGCCCCGAATTCGTCGAATGACCTAGTTCCGTTCCGGCCGTAGCTCCTCAGGATCGAAAACCCACCCACCTTTGATCACGCGCCAGATACGCTGCGCGTTAGTGATGTCTTCCAGGGGGTTGGCATCCAGTATCACGACGTCGGCGAGCTTGTCTGGCTCGAGCGTGCCGAGATCCCGTTCGAGTCCCAACGCCGAGGCCGCGCCCTGAGTAGCCAGTCTCAGGACCTCCATGGGGGTGAAACCGGCTCGCACAAATGACTCCATCTCGACATGCATGGCATACCCCGGATAGTCGGGCCGATCGGATCCGAGCAGGAGGTTGGCGCCAAGGGTGCGGGCCTCGCGTACGTCGCCGATGATGTTGTCCACAAGCATTCGGTAATACAGAATCACCGCACTGTCTGGCTCAGATTCGTCCCCCTCGACATCGCGGAGACAGCCCCACGGAAAGAAGGCACAGAACTTGGTATCCCCAAAACGCTCCGGCTCCTCAAAGGCAAGCGCTTCCAATGCACCCATGACGGCGAGGGTCGGAGTCCAGTAGGCGCTGTTCATGGCAAGCAACTGCTGAACGTCGCTGTGGAACCCGCTGTAGGACTCTAGATGCTCGAGAAACGCGTAGCCAAGCGTGACTCCTCGCACCACTTCCTGGGCGATCATTCCATGCGCTGCGATCGGAAGTCGGTATCTCCGGGCCTCGTCGGCAGCAGCGAGTTGAAGAGGCCACGGAACAGGCGGGTGTAGCTTGATGAAGCTTGCGCCGGCATTCCTGTGGCGTTGAATGGCAGAACGGACTTGATCCTCACTACGGACCAGGGTCATGCTCTGGCGGTATTCCCCCCATGGACCCGCGAGCATGTCACCCGGGTACAGGTGGCGGGGGACGGGACTGGAGGTCAGGGAGGATCGCTCCGCGAGGGCGGCGACCCATTCGAGCGACTCCCCCATGTTTCGAACCGTCGTGACCCCATAGGCGATGTGCGCCGCATGGTTACCAGCCACCCCCCACCACGGAGCGTTTGCATGGTTGTGAACGTCCATGAGACCTGGAATCGCATACCGCCCTTCGGTATCCACGACTCGAGCGCCCCGCGGAACTTCACGGTCACCCTGTGAGTCAATCCACCTAATACGGCCGCCATCGACGAACACTGAGGCTTCCCTGCCAAAAGCGCCCAAAGAGAAGTCGAGCACACGCACGCGCCTGAGCAGGAGGGGCGGCACCACTTCCCGGTCCGCCATGGGTTGGACAGGCACCTCCCGGCGAGCGTCCCCAGCCAGCGAGTGGATCCATACACTCCCTTCGGCACTGTAGATCAACGCCCGGCCATCGGGCGTGAACGCGAAGCCAGCTCCGCCGGTCTGACTCAATTGGCGGCCGAGCTCTTCTGACACCGGCTCGACACCACTATCACCGAGAGGCGCTACCCAGACTTCCGTGTTGCGGCGGTAGGCCAACCACTTTCCATCGGGTGACACCAGCGCGTCGGCGAGGTGGCGGGGGAGCTTGGCCACGGGCTCGGGCTCTGCATCGCCCCGTACAGGAAGGCGCTTGACCGTCGCGGTGTCGGCGGCGTCATGAGTGTAGTACAGCCACTGTCCATCGGCCGAGAAATGGGGACGCGGTGAGAATAGTCCGGAGCCGGCTCTCGTGATGGCGGTCTCCGCTGTGGAATCCGCGAGGTGCTGCGTGACGACAAAGAAGCCATCCCAGTCACGCGCAGCAACGGCAAGCATGTCGCCATCCGGATGCCACGAGAGATGCCAGAAATAGGGCCCCTTGCGGATCGTGCGGCTAACGCTGGACTCAAGATCCAGTATGCCAATCTCCTGTTGGCCGTCCGCCCCGCGCAGATACGCGACACGCCGACCGTCAGGGGATATCACAGCCCCCTGCTCAATGGCGTCGTCCTCTGTTAGTCTCTCCGCCGGTCCCCCCGCCAGGGGTTGCTTCCAGACAAATCAAAGCGCGCCGAATACAACTGTACCGCCGTCAGGTGTGAGACGCGGCGAGGAGATGGTGGGTGCCTCGAACGTCCGCGGAAGCGCGAGCTTCGGAACCCGAGTCGGCTCCGTTATTTGCAGACGCACAGTCGCTTGGAACGGGATCTGCTCTCGTGTTCCGTCCTCCGTGGACACGCGCCAGAGGCTACCGTGGTCCTCGATGTAGAGACTCTCACCGTCAGAAGCCACCGCGAACCGTGGAAGGCGGTACCAGCAAGACGTCCGACCAACGTCTGCAACCGTAGTCTTGGCGGTGTCCTCCACAGTATAAAGGATGTCAGCTCTCGTCGTATAGGGAAGTTCACGTCGGACATAGAAGCCGCGTCCGGTCGGACTCGGTGCGACTCGATCTGCCACACCAGCCATGGTGGAGACCGTGTTCGGTGATCCGTCGCCCATCACCAATTGGATCTGCGACGATGCCTCGAGGTAACCGGTTTCCTTGACGACCGACCATCCTACCTGCCCATCATCCGTATAGAACACCGATCGCACGTTCTGGTCTCCGGCGCTGAGAACTCGAACTGCATTGTTCCCTAGATCCAACTCGCGCGCCTGAGCCTGCCCCTGACACTCACCGTCAACCTCCGGGTAGCTCAGATAAAGCAAGGCCCGACCGTCGGGAGACCAAACCGGTCGGCCCGCCCACCACTCGTGAGTGAGCTGTGTGACATCGCGAGTGTGGAGGTCCATGAGGAATACATTTCCCTCGCTACCGTCTCGGTCGGAAACGAAAGCAAGCCGCCTGCCGTCAGGTGCGAAACTCGGATCCTGGTTAAAGGACGGTCCGGACGTCAGCTGCACTGCAGTGCCACCGTCAGTTGGCACGCTGAACAGCTGACCCAGGAGTGAGAAGACCAGTTCCGATCCGTCCGGCGAGACAGCAAGGTCGGGAGATGTGACCTCCTGTGTCTGCAGCTCGACGATACGAGTGGGGTTTGGCGAATCAAAGGAACAAGCCAGCGTTCCGACCGTGAGGCATGTTACTAGCCCGGGCAGGAAGCGTGAGCGGGAGAAGACCATTGGATCTTCCTCTCATTCAGTCCACTGGTGCTAGTGGCTTGAATCATAAGGACGAGCTCAGTGTCTACCGGGTCTTCGTCGTCAGGCGGGCGTCGTACTGCAGCGTCTGTCGGGCGGCGGAAGCCGGAAGGCCACCGACTGAGAATGTGATGTCAACTAAGATGTTGCCTCGGGACCGTCGTGCAAGGCCTCGGGATCATCGGCAATCATGGGGCGTCCCCCGGACACGCCCCAGTGGCGTGTCCACTAGTCGCAAGAGGCGTCACCACCTACGGCCGGATTCGGCGCGGGCTGAAGATGCCGCGCCAGGTCGTCTTCTTGAGGCAACACGACAAAGCACGACATCTATGGCGACAACTTGTCGTCATAACCCGACATCTTGCCCTTCAGACCCGGCACCGGACGACACGAACCCGCGTTTAGTGTGACATTTTGCCGAATTTCGGCACCCTGAGGCCGCCGCTCTGGATCAGAAGAGTCCTGGTTCGATCCCAGGCGGGGCAACTAGAGACGCGATGGTGGCCTAGCTGCTGTCGCGTCGTTGCGTTCATCAGGGGGGTGTGCCCGCTTTGTGCCCGAAGCGTGCCCCGCGCTGTCGTTCTCACCTCTGGTCGCCCTTCACCAGCGTGGCTTCGATGCCGACTAATCCCCTCCGGAATCCGCTTGACTCCCGCTTGACGTCAGGCCCTGTACGTGCTGGTGCAGCCCCAGCAAGGGGGGTCCTATGCACGGTCAGCTTGCGCCTCGACGGATCATCGCATGCAGCCTCGTACAGGTGTATTTGACTGTCGCACCCTTAACCGCCGCAGTGGCCCAAGAGCAACAGCTACTGCCTGAACCTGGTGCGCGGGTTCGCATTACCTGCCCCGAGCTTGGCATCGAGAAGCAACAGGCGACGCTTCAGGCACTGCGTGGTGACAGCCTGGTACTCGTTGCCGACTCTGCGATGGCTTGTCCGCTCGCTTCAGTGACGCGGCTCGAGGCATACGCAGGGCAGAAGTCGAGGGTGGGCAAGGGTGCACTCTGGGGTGGCGTTATTGGCGGTGTGCTCGGAGCCTTTGCCGGCTTGACTTGGGCCAACATCTGTGAGTCCGACAATCTGTGCGCCGATTGCGAATGGGGGGTGCCGGTCGGATTCGCGGCGGTGGGTGTGGCCGGTGCGCTCATCGGTGCGGCTGTTGGTGCCCTGGAGGGTCCAACCGAGCGCTGGGAGGAGATCCCGCTTGACCAACTCCGCGTGAGCTTCGTGCCTGGACGGGACGAATTTGTCCTGGGCGTCTCGATCGCGTTCTAGCCATGCGAAAGTTCCGCGCCGGGCGCTCTCCTGGTGCTGTTGCTTGTGGGCTGAATCCAAGACCCGATTCGACCTTGTTTTGCCGGCCCGTGGCGGCACTTTGGCGGTAATCCGTCGAACCGCTGATGGCCTCGACGGCCCCGCGTGCCGCTGCGACGCCCCGCACAGGACGCCCTCCGACCACGAGACCGCGAGACCACCGACGGGAAGTGAGCAGACTTCCTGAGTCGGAGGTGTCACCATGCGAAGACGCAGCCGGCCCAGCCCGTAGCTTCGGCCATTGCTTCCCAAGGAGGAGCGCCATGCGTCGCATAGTATTCGCAGTCCTCGTCCTTACCCTCGTTCTGTCAGCTCGCACATCCGCACAGATGCCAACGGCTCAGAAGTGGGAGAACGTCGAGTGGTACTCGGTGATGAGCTGGCATGTCACGGGGCCGAACACAGAAGCCGTAATGACCATCTTCTTCGATCACCTGATGCCTGTGTCCGCAGAGGTGTGGCCCGAGATGACATGCCTTCGTCTCATAACAGGTGATGAGCGCATCACCTGCTTTGGCCCGATGAGCGGCGGCCTTGCAGACCTGGAGTGGAAGGTGTCCCCGGAATTTACGCGCTTCCTCTCGCTGTTGGTTGAACGAGAGGGTGAAGCGGGGACGGAGATGCTTGGGACATTCTACAGCGGTGTTGCCGACTTCACGAGCCACATCGCGCTGAAACACACGGGCGGCATGTAGCCGCTGACCGCTTCCCGACCGAACCTCAGCGCCCGGCCCCGCGCCGGGCGCTGCTGTTTCTAGCCCAAATCCCGACCCAATTCGACCTTGTTTCGTCTGCCCGTGGCGGCAAGTTATCCGCATCGGTGTAGCCGCCGATGGCCTGTACGGCCCGCCTCGCCAGAGCGAGTGCCCTCCACCTGGACGCCCCACCGACGGACGTGACCGTAGGACCACCGACGGGAAGTGAGCAGAGCTTCCTGACTCGGAGGTGATACGATGCGCGATCCGGTCGCATCTATGGGCTGTGGAGGTAGTCTG
>JBDHHP010000209.1:0-6619 GCA_039589275.1 Gemmatimonadota bacterium | reverse complement strand
TGGAGTTAGCCAGATCACAGGATATCACAATCAATCCACTCACCAATCCACTCACTAATCGGTTGAATGGAGCACGGCCCGGCCGCTCCACCCGCGACCCCCTGAACCCCATTTGTTCCAGACGAGTTTCTCTGACTTTGGCTGAGTGCGGCTGAGTATTGCTACGTATTGCTGAGTAAGTAGTTACGCGACCGAGTTGTTTGGCTGAGTTGCTCTGAGTTTGGCTGAGTTTGGCTGAGTTCGCACACTATTCGCACACCACAGATTTGTGATATCGAGCGAGGGCGTATTACTCAGGTTCCTGCCCGGAAGGGTCTTCCTTGCAGGCGGAGTCTCATCCGCATGGGCTGTGAGCCAGTCAGAGTGTAACGAGCACGATGGCGACCACGGCTGCGACTAGCAGCGTCAAGCCCGCACAAGCCACAAAGAGACACGGCACATCGCTCCGCATCCGCTTTGCCGCCTGGTCAAGCTGCTCTGCCGTTCGCGTGTCCGGTGGAGCAATCTGCGTCTCGCAGGTGCTACACCTGCCGTCGAGAGACGGCTGGACGTCCTGTTTACAGTGTGGGCACCACTGCCACCCGGCATCAGGAGCGTGACTCCACCTCTTCAGCTCACCTGGCTCCTGCGGGTCAGCCAAACCTGATGCCAGCAGCTCGGCAAGGTCATCCTGCGCGGCCTCATCGCCCTGCTTCGCAGCTTTCCGCAACCATGCTGCTGCTAGAGCGTAGTTCTGAGGAACGCCTTCGCCGCCCGTGCTGTACGCGTGACCAAGAACCAATTGGGCCAGTGCAAGCCCCTGCTCAGCAGCCGGTCTGAGCCATTTGACTGCCTCCGCGATGTCGGGTCGAACACCGAAGCCGTCGTAACAGCAGATGCCAAGTTCGCACTGAGCGTCGACAAGTCCTTGATCTGCCGCCCGTCTGTACCACTTCATGGCTTCCTCATCGTCGCTCCATATGCCCATCTCGTACTGCGCCAGGGCGTGTCCCTGTTCGGCAGCGCTACGAAGCCATTTCATGGCTTCCTCATCGGCGCTCTCCATGCCCATCTCGTACTGCGCCAGCGCGTGTCCCTGTTCGGCAGCTCTACGAAACCATTTCGGAGCTTCGACTCGGGCTTCCTGGATGTTTTCGCTCTGGCGGCAATACGTTCCTAGTATATACTGGGCTTCTGGGAGGCCCTGTTCAGCGGCCATCCTGTACCAGGAAGCCACCGCGCCCACGCTTGGAGGGACCCTTCGCCCTTCCTCACGCATCGTGCTGGGCTTGACCCGGGCAGCACGAGTCGCTACTTGCGCAGCTTGTTGGGTCGTCTCCGCATCGAGCGCCAAATAGGCGAGACCGTAACCCATCGCACACACGATCTCACCCGCTTCGGTCGCAGCCTCCAACAGCTCCCGAATCTCGTCATGGGAAGAAAGCCCGTACGCCAACTGGTTCGTCTCCATGAATACGGCAAGCCTCATCGCATCGAAACCATCGATCTCGCCCCGTGTGCCGAAGTCGAAGTCTACGAACGCGTCTGGCCAGAAGATGGCGCAGCCGTACCCGTGCTTGAAGTAGGCGGCGGGACCCGGCAGGCTGCCGTTTTGTGGGATGTCGTACTCTGTCCATTCGCGGTTGGAGGCGGGCCTGGTGATTCCCAAGCCACGTTCCAGCAAATCGACGGCCTCGGACACTCTCGACTGGTAGTCCGCAATCAATGCAGACAAGCGAGCGTTCATGAGACCCCTATCCAGAATACGGTGAAGGCTGTGCGTCGTCCCTTCCAGGCTCGCGCAGCAGGAAACCACACATACCCGCACTCAGGCGAACCGGACTTGCAGCGGTGTTGCATGAATTGATCGAGTCCGGCCTCGGTCATTGGCTCTCGGCACCACTCAAGAAGTCCAATGCCTGTTCCACCACTGCTTTTCCTTGGTTCCACACCGACGCTTTCCACTCGTTCGCCTCTGGATGAAACGCACGAAGCAAGCGCGTCTTGATTTCGATTGCCCGCGGGTGGTTCGGCCCAGCGTGATGGTGCAACCAGTTCTCCGCCCTGAGTGCCTTGAAGGCCTCCATTGGCGGCACCGTGCCGAATTCCAAACTCACGGCAGTCACTTCCACTTCCGGCAGCATGTCGGCGAAGGCTCGCTTGAGCGACGCGTCCACGTGGCCCGATACTGACTCCCCAGATATGGTCGACCTCACCTGCTTAGGTCCCCAGATCGCCAACGCACGTTGGTAGTTGGGTGCGGTAACAGCATCGTTCAAGATGAGCTCAGCGTTACCGAACCCTCCAAGGCCCGTATGCACATCGACCATTACCACGTGATCGGCGTCGGACAGATGCCGCCGTGCAATCCACCGAACCGTCTGGTTAGACGAAGTCGCCTCGGTGCCACCATAGAACAGTCCGTCGGGATAGGAGTATTGGCCGCCTTGCAGCGCCGCTTGCGAAGCCTTCGTGCCGGCAGTGAGCCTGAACCAGAGCAAACGCGACCACGCAGCGACTTCGGACCAGAATGACATCGATTGTGGCGCGACGACGTTGGCAAGCCTCTCGTATCCGTGGTTCCCCGAGTGGGGGACCGCGTAATCCCGAAAGTTGCGATTGAGATCGACGTTACCTTCATTGGCCCGTCGCAGATGCGCCATGCCATACGGATTGATCCCGTGGATCATCACGAGCCGGACCCCGGGCCGTAGGCGCGATGCGACTCCCTCCTGCAACAGCCCCGTTTGAATACCCGAGCCCGCAAACCCCTCGACACCGTGGGTGCCCGAGCTCAAGACGAGGACGGACCGAGCCGTATTGGGACCGATCACGGCTACGTCGGTGAAGAGCGGCTGGCCATCCGGTCCTTGGTGGGGGTTCTGTAGACTCTCGACGTCCAGATCCGCCTCTCCAGCTGCACTGAGAAATCTGTCTCTCGCCGTTCGATAGTCAGATGAGAAGTACGTTCCCGCTCCCACGTTGCTTACCTCACGATGCATCTGAGACTTCTCCGTATGTGCCCTCAAGTTAAAGGTGCCGAGGAACCAGACTCCGGCTCCAAGAACCGTGGTCATCACGCATGCCGTAGCGAGAGCTACAATCACGTTCTGCTTCATACTATTACCGTCCGGCTTTGTGTTTGTCTGTCAGGGGCGGGGCGGCGAAATGCATGGCCGCCGCGCTTGCCGAGCCAGGTTCTCATCCGGCCCCTTACTGCCTCCTGATCCGATCCTCTATCCACCTGAGCCTTGCCAATCCATCTCGGGCGTACCGGGTGCCTGCAGGTTGCACAGGAGGCTTATCGTCAGGCTCTTTCTCGACGGTTCGCAGCGGTTCGTCATCCGACCGTTCCGGCTCCCTGAACACGAAGTGCAGGCCTCCCGTGAGCACGAGTGAAAAGACTGCCGGCTGAAACCTCGCCAGCTCACCTTCCATGACCACGTACAGCAGACCAGTTCCAAGCGCTGATAGGTAGAGCATGAATGACAGTGCTTGCCTGGTCCCCGATACGTGCTGCGAAGCCTCCAACGTAGCTACTGCAATCAGCGCCCCCAGCGGAAGCTGCATCTCCCACTGATCAGCCGTCGGCACCCACGAAACCCCTTCCGGAAACTTGCCAACCACAACGAACGTCAGGATCGCCACCGGGAGCAGACCGGCGACCGCCAGCCTCCACTGCATCAGGCGGTCGGAGTGGTAATCTTGGAAGAGCGCCTTCATCCTCACGGCGATGACAAGGAACGCGGCTATAATGACAGCCGGGTACCCGACGTAGATGAACACCTTCCGCAGCACGTCGAACACTCCCATTTCAGACATGTTGTCACTCCCAGTCATGAGTCGCTTCATTCATCTGGAAGGGCAACTGATGTGCCAATTGCCAGGTGACGCGTTAAACGATTGTACAGCATAATGTTACGCTGCTGGCTCGCTGGCACTGCAATGGTTGAAGTCGTGATAAGATTGACAATTCGTGATCACCACCATACATGACATGTACATGCTGTGTTGTCCGACTACCCAACGGCTCAACGGAGAACACCAATGCCTTTGCTGACCGGGAGTGAGCG
The DNA here is from genome assembly GCA_039589275.1 of Gemmatimonadota bacterium. Lineage (GTDB taxonomy): Bacteria > Gemmatimonadota > Gemmatimonadetes > Gemmatimonadales > GWC2-71-9. Next base: position 2,567 of record JBDHHP010000209.1, on the reverse strand, counting down.
TGCCTTCCTCAAGGCTGTCTCGAGACTCGCGTATGCCAATCCATTCCTATCCGAGAGGCTGCATGCCGAGCGAGATGCACTGGGCGAGGAGTTCCTCGAGGGTGAACCGATCTGGAGTCTTCGGGTCGACGATGAAGATCGCCCGCACGCCAACGTTCTGAGAATCACCGGTCGGTTAGAGTCACTCTTGGTCGACATACGAGAGCGGTTGGCTTTGGGGGGCTCAGCCCCGGCCGCGGAACGGGATCTAATCCTCTACCAAGACGCCGCGCTTTACCTACTACATCGCGCTCATCATGCCTTCTTCCGCACAACCATCCTCTCGGCCCTAGAGGGCAAAGGACCTGGCCGATTGGGATTCTACACGAATTTCCTCCGCGACTGGGAGCGACTCCTCCACGTTCCTGGTTTGACACTGCCGGCCGCGCTCGATGCATCACATGTCTTCGCCTGTCTGTTCCAGATTCACCGCGCGTACCACCACATCTTCCGGTTCATCGTCGGCTCTTCCAAACCGGCGGCGCGTCTCCGTGCCGCGGTGTGGCAGTCGATCTTCACCCATGACGCTCGGCGCTTCCGCGATATTCTCTATGAATGGATGAGCGGAATGAGCACGCTCATCACCGGTCCCTCCGGCACCGGCAAGGAACTCGTCGCCCGTGCGATCGGCTTGTCGCAGTACATCCCGTTCGACCCTGATACGAAGGACTTCGCCACCGACTTCACGGCTTCGTTCCACCCACTCAACGTTGCTGCGTTGCCGGCCACGCTCGTCGAGTCGGAACTATTCGGTCACCGCAAAGGCGCGTTCACTGGCGCGATAAAGGATCGGCGCGGGTGGTTCGAGCTCTGTGTTGCCGGTGGAACGATCTTCCTCGACGAGATCGGCGACCTCGATCCGGCCCTTCAGGTAAAGCTCCTGCGGGTACTTCAGACGCGGACCTTTCAGCCGGTGGGCGACACGACAAATCATGAGTTCGCAGGCAAGCTCATCACCGCGACGAATCAGGACCTAGGTGCGGCCATGCACGCAAGGCTATTCCGTGAGGATCTCTACTACCGACTGTGTTCGGATGTTATCGTCACGCCGTCACTCGAAGAACAGCTGCGCGACTCGCCGAGTGTCTTGCCGGAGCTCGTCCTGTTCATTGCGAAGCGCATAGCGGCTAGTGATGCCGAAGCACTTGCCGACGAAGTCGAGCAGTGGATACGCACCGGCCTTCATCCGGATTATCCGTGGCCGGGCAATATCCGCGAGTTGGAGCAGTGCGTGCGCAGCGTGATGATTCACGGTGAGTACCAACCAGCGCGAATGCCTTTGCGTCCTGCACTACAGGACACACTCGATGGGATCGAACACGGTGCGTTCACCGCCGACAAGCTGCTCTCACGCTACTGCACGCTGGTTTACTCGCAGACCGGCAACTACCAGGAAACCGCACGTCGGCTCCAGCTCGATAGGCGTACGGTTAAGTCAAAGGTAGACGAGGAGCTGCTGGCGCGTCTGCGGGAAGCTCGATAGACCAGGAAATGGCTTCACTCACCCGGTTAACCCCAATCGCACTTCAAGAGGCGTTGTTGCACGGCTCGGAACTGAGGCCAGGTTTCCCGTTCCCCGAGATAGAATCACCCCACTCGGTAGCTGTCGGGCATCCCGAGACAGATCACGGTGTTGAGAACCCTGCATGCGAGTTGCACCTCCACCCGTTGGCCCACCAGGGTGCGACTCCTCATGCCTCGACCGATGATCGTCTTGTATCGATAGATCGCGTTCTCGACCATGCTGCGCTTGCTGTAGCCCGACCGCTTGTGCCACTCGCGTCGACCGAGTCTGTGGATGGAGCGGATATTCCGATTCCTCTCCATCAATGCAACCGACGGTCTTGGACTCATCTGGGCGTCGCGTCTCGGTGATATGACCACTCTCACGTGTCGTCCTTGGCCCTGCGCGTGAGCGGCCTCGTATGTGCCCTCGGTGTCGTAGGCACCATCTGCAGAGACGGAGGCCACTCGATGGTCGATTTGCCCGAGCAGGGGAGGAACCCGAGTGCGGTCAGACGTTCGGCGACTGGTCAGATCCGAGGCAACGATCTCGCCAGTGGCCGCGTCGACCGCAAGGTGCAGCTTCCGCCAGGTCCTGTTCTTCGGTGGCTTCCGCAGATTGCCGACGTGAATCCTGAGACCCGTACTGTCGATGAACAGGTGGATACGTCGATGGTTCGCGACCGCACAAAACGGGATCTCACCAAGCGTCTTGAGCCGCCGGGACAGCGTGGTGTGGTCGGGAATGGGGAACTCCACCTCAAGCATGTCTGCCAGCGATCGCAGGAAGCCTTCGGTCTGTCGGAGCGGAAGGTGCAAGACCATGCGGATCGTCAGAGCTGCCTCGATCGCGATGTTTGCGTAGATGCGTTGGCCGCCAGGCTCGCCGCTGGGTAGGGCCCGCCAGGAGTTGATGGCGTCGTCGGAAAGCCAGACGGTGAGGTCGCCTCGTCTGCGGAGGCCCGCCTCGTACTCAGCCCAATTGCGAATCTGGTATGGGGATTTCGCATACTTGTACTGGCTCC
>JBDHHP010000208.1:0-7484 GCA_039589275.1 Gemmatimonadota bacterium | reverse complement strand
GGCGCTCCTCCGACCCAGGATTTCAATGTCAGACTACTTTCTTCACGAAAGCTCATACGTCGATGACGGCGCGGTAATCGGCGACGGCACCAAGATCTGGCACTTCTGTCACGTAATGCCTGGATCGGAGATCGGTGAGAGATGTAGCCTGGGGCAGAACGTCGTCGTGATGTCGCGCGCGAAGATCGGCAACAACTGCAAGATCCAGAATAACGTGTCCATCTACGAGGGTGTGGTCTTGGAGGACGACGTGTTCTGCGGGCCCTCGTGTGTCTTCACCAACGTCGGCACCCCCAGGTCCCATGTGCCCCGAAAGAGCGAGTACGCGCAGACGCTGGTGAAGCGGGGAGCGTCGATCGGGGCCAACGCAACAGTAGTGTGCGGTGTTACGCTGGGAGAGTACTGTTTTGTTGGTGCTGGAGCTGTGGTGACCTCTGATGTACCGCCGTACGCACTCATGGTCGGGGTACCGGCCCGGCGGGTGGGTTGGATGTGCTATTGTGGCCATCGGCTGCTCCTGTCTGGTGGAACTGGAACGTGTTCTCGATGTGGTCTCTCCTACCGGGAGAAATCCGGCAATCTCAGTCCGGTTGATTCCCCTTCGTGAGTCGTGTAAGTTGATTAGTTTCAAACACTTGGAAGATCTGTGAACGTACCCCTTCTGGACCTTAAGGCCCAATTCGAAGCCATCCGGGAAGATCTGCTTCCGGCGCTGCTCGAGGTGGTCGAGAGCCAGCGCTTCATCATGGGTGAGCCGGTGACTCAGCTCGAGGAGGCTGTGGCCCGGCTCGTGGGAGCCCGCCACGCCGTGGCGTGCGCTAGTGGTACCGACGGGTGATGAGGTCATCACCGCCCCGTTCACTTTCTTTGCTACGGCCGGTGCCATTCACAATGCGGGCGGCACGCCGATCTTCGTCGATATTGACCCGACCACCTTCAACATCGACGTCGATCTGGTGCAGGCGGCTGTGACAAGTCGCACGCGCGCTATTGTGCCGGTGCATCTGTTCGGCCAGATGGCCGACATGAAACGGCTCTTGGCACTCGCGGAGCAATTCGGGTTGGCCGTGATCGAAGACGCGGCTCAGGCAATTGGAGCTCGGCGTCGCATTGATGGTGAGTGGAGCAATGCTGGCGCGCTAGGCACCACCGGGGCCTTCTCGTTTTTCCCCAGCAAGAACTTGGGGGGGTGGGGAGACGGTGGGATGATAACCACGCAGGATTCCGGCCTGGCCGAGCGCATGAGGAAGCTGCGGGTGCACGGTGGAGCGAAGCAGTATCACCACGACGAGATTGGCACTAACAGCCGGTTGGACACGCTGCAGGCGGCCGTGCTCTCCGCAAAGCTGCCCCATCTCCAGGCGTGGAACGAAGCCCGACGCGAGCACGCCAATCTCTACGCTGATGCGTTGGCGGAGCTGGACGCGGTGATCATTCCCCAGACTGATTCCGACAACGAGCACGTGTACAACCAGTACACGATCCGTACCGAGCGGCGCGATGAGCTCAAAGCAGTGCTCGCCGAGCGAAGCATCGGATCTGCCGTCTACTACCCGCGCCCACTCCATCTTCAACCCTGTTTTGCGCATCTCGGCTATACCGAAGGACGGTTGCCCGAGTCCGAGCGAGCCTGTGAGGAAGTGCTTTCACTTCCGGTTTATCCGGAACTCCGCGCCGAACAGCAAGGGCGCGTGATCGATGCGATCCGGGAGTTCCACCGATGAAGCCGATTCGAATCGCTGTCTTTGGCGCAGGTGCCTGGGGCCGCAACCACGTCCGCAACGTGGCGGCTCTGCCGGGCGCTGAACTCACGGTCGTATGCGACCTCAGCGACGAACGCCGTGAAGCCGTGCGACACCAGTACCCAGGTGTTGCCATAACAACAGATGCGGTGCAGGCGTTTGAGCTTGCGGACGCAGTGGTCATAGCGACTCCTGCTGCCAGCCATGCGGAACTGGCCGCTGCGGCGATCGAGCGTGGCCTCCCGGTCCTGGTGGAAAAACCGTTTGCGCTGTCGGTGAGTGAAGCCGAGTCAATAGCTGAGCTGGCGGAAACTCGGGGCGTGCCGGTTGTGGTGGGTCACCTGTTGCTGTTCCACCCAGCGGTAGTGCAACTCAAGCAGCTCATCGAAAGCGGCGAACTAGGCGACATTTACTATCTGTACAGCCAGCGGGTGAACCTGGGGCAGATCCGGCCGGATGAGAACGCGCTGTGGAGTTTCGGACCGCATGATGCATCGGTGGCTCTAGACTTGCTAGGCACGAAGCCCGTGCGGGTCTCTGCCCAGGGCAAGAGCTATCTGCAGCCAGGCATTGAGGACGTAGTGTTCATGACGCTGGAGTTTGCCTCCGGAATCATGGCGCACGTGCAGATGTCTTGGCTCGATCCCCACAAGGAGCGACGCCTCACGGTGGTGGGTTCGCACAAGATGGTGGTGTTTGACGACATGCAGATGCGCGAGAAGCTCAAGATCTACGATCGCGGCGTAGATCGGCCGCCTGACTACGGTTCGTATGGGGAGAGCCTATCGATTCGCGAGGGGGACATCACCATACCGCGGGTTCCCAACATGGAGCCGCTGTCAGTCGAGCTGCGGCATTTCTTGGCGGTGGCGCAGGGAGAGGAAGAACCTCGCACTCCAGCGCAGAATGGCGTGGATGTCGTTCGTGTGCTGGACGCGGCCACGCGGTCGCTCAGCTCGGGATCCGCGGTGGACCTGTAAACCATCCAATCGTGCGGTGATCATGGACGCGAAAGCGACGCTCATTGCCAAGGCGGAAGACCGTTCGGCTCTCTTCGGAGTCGTTGGCCTGGGGTACGTTGGCCTACCTCTCGCAGTCGAGTTGGCGGCGGCCGGATACAAAGTCCTCGGATTCGACGTTAGCGAGGGCGTGACGGCCCGGACCAACCGGGGAGACTCCCATGTGCAGGACGTGCCGTCTGAGCGACTAGCCGGATTGGTATCATCGGGCCTCATCGAAGCTACGACCGCCATGAACCGCCTGTCGGAGGTAGACGCGATCAGTATCTGTGTCCCCACTCCGCTCTCCAAGACAAAAGACCCAGATGTCTCGTTCGTGATATCTGCCGCGGATGCTGTGGGACATGAGGTTCGGGCAGGTCAGGTGGTCATTCTCGAGAGCACTACCTACCCGGGCACTACTCGCGAACTGTTGCTTCCCACACTCGAACGGGGGGGGCTCGAGGTTGGGCGGGACGTCTTTCTAGCCTTCAGTCCGGAGCGAGTAGATCCAGGGAATCCGAAGTGGCAGACTCGCAACACGCCCAAGGTGGTTGGAGGCATCACCGAGCACTGTCGGGACGTGGTGCTCGCGCTCTACGACCCCGCTTTCGACGAACTCGTTGCGGTGTCTTCGCCCGAGTCGGCGGAGCTGGTGAAGCTGCTGGAGAACACCTTTCGCAGCATCAATATCGGTCTCGTGAACGAGATGGCCATTGTATGCGACAAACTTGGGGTGGATGTGTGGGAGGTGATTGACGCTGCGGCCACAAAACCGTTTGGCTTCATGCGATTCACTCCCGGACCGGGTTTGGGCGGCCACTGCATTCCAATCGATCCTCACTACCTCGCCTGGAAGATGCGCGGACTGAACTACCGAACTCGATTCATCGATGTCGCGAGTGAGGTCAACTCGGAGATGCCGGCCTTCTGGGTGCGTAAGGTTGCAGAGCGACTGAACGAGGCCTCGAAGGCCATCAGGAACTCGCGAGTACTCGTCATCGGCGTCGCGTACAAGCCGAACATCGATGACATGCGAGAAAGTCCGGCGCTGGACGTGATCCGATTGCTCAAGCAGCAGGGTGCCAGGGTGATCTACCACGATCCCTACGTGCCCGAGCTGACCGAAGACGGGGAGGTGTTCGAGTCGGTCAATTTGACTCCGCAGGAGCTGCGCGACGCTGACTGCACAATCATCGTAACCGACCACTCGTGCATCGACTTCGATGAGATTAGGGAAAACGCACGACATGTTGTCGATACTAGAAACGCGCTGAATCGCGGGCGGTAACGTGAATGTTGCTGTCATAGGGACGGGGTATGTGGGGCTGGTGGTGGGCGCGTGCCTCGCTGAGGCGGGAAATAACGTCATTTGTGCCGACACTGACGCTGACAAGATCGAAGGTCTGCGTCGGGGGCGGATCCCCATCTACGAGCCCGGGCTCGAAGCGCTCGTCGTCAAGAACCAAGAGTGCGGTCGCCTGGCATTCACAGCTGACGTGGGCAGAGCGGTAGAAGTCTCCAAGGTGATATTCATCGCCGTTGCTACTCCGCCCGATGAGGATGGAACCGCCGACCTGCAACACGTGCTATCCGTGGCGCGTGTGATTGGGGACCACCTCAACGCACCTAAGATCGTAATCACCAAGTCTACGGTGCCCGCTGGGACCGGCGAGCAGGTCCGAGCTGCCATTGCCGAGCTCACTGACGTCGAGTTCCACATCTGCTACAATCCAGAGTTTCTTAAGCAGGGCGCCGCTGTGGAGGACTTCATGAAGCCGGATCGAGTAGTGGTGGGAGTCGATTCCGAGGAGGCGGCCTTGGTGCTACGCGAGCTCTACGCGCCGTTCGTCCGGAGCGGCAATCCCCTGATCTTCATGGACACCGTATCGGCCGAAGTGACCAAGTATGCAGCCAACGCGATGTTGGCGGTGCGCATCTCGTTCATGAACGAAATAGCGGCGCTTTGTGAGGCGGTCGGTGCTGACATTGACTCGGTGCGGTGCGGTATTGGCAGCGATCCCAGGATCGGCAACCAGTATTTGTTCCCGGGTCCAGGGTACGGCGGCTCCTGTCTCCCCAAGGATGTGAAGGCGCTCGTCGCTACGGGTGCAGAGTCAGGAGTTGAACTCGGAGTGGCTTGGGCTGCGGACGTGGCCAACACGCGGCAAAAGAAGGTGCTTCTCAAGAAGCTCCAGGCTGTGTTGGGTCGGGACTTGGCGGGTGCGACGATCGCTGTCTGGGGCTTGTCTTTCAAGGCTCAGACCGATGACATGCGGGAGAGCCCTTCCCTCGACCTGATCGATGGGTTGCTGCGTGGTGGTGCAATTGTTCGGGTGCACGATCCGAGAGCCGGCGACGCCGCCCGTAGGATTCTTGCAGAACGGGTAGACTATTTGGAGAGCCCGTACGATGTACTCGAGGGGGCGGACGCCATGGTCGTCGCGACGGAATGGATGGAATACCGCAACCCGGACTTCGAGAGAATGAAGCAGTTGCTTGCCCGACCAATCATCGTGGATGGCCGCAATCTGTACGACCCGGAGCGCATGAGACGGATGGGTTTCGCCTACGTCGGAGTTGGTCGGCGGCCGCAAGCATGAGGGCGCTTGTCACCGGAGCCGCGGGCTTTCTCGGTTCCCACCTATGCGATCGGCTCGTCGCGCGCGGTTTCGCAGTGATTGGACTGGACAACTTCGTGACCGGTTCCAGGGACAACCTGCAACACCTGGCCGGGCAGCCCTCCTTCACACTGGTTGAGTGTGACGTGAGTCAGTTCATCCACATCGAAGGGGCGCTCGATATTGTGTTTCACTTTGCCTCACCCGCAAGTCCGGTGGATTATCTGCAACTTCCTATCCAGACGCTCAAGGTCGGCTCGCTCGGCACGCACAATGCCCTCGGGCTGGCCAAGGCCAAGGAGGCGCGTTTCTTCCTTGCCAGCTCGTCTGAGGCATACGGTGACCCTCAGGTCCATCCACAACCGGAGTCCTATTGGGGTCGCGTGAATCCGATTGGACCGCGTGGTGTGTACGACGAAGCAAAGCGATTTGCCGAGGCCATGACAATGGCGTACCACCGCTACCACGGCATCGACACTCGTATAGCGCGCATCTTCAACACGTACGGACCCCGCATGAGGCCAGACGATGGTAGGGTGATCTCGAACTTCGTTGTGCAGGCTCTGACGGACAAGCCCCTCACGATCTTCGGCGAGGGCAGCCAAACCCGCTCGTTCTGCTATGTTGACGATCAAGTCGAGGGATTGATACGGCTGCTGCAGCGAGGTGGTGCTGATCCAGTCAACATTGGCAACCCCAACGAATTCACGGTCAGGCAACTGGCTGACCTCGTGCTCGAACTGACCGGGTCGCGGTCACCGGTGCAATTCTACCGACTGCCAACGGATGATCCCAAGATCCGTTGTCCCGACATCACCAAGGCGAAAACGGAATTGGGATGGCAACCAAATACCGCATTGCGTGATGGGTTGGCAAAGACCATCGAGTACTTCACAGGGTTGTTGGGATGAGGTCGGAAAGAGTATTGGTGACAGGGGCAGCAGGTTTCATCGGCGGACACGCCTGCCACGCCCTCCTCCACAGCGGATATGACGTGGTTGGAATCGACAACTTCGATCCGTTCTACGATCGATCGCTCAAGGAAGAGACTGTGGCAGGTCTATCGACCTCTTCCTGTTTCGAGTTCGTCGAGGGGGACATAAGAGAAGAGTCGACGTTGGCTGAGGTTCTGGATGGTGTCACCGCGGTCGTCCACCTGGCGGCCCGACCGGGCGTTCGCCAGAGCATTACGAATCCTGGCCCCTACGCGTCAATCAACATTGAAGGAACCGTGCATGTTCTGGAGGCCTGCCGTCGCGCAGGTGTGAGCCGCCTCGTATTTGCGTCCTCATCCACCGTGTACGGGGACTCACACGCAGTTCCGTTCACAGAAGATGGCCCCTTGGGGGTACCGCTTTCCCCCTATGCGGTATCAAAGAGAGCGGGCGAGCAACTATGCCTTCTCTATTCGCGCCTGCACGGTCTCAGCGTTGCGGCGCTCCGGCTGTTCACCGCCTATGGACCCAGGACGCGTCCTGACCTGGTGGTGCACAAGTTCTCGAGTTTGGTGTTGCAGGGTGGCGCCGTGCAACAGTATGGTGACGGGTCGATGGAGCGTGACTACACTCACATATCAGACATAGCCCAAGGGATCGTGAGGGCCGTGCGTTGGACGGAATCTGGAGACCACAGCTATGAGGCGTTCAACATAGGTTCGGGTCGGGCCGTCAGGTTAGACGATCTGATCGGCCTGATCGCGCAGGCTGCTGCGCTCAAGCCGGTGGTCGAGCAGCATGCTGTGCCGGTCGGCGAGATGGAGCTGACGTGCGCGGATACCGGCAAGGCCAGGCAGGTGCTTGGATTCGAATCTGGTGTTAGCATTGAGGATGGCATCGTCGACTTCGTTGACTGGTACAGAGGTAAATATGGACATCAGTCCTCATCGGCTACTTGAGCGAGCCAAGGAGCGGTTCGAGCTGGGAGATTATTTCGGCTCGATACACCTGCTGGAAGACCTCATCGAGAGTGGGCGCGCATTCGCCGACGGGCATCAAATGCTGGGGTTGGCCTACCACATGGTGGGCCGGTCCGAGCGGGCTCTAGAGTCCTTCGACACGGCGTTGGAACTGAACCCGCTTTACCTCGAGGCGCACATTCACCGCGGCATTGTGCTGGGTGACCTA
>JBDHHP010000207.1:0-7229 GCA_039589275.1 Gemmatimonadota bacterium | reverse complement strand
CGGCTGCGCCACCGAAGAGATTGCCCAGCTACCCCCAAACCAGGACCCTCCCGCGCTCAGTTGGGAGCTCGCCTGGGCCGACGAGTTTGACGGGAGTGTGATCGATCAGGCAACGTGGACACCGGAGGTCATGCCGGATCCCTTCAACGAGGAGCTGCAGTACTACACCGACCGGGTGGACGCCGACCCCGGCGCCAATGCATGGCTAGAGGACGGTGTACTGATCATCGAAGCGCGGCGCGAGGATTTCGCGCACCGGAAGCACACCTCGGCACGGCTTATTACGAAGGGCAAGCGGGAGTTCATCCGGCAGCCGGGAGAAGTGGGAATGTGGCCGGCCTTCTGGTTACTCGGTGGCAATATCGACGTTGTCAGTTGGCCGCGGTGTGGTGAAATCGACATCATGGAAGGCAAAGGACGGCTGCCGCAGTGGACGTCCGGCGCTCTCCATCGGGGCCCCGACGCAGCCAGCAACCGAATCACATCGGGAGACTACGAACTCGCCTCCGGCAGCTTTCACGATGAGTGGCACGTGTTTGCGGTCGAATGGGAACAGGGGCAAGTCCGCTGGGACGTGCCGTACTTAGGGGCCGCCAAGATACCGGGTGAAGACCCCGCCTACTGGCCGTTCGACGAGGGCCACACGTTCTTCATCATCCTGAACCTCGCGGTGGGCGGCTGGTTCGATAATCCTTACCTGCCACCAGCCGACATGTCACCGCAACGGCTCTACGTGGACTATGTGCGTGTGTATGAGCGGTCGGCGGGGTGAGGGTAGTAATAAGACGGACAAAGACGGACAAAGACGGACTGAGACGGACTAGTACTTCGTCATCTTCTTTCTCGGGATCACGGTCGTGTCACCCAGCAGCGCATACTGAATGTTCTTGAAGTATCTTCTCGCTGCATTCCTCACGTCGTTACCCGACACTCTCCTGAAGTCCTCCAGATGCGCTTCGGGAGTTGACAGTTCACCCCTGTACAGAAATGCCCGACCGATGACGTCCGCCTGCTCCTCGCTCGTCTCACTGCGGAGGTAGTAATCCAGCAACGAACTGCGGGCGTAGTCCCTGATCACGCTCCGTCTGAGCGACATGTTCTTGAGTAGGTCGATGCCGTCGTTGGCAAGTTCGATGCAGTCTGCGGGAACGTTGGTCGAGAAGTAAATGCCTCCGCCCGCCGCGCCCTGATCGAAGAAGATCGCGCGACCTGCATACGAGTAACCCTCTTCGTGCGCCACCCACGAGATCAATGAGGACAGCATCACTACGGCCACGTGGAACGCCGCATGGTCCTCACTAGATGCCAATGGGCCTCCGAAGTAGCCCAGGATGTACCGAGTCAACAACCCCCGCCGGACTGCCGTTACGGAGGGTCGGTCACCCACCCAGACTGGAGGCAATTCCCACTTGTAGTCTCCGGCCGGCAACTGGCCTAGCGTGGCCTCCACGGAAGCCTGCAGCTTCTCGTACGGGATGTCGCCCACGACCACCAGCAACATGCGCGACTTCACGAGGTGCTGCGCCTGATACGCCTGCAGTTGGGAGATCTCGATCCTGCTCAATGATCCCTCGCTACCCCGCACGTCGACACGGTACGGGTGTTCCTCGAACGCTGCTCGGAGGGCGATGGAGCGCACCTTTTCGTCTGGAGTACTCTCCCTGGCCCTGGCCTGGGCGATTAGCTTCGCACGCTCGACCTCCACTGCCATGGTATCGAGCGTAGGACTGACTACCCGGTCCGTAAACACGGCCCACGTGGAATCAAAGGTCTCGACTTGTGTCCGCATCCCGAACATGGTCCAGTCGGCCTCTGCATCGATAACTACCCATCCGCCCGTTTGGGCAAGTGCGTTGCGTGTCGCTAGGCCGGGGTACCGATTGGTCCCGTGTTCGGACGCATGTAACAGCAGACTCTCTATGCCGGCCGTGCTGTCCGTAACCTGTCTAGCACCGCCAAGGAGATAGAGATTCACCGCAACCACACCTGACCCGGGCGCGAGGCGGTGGATCACGGTCAATCCGGCAATGTCATATTGCCGCGTGAGCGTATCGCCTTCTTGCACAACGCCATCCGGTAACGGCCTATCGGGTGCAGGAGGTGCAGCAGCCGATGCAGGCAGCACCGCCAGCAGACCGATGCTGAGTAGCCCGATATGCGAAGTACGCGGTATCACTTGCGCTCCCACTCGTCCATGCATGCGATCAGTGCATCAGCATACGTATCAATCGTGTGTGTGGAGGCCAGCATTATCAGGGCCTTAGGCTGGCCTGAGATGTACCGAGAGACAAAGCTGCGAACCTCCTCGACACCGACCTCGAGTTCTTCTTCATCATCGGTGTCGATCCCCACGAGGCTCCACCTATCAGCCAGATTTAAAGCAAGTGATATGGCGCTCTCCCGGCGAAATGCGTTCCGCACGTCTCGACTCCTTCGTGCCAACTCCAACTCTTGATCGGTGAAGTAGTCGGGGCTGTCCATCATGGCTATCTCAGCCCGTAAGGCCGTTGCGGCAGCGGCCGCCTGCAGCGGGACTGTGCGTGCGGCGAGAGTGATGGGTCCCACGTGGTTTGAGTTCTTGTACGACAGAGAGAAGGACTGGAGCAGTCCGCTGTCCACGAGCCGTCGATACGCGCCGGAGACGCGTTGCGTCACGAGGTTGCTGAACAAGCCCGCGGCAATCGCCCCCTCGCGGTCGTCCGCCACACTCGGACCCTGCCACGTTATTCGAAGAGTGACATCCGGGGCGTCGGCTTCCACCAAGACTATTGTGTCTCCCGGCAGGGGAGGGACAGGAGGGTGTGAATAACTCTCGAATGGATCTGGCCCGCGCTCCCACGAGCGCAGCCGCTTTGTGGCCTCATCGATCACCTCTTGCGGGGAGATGTCGCCGGTGACGATGAGCGCGGCGTTGTTCGGTACGTAGAATCGTCGGTAGTGATCCTCGAGCGCATCGGGTGTGGTGGCAAGAACTGCCGGTAGGTAACCGCCCACGTTCTTCAGGTTGAACGCCGGTCCCCACAGAACCTCGTTTGTGCGGAAGTTCAGCACGTAGAACGGGTTAGCCGCGTTCCTCTCCAGCTCATTGCGGAGGCGCTTCTTCTCTTCCTTGAGGTCGTCTTTGGGGAACCGTGGAGATCGAACTGCCTTCGCGATGATCTCTATCCCCTTCTTGACGTTTCTTGCGGGCACGATCATGTAGTACGTAACGGTCTCCACTTCGGTCGCACCGTTGTAGGTTGCGTCGATCTCGCCAGCCTGCGAGGAGATGCGCCCTCCCGCAAACGACTTGAAGAACATGTGCTCCACTAGGTGCGGCAGCCCCTCCTGACCGGGCTCGGACTGCACGAACGCACCGTTCCTGAGAGCGATCACTATCGTGGCAGCGGGAATCACGGGATTGCGCAGGGCGACGATCTGGAGGCCGTTGTCCAACACCGTGTCGCGCCACTCAGCCGCCGGCTCCGTCTCCTGGCCCAAGGCAGGCAGCGCCGTCACACCGGCCAGGCCGAGCACGGTTCTAAACGCTCGCAGCCGCAGCTTGACGGCCGACCGGCGTCGCCGGGATACGCGGTTGGGCTGCTCTCCTGCTGGCATGTCACCTCCGCAAGCGACCTGAGGTCTGCCGACTGGGCAGTCCGAGACATCCCGCCCTTCGCAGGATACGTGGTGACCGTCACCCGAGCGTCACCGCTGGCGCGGGTATAACTCGCATGGAGAGGACGGTCGACAGAAGGAGGGTCGTAACAGACAAGGCGGACTGAGACGGCTGCTCACGGCCCTCGCGTGGTCGCAGTTTGTGACCACCGCCGCTCCTGGTTTCCCGAACAGTCTCGCCTTACGTTTGCTCCGTCCCCTCTCTCGGAGTTAGCCGTGCACCGCCTGTTCTTCCCGCTGACGCTGTTCGTGTTCGTTGCGTGCCAAGCTCCTCCGGCTTCACGCTACGCCATCGTTGGGGCAACCCTGGTTGACGGAACGGGGGCCGCACCGGTCGAGGATGCGGTGGTCGTGGTGGGTGACGGACGGATCCTCTGCGCCGGGCCGCGTGCCGACTGCACGGTCCCCGGCGACGCCGAGACCATTGACGCCACAGGAGCGTGGCTCACACCCGGACTGATTGACGCGCACGTGCACTTCAGTCAGACAGGTTGGTACGACGGCCGTCCCGACGCTGCAGACTTCCGGGACCAGTATCCCTACCCGGAGGTGATCGCTGATCTCGAAGCCAACCCGCAGCGGATCTTTGACGCCTATCTCTGCTCTGGCGTCACATCCGTATACGACGTCGGTGGATACCCGTGGACCTGGTCGCTGCGTCGCCGTTTTCAGGATGACCACCACGCGCCGCGGATAGCAGCAGCCGGGCCTTTGCTCTCCACCGTGGACTTCTGGCTCAACCTACCCGGCCAGCAGCAGTTCATCTACATGGCAGACGAAGAGACTGTGCGCCGCGCGGTGCGGACCCACGCCGCGTTCGAGACCGACGCGATTAAGATCTGGTACATCATGCCGCCTCAGCCGCCCGACACGGCTCGCGTGCAGCGCTTGGTGCGGGTGGCAGGGGAAGAGGCGACAGCGCACGGACTGCCGCTAATCGTGCATGCGACGGGGTTGTGGGAGGCGAAGGACGCCCTTCGTGCAGGGACCAAGCTGCTGGTCCACAGCGTCTGGTCTGAACCGGTGGATGACGAGTTTGTGTCGCTGGCTGTTGAGAGCGGCGTCGTGTACACACCCAACAACATGGTGGTGGAAGGTTATCACCATGCCGCGCGCGGCACGGTGAATGACTCGCTCTACTCCCTAGAATGTGCCGACGAGAGATCTCGCTCTCTCGTGGCGTCTCCACCACCAGCCGATCGCGTTCCTCAACGGCGTTTGAGTGCCGAGAGTGCTCGGGCTACGGAGCGACGGATTGAAATCGGTCTCCAGAACGCCAAGCGGATGCACGACGCCGGTGTTGCCATCGCAGTTGGTACCGACGCAGGCAATCCAGGAACGCTTCATGGGCCATCGATCTATCGTGAAATGGAGTTACTGCAGCAAGCGGGACTCACCCCGATGGACGTTCTCGTGGCGGCCACCAAGATCGGCGCTCGGGCAATGGGTAGAGAAGACGAGCTGGGCACAGTCGAGGAGGGGAAGTTGGCCGATCTCATCCTTCTCGACGCCGACCCGACTCAGGACATCGCTAACGCGCACCGAGTCCGCTGGGTCATGAAAGGTGGCGTAATCGCGCACAACTAGACGCCACATTCCGAGCGTTGACGGGTATCACTCACCATCTGCGCCGTCAAACACCAACGCGAGGAATCAGGGATGAGCAGGCTAATCCCGATATCGGGTCTCATCTCCTTGCTACTACTCGGTTGTAGCGAAGTCGTCGGGCCGTTCGACTGTGCGACAGATACGCCCGATTGGCTCAAGACCAAGCTTGAATCATTGTCCTCTGGATACTGGGGAACTACGGTATATCGCTACGAGTGGAGGGGCGAACCGGTCTATCACTTCGAGGTCCCTGTGAGTTCTTGCGCCTACTGCGAACTCTATGGCCAAGACGGGGAACGGCTTCAGTTCGCCGATCAGGGGGAATTCGAGGACTTTCTAGCGAACAAGGAGAATGAGACCCTGATCTGCGAATGGAGCGACTGAGATCGACCAAAGAACAGCGAATCTGTGGTCGCTAACCACCATTCACCATTCACCATTCACTAATCAGCATTCACTAATCATTCTACGGTCTTACCATCCTCTCGAAGAACTCCCGCTGGAGTCTCGGGCCGACCTCGTCCTGTTTGATCGCGCGAATGTCCTCGGCGAGGCGCCGGGCCATCGCTCTCGTAGCCGCTTCGCCCCTGGCGGCCGTGGCACGGGCGGCATCGCCACCGTAGTGATTTGGAAAGCTCGCGTACCACCAGATCGCGGTGTAGACGCCTTCCGGAAGGTTGAGCCGCGCCTGGTCAGCGCCCGACTCCGTGGTGGCCCGTTCCGGATAGACCAGGTCGGGACGCGACGCCATCATGTCCGACATCTCGCCCTCGCCGGCGTGGCCGTCAACGCCGGGCGCCGAGGGATTCGCGGCCTCGGGCAGGTCCGTCTGCAGCCCGCCCATGATGGCGTACACGATGTAATCTCGCGGGGAGGCCAGCTGGGTCTGCACGAAGTACTGCACCAGGTTGTTGTTGCCGCCGTGACCGTTGACCAGGATGACCTTGCTGCAGCCGTTACGCGCCATCTCCGACACTGTCTCGTGAAGCATGTCCAGCTGAAGACGTGGGCTGTAGGCAATTGTGCCGGGTTGGTGAATGGCCTCGGCGATCTGGCCGACGAAATACTCCGGGAAGATGACGGTGTACTCCTCAGCCGCCGCTAATGTCGTGATGTAGCGAACGTTGATCAGGTCGGTACCGATCGGACCCGAGGGGCCATGCTTCTCGATGACTCCTAGAGGTAGGGCGCAGGTACGCTCTGATGCCTCGAGGGCCGTCACGAAGTCGGCCGCCGTCAGTTCCTCCCACTTGGTTGAGAATCCCTGACCCCAGGCCTGCGTGATCGACAAGAGTGACAGGTGTAGCACGGGAAGTATGATCTTGCGCATGGGATCTCCCCTTTTTGGCCAAATGCAGAGTGCAGAGTGCAGAGTGCAGAGCAGTGGTTCTTGATTTGAGTTAGGTCCATCAGATCACAATTCAAAAACCACGAATCACGATTCTCCCGAGATGGCCCCAAAGAAATCCGCCATGATCGCATCCCGGTCGAAGTCCTCCCACAACACGATCTCGCGGCTGTTCTCCGGCCGCTCAACCCAGTTGCCGTCGATCAGAGTGGGAGCAGGGATTGCTCTCTCCGAAGCCCAGGCCCGGTTCTTAACGATGGCCACTGCGGCCATGTCGAACAGAGCCCGTGAGTCGGCCTCGCTCTGCAAGCCGAGGTGCTCGAACAGATCGACTGAGTAATCACCGAAAGTGAAAAACTCCCCGCCGTGTCGACCGATTACCGGCTCGGCAATCCGCGCGCCCTTTCCCGGCATCTTCTCCCGGATTTCCGCCAGCGTGACTCGAACGGCATCCGTGCCCGAGGGTTCGCCGTAGCGCACGAGCGCGATCTCGAAATCGACAGCGGTGTCGAGGATGTAGCTCAAGGCCGGCTCGTCATTGTCCTGGTTGTATTCACCGGGAGCGGGATAATTGGAGCCGAGCCACACTACCCTGACTTTCGGGATGATCGACGGA
>JBDHHP010000206.1:0-6953 GCA_039589275.1 Gemmatimonadota bacterium | reverse complement strand
CACTCCAGACTGAGTCCACTTGAACGCGAGATCATGAACGTGCTGTACGGCCTTGGTGAAGCCGGGGCGGTGGAGGTTGCCAAGCGTGTGAGTCAGAAGGGGGGACACGACTCCGTTCGGGTTACACTGCGGATCCTCGAGAAGAAGGGCCACGTCGTGCACCGCCAGGACGGACGCCGCTACGTCTACAGTCCGACCGTCCCGCACAAAAAGGCGTCGCGGTCCGCTGTCCGCGGTCTGGTCAGCACGTTCTTCCGCGGGTCGCCCACTCTCGAAGGCCGAATTGGACGAGATAGCAGAGTGGGTCGAGGAAGCGAAAAGATCACATGACTCAGATGATCACTGATCCGTACGCCGCCTGGGTCGCTGAGTTGGCCATCGATGTCTTCGTCAAGGCATCGCTGGTGCTGGGGACGGCTGGGCTGGTGACGTGGGCCCTGCGTGAGTGCTCTGCAGCAACTCGGCACGCGGTGTGGACGATCGCATTTGGATGTCTGCTCGTGATGCCGTTCCTATCCGCATCGATGCCGGGTTGGACAGTTCGAGGTCTCAACGTCGGTATCGCGGTATCCGAGAGCCGGGCTGAAGCGGCAACCAACCACGACTGTGATTGTGCCATCATGTCCGGAATGAACCGCTCTGACTTCGTAACCGGCGCGGGTGCACCACTGAGTCGCGTAGGAAGACCGGATCTCGCCCCGCGCGGAGACCTGGTCGGCCGGGACACGCCGGGTAGTGCGATTCCGATCGGGGCGATGCTGTTCATCACGTGGGGTGTCGGAGCTGTTGTGGTCCTCGGGCGTTTTCTACTCGGAGCATTCCAGGTGCACCGGATAGCGAGACGCGCAGCGGAATGCTCGCTCGACGTGCGGTCGGTAGCGGTGCCGCTTGCTCACGGTCTTGGCATCAAACGAGAGCTGCGTGTGCTCGTCAGCGATGAGATCACGGTTCCACTCTCGTGGGGTCTGCTTGCTCCTGTGGTTCTTCTACCACGTGCGGCAGATGCTTGGACAGTCGATCGGAAACGCGTCGTGCTGCTGCACGAGTTGGCTCACGCCAAACGATTCGACTACGCCGCACACGTCTTGTGCGAGTTGGCCAAATCGATCTACTGGCCCAACCCGCTCGTATGGTTCGCTGCACGCTTGAACTCCATTGAGTGCGAACGCGCCTGCGACGACTTGGCGCTGGACGCGGGCGTTCGTTCGGACACATATGCGGGCCACCTGGTTGACATAGCGCGTGGGCAACTGCGGGTGGCCCCGCGGGGCGCGTTTGCCATGGCGCGACCCTCCAGCCTAGCCACGCGCGTCAAGAGCATTCTCACCGAGGGATTGGAGCGCAGCCCGATGTCACGATTAGCGCTGATTATTGTGGGGCTCGCTGGGCTGGCGTTGGTGCTGCCCACAGCGACCCTAGACCTGTGGGGCAGGGGAAAGCCTGGCACGAACGTCATTCAACGCGTGTTGCAGAGCGGCGGATCCGTGGACCAGCGGATTGCAGAGTTGGATGATCGCGACGCGCGCGTAAGGAGATTCGCTGCGTGGGCCCTGGGAGAGTTGGAACGCGAACGGGGAGTCCGACCACTGATAGAACACCTGGTAGATGATGATGCCGACGTGCGCCTGGTTTCCGCCTGGGCGCTGGGCGAGATCAAGGACCACATGGCGATCGTACCACTCATCGAGCTGCTTGAGGACGACGATCCCCTGGTGCGTGAGATGGCCGTGTTGTCACTGGGAGAGATCGAAGACGAATCAGCAATCTCGCCGCTGCTGGACGCAGTCGAACGCGATCGCGATCTGATGGAGCCCGCAATCTGGGCGCTGGGTGAAATCGGCGATGAGGCTTACTCCGCCAGGAGAGCGCTGCTCAGAGAACTCGGTAGCAGAGCCCGGAACAATCGTCAAGTCTGGACGGGCCGGCTCGGCAGCACCGGCGCGGCACGGGACCTGTCTGGCGATTTGAACGACCTCATCGACGCGTTGGGTTCACGCGATGCCGAGCTTCGCTGCTCCGCAGCAGAGTGGCTGGGAGTTCGAGGCGACGAGCGTGCAGTGGAGCCGTTGCTCGACACGTTGCGCGATCCGGACCCGGCGGTGCGAGCGATGGCCGTCTGGGCCTTGGACGAGATCAACCCGTCGCGGCACTAGCACGTCGTGCCTGTGCCCTTTCTTTCGCAGTGAACTGAAAGAATGCTTTCAGAAAACGAGATTAGGTACCTGCAAGCGTTCGTCGCGGCTATGCTGCTGGCGATCTCCTTCAATCCCTCGGATCTGCCGGGACAAGAGCCGCGTTTGGCGAGTGCAACCGTGGATGACGCGCCATACAAGATTCCGAGAATCCGGGGCGCCGTGGGACTGGATGGAAGGAGTGATGAGTCCGCCTGGGACGGCATCGATCCGCTTCGGATGTCGATGTACACCCCAACCTTCAAAGGCGGTTTGACCGAGCGAACCGAGATCCGCGTTGCGCACGACGATTACTACCTGTACGTGTCGGGGCGGTGCTACGATTCAGACCCGTCCGCCGTCCGCGTCAACACGCTGTATCGGGACGGTCTCAGTGGCGACGACACCTTCGGCGTGCTAATAGATCCGTTTAACGACAATGACATAGGTCTGTGGTTTTGGACCACGCCGGCAGGTGTGCGCGGCGACGTGTCGATCGGCGGTGACGGACAGGGCCACTGGAACGGCGATTGGAACGCGCACTGGGACGTGGCCGCAGTGCAGACGCCCGAGGGCTGGTTTGCAGAGATGCGGATACCGTTTTCGAGTCTGGGATTTCAGGCTCAGGGCGACCGCGTGGAAATGGGTATCTCTGCCTACCGCTACATACCGCGCAAGAACGAGCGACAGGTGTTCCCGGAGATCTCTCCCGAATTCGACAACCTGAGGCCTTCGCTGGCGCGAGATGCCGTTCTGGAGGGCGTCATAGCCCATAAGCCAGTCTACGTCACTCCGTATGTGCTGAGTGGCGTGGGGCAAACAGCCTCGCTGAACGATGGCGACAATGCCTACCGACTGGACAGCGAGGAGGAGGCCGAGGTTGGGGTGGATCTGCGATACAGTCTGACCAGCAATCTCACGCTCGATCTCACGGCTAACACCGACTTCGCTCAAGTGGAGGCAGATGGGTTTCAGGTGAACTTGACGAGATTCTCGCTGTTTTACCCTGAGCAGCGCCAGTTCTTCCAGGAGCGATCAGGCATCTTCGACTTTTCTACCGGTGGGCGGACACAGCTGTTCTACAGCCGGCGCATCGGCCTACATCTAGGCGAGGCTGTGCGGATCCTAGGTGGCGCGAGGATGGTCGGTAGGGTGGGTGAGTGGGACGTCGGCGTTCTCGACATGCAGACGGGGCGGACCGGTGATCTGCCATCTGAGAACTTCGGCGTAGCGCGCGTGCGCAGGCGTGTGTTCAACGATTACTCCAATGCCGGCGCAATGCTGACAACTCGTATTGGCGATGACGGTTCCTACAACGTCGGCTACGGGCTGGACGGCACATTTCGCCTTGCCGGCGACGACTATCTCGTGTTTCGCTGGGCGCAGACGTTCGACGACGACCTGATCTCGGATCGTGGATTCAACTTCGCAGATGCTGCCGCGTTTCGGGTCTACCTGATGCGAGCTCGGGAGCGCGGCTTCCAATACTTCTTGAGCGCGCGACGGTTCGGCTCCGACTACAATCCAGAAATGGGATTCGTCACCCGGCAGGACTTCACCGACTTCTTCTACTCGTTCGCCTTTTTCCACTATCCCGAAGGCGACGGGCCCTTCCGCAGGATAGACCCGTTTCAGTTGTTTGGCTCGGTGGCGCTCAGAAACGAGGATGGCAGCGTCGAATCCGCATTCGTGGAGCACGATCTCGACCTCATCTGGAGGTCAGGGTCGCGCCTGGGGCTGGATGCGGAGCTCTACTACGAGGATTTGCCTGAGCAACTGGACTTCCCGCGCGGGACCTTCATACCCGCCGGTAGCTACTGGTTCCCCCGGTTCGAGTTCGACTACACGACGCCGCCCGGCAGGGTGGTCCGGACTTCGTTAGGCGGGGGAGTGCAGCAATTCTACGATGGATGGCGCGGCAACGTGTGGGCTGGTCCAAGACTCAATCTGTCGCGTCACGTAGGTTTGTACGTCGGGTACACGTTTGACATGGTGCGGTTTCCGGATCGGGATCAGGGATTCGACTCACACATCATCTCGCTGCGAGCGAACACGGCCGTGAACACCAAGGTTTCCCTGCGAGCCTTCGTTCAGTTCAGCAACGTGAGCGACTACGCCGCAGCGAACGTGCGTTTGCGCTACAACATCAGGGAAGGCAACGACCTCTGGCTGGTCTACAATGAGGGCCTGAACACCCGTCGCGATCGGTTCGACCCGACCCTGCCAATCACCGACAACCGCACGGTGGCGCTCAAGTACACACATACGTTTGTGTGGTAGTGTGTAACCCACAACTCAACCGGGTTACTCACAATCTGTCTTACTGCCTCCCCTTGGTGGTTAGGAGGGAGGGCATTCGTCAAGGCTCGCCTCGCCTAACGGTGTCTTGACCGCTTCGAGTTCGTGGAGGTACGCAGATGGATCGGCGGGAAGACGAGACAATTGGCCCCAGCCGGGGTTGGCATCGAGGTCTTGAGGTTCCGGCAGCCGGCCGCCGGACGCCGACCTACCAGTCGTTGGCGGGATCGTACTCGTAGACCGAGTTGACGCTATCCCAGTATCCGCTCCCTCCGATGACGTACACCTTGCCGTCCACCACGGCCACCACATGCTCCTTGATGCCCGACATCAGTGGAAACCGCTCCCCCCAAGTGTCGGCTACAGGGTCGTACATCTCGACGGTCCTGGCCGGACCGTCGGCATTGTAGCCACCAATCGCAAAGACATTCCCGCTCACTGCTGCCAGGGCAAGGCTTGCCCGGCGCGTGGGCATCCATGCTCGGTAGGTCCAAGCGTTTTCGGAGCCGTAGTTTTCGGTGGCGTCGAATTCCAGCGTGGCTCCAGTGTAGTTCGTGAAATATCCCGCAATACCCCAATCCCGATAACTCCCCCCTATGACGAAAACTGAGGTACCCACGGCGACGGACGCGTGGCCGGCATAACGGGCAGGAGATGAGGTGATCGCCCACCAGTCGTCTGGTGCGACTTCATATGCGTAGGCGTTGTTGCTCGAACCCGGGTAGAGCAGGATGTACTGTCCTTGCGAAGCGGCAGAGTGCTCGGTGAGCGATGTTGCAGCCGGATTCCGGACGTTCCATGCGTTCAACGATGGATCGTATTCCCAAACGTTGGTCTGTGCTCCTCCGACACTTCCTTGCCCGCCTATCACATAGATGTTCCCGCCGTGTTCGGTTGCCGAATGGCCACTGCGGGGGGCAGGCATCGATGCTGCAGTAGCCCAGGTGTCGTTCGTGGGATCGTACACGTCGACGGTCCCTAGAATGGTTGTGCCTGCCTCGGTTCTCAGTTCACCACCAAACACGTAGACCTTGCCGTCCGCAACGGCGGCTGCGTGGTTGGCTCGAGCCGTGGGCATCGGCGACTTCTCGATCCAGGGAGGTGCGGTTGGAACAATACCATTCGCGCCGGCCAGCGAACTAGCCACCAACCCAACATGCCGCAGGTGAGAGAAGGAGTCAAAAAACCCTCCACCCGAGAAGGAGTACCCGGAGTAGGAGTAGAGTCCGACCGGACCGATGCCACCTCTGTAATACTCCGATTCCGAGAACGACCATGCCTGGTCGTTGGGGCAGATAGTGTGGCCGGCGATGGTCTCGCAGAAATCCTGCCCGGCGGAGCGACGTACGGAAAGGGCGGCTGTGTTGATGAACTCGTTCTCGAGCGTGCTTGCCGATGCGGTAACCTGGGTCTCGGTGGTGTACTCTGCCCAAAATCCGCCGCCGGCCCACTCGCCGTTCATAGCATCGAATATCACTTCCAACGATTGCCCGTCTTGTGAACCGACGATCTGATGCTCGCTCAGGCCGATGTACTGCCAGCGCGGAGTGTAATCCCAGTCGCCGTCGTTGTAGTCTCCGGACATGATTAGCTCGAAGAGCCCAACACCCTGTAGGCTGATTGCGGAGCCGAGCGTGATTCGGAAATGACCGCCCGTGACTGAGTGGGTGTTGGCTTGCGGTGCGTTCCCCGGGGTGTCGGAGGGAGGTGGAGACTCGGGCCCGCTCACCGAGTTGTACTCGTAGGACCAATAGAAATCCCAGTAGTCACCTTGCGACAATTGGAAATCGAAGCCACTGAATTGCGGCGTTCTCTGCGTTACGTCGAGCGATGCGGTACCGGTGATCCCGCTCGCTGTCGCCCTGATTGATGTCGTGCCCACGCCCTGCGCAGTTGCGAGACCAGAGCTGTTGACAGAGGCAACGTTCGAGTTAGTTGAACTCCAGCTGAAAGACACTCCTGACAGTAGGCTCCCGCTGGCGTTGCGAGCCTGGGCCTGGAACTGTGTCGTATTCCCCACTTCCAGGCTAGCGGTTCCCGGACTGACCGCTATGCTGGCCACCGTGTTATCGCTGCCGTTGCCAGTCGGACCCGTCACTATGGGCGATTCCCCGCCGCATGTGGCCAAGACGAAGGGAAGAACAGAAACGAGAGCTGTACGGAAGCCGGTCTTAGTGGACAACATCTTGTCTTATCCTCCGATATTCCCTGTTGAGCCAACGCGGCGAAGGCGGTGAAGTGAGCCAGGGCGGTCCAGCGATAGGATGATCGGGCGTTTGCCCTCCCATGGCAAAGCTACTATCTGCAGGCGGCACGGGCCAGGCTGGTTCGCTGGGCTCCCAGGCCTTATTTGTCATTCCCATGGTCCTTGGGTGGGAAGGCGATTACTTTACGCGCTCATCTCGACAACCGATCGACAAAGGGCGGCTGACATCGGGGAACGTCGAATGGCGAACGGCGAATGGCGAACAGCGAACGTCGAAC
>JBDHHP010000205.1:0-6761 GCA_039589275.1 Gemmatimonadota bacterium | reverse complement strand
AGGGATTGCTCTCTCCGAAGCCCAGGCCCGGTTCTTAACGATGGCCACTGCGGCCATATCGAACAGCGCCCGTCCGTCGGCCTCGCTCTGCAAGCCGACGTGCTCGAATAGATCGACTGAGCAATCCCCGAAAGTGAAGAACTCCCCGCCGTGGCGACCGATGACCGGCTCGGAAACGCGCGGACCTTGCCCGGGCATCTTCTCCCGGATCTCCGCCAGCGTGACTCGAACGGCGTCCGTGCCCGAGGGCTCGCCGTAGCGCACGAGCGCGATCTCGAAATCGACGTCAGTGTCGAGGATGTAGTTCAGAGCCGGCTCGTCGTTCACCTGATTGTATTCACCGGGCTCCGGGTAATTCGAGCCGAGCCACACCACTCTCACTTTCGGGATGATGGACGGATCTTTCTCGAGTGCCAGAGCGATGTTGGTGAGCTTGCCTACCGGAATCAGCACCAGAGGACGCTCGTCGTCCATGTGTGCCCGCTCGATGATCAAACTCACCGCTTCGGCACCGTCAAAGCTAGACTCGTTGACCTGACCCTGGATCTCTTCAAACGATGAATCAGCCCCGACGTGCACCCTGATCTCCTGATCGAGGCCGCACAGCTTCACGATCCGCTCAGCCTCCGCCGCGTGTTGGCTCACGTCGCCGCCGTTCCGCGTTCTGTTGACCGTGATCCCTTCGATATCAAGGACGTGACGGTTCATGAGCAAGTAGGCAATGGCGTGTTGGTCGTCCAGCTCGTTGTTGGCGTCGGTATCCAACAGAACCCTGGTTCTTTGCATGTTTGCGAGATCCGATTCAGCGGAACAGGAAAGTGCCAAACACAGACACGCAGAGTATAGCAGTGATTGTTTGATTGGCATCATGGTCTCGTGGACTGTTGCACCCGTGCCTTGAGTGCATTCATTAGTATCGGCGCTACCTCCGGGCCCACGCTGTTCACCTCACCGTACTGCTTCTCGTTCCTGCCATAGGCGAACGGTGCAATGTCGTCCCACTGCCGCTTGGGGATGATGTAGCCGACCTCGTCGTTGGCCATGCCAAAGATCAGGGCCTTCTCGCTCGGTAGTATCCCCATGACCGGTGGCTCAGTCGGTGCATTGGGGAAGTCGGCGTTGGGCTCGACCGGTGACTGGTACTCGCCGTACACCAACTCCGGATACAGCTCGCCGGGAATGCCTGCGATGTGCAACTCACCCGCGCGCATGTAGGCAACCTCGGTCTCGAGCGCGATGTCACCCTCCACCTGACTCTCCGGCAGCCTCGCGCCAGCGCTGTCTGCCCTGCCGATCCAGGCAAAGGCCTCCCGAGTGAGCACGCCGAGTGCGCGTCCCTGGCGATAGCCGGGATTGGCCAGCGGGACGTAGACGGGTGCCGTACTGGCCACGAGTGGCGAGAGCCTCAGTGGCTCAGCTTCGGCGAGTGCCTTATCGAACACCTGAGCGACCGCCGCGCCATACGCCTGGGCGAATTCAAACGTGCCGGCTTGAACCGCGTTCCCGTTCGGCGTTGTGAACTGCGACGGATTGGTCATCAATCCGCCGATTGCCCCGGTGAAATAGGCGACCGGCACACCGTGGCTCGCTTCGAGCGCCTTGATGGTGTAGTAGGGGAAGTCGGCGGTGACGAGTGTGTTCTCCGGCCCCATGCTCTCGGGATGGTTGCTGAACTGGACAAGCAGACCGAGCGGATTGCCATCAGGTGCGCTGAACTTGACGGCACGCAGGATCGGGTCCTTGACGATAGGTAGGCGCGGATCGAGCAGCAGCTCGGGCGCCTCGGCCGCGCCGTACTCGGCTCGCGCGGGCGTAAAGTTCTGTTCCGCCGCCTTCACGGCCGCGACGATTCCGTCGACCGCGAACTCCACGTAGGCGGGGTCCACTCCCGACTCGACCTGCGACGGTCCCCACAGTCCGATCACATCGGGACCTTCATGGTTATGTGTGCTGGCTACCATGATGTGCAGATAACCCGGCAGCCGGTCTCGGACCTTGATCACGTCCGGCCGCTGGAGGCCGATTAGATCGACCGACACCAGCGCCAACTTACTCGCGCCCTCTCGCAGCACGACGGCGCGGGCCCAGAGCGAATCGTGGACCCCCGTGGCCGGGCGGTTGTTGCCGTAACCGGCTATCCAGACGGCGTGTCGGCCCAGGTCGGGCGTGATGTTAGCCTTGCCGAAGCCCACCTCGACGTCGTCCGCCCCTGGGTACGGCATGCACGCGAGAAGAAACGCACCAACAATGATCGTGAACCGTACCACGGCCACCTCCCGGTCTCGCAGACCCACGGAATTCACTTCGTTGACGGCCCCAGCCATGATGGGATTGCGCTTTCCTGCTGACAAGTATGACGCGCCCACTTTGAGCCGTCCAGCTCCATGCTTCGAGCAACACTCCTACACAGGTCGTGTCGTCGCTTCGTGTGTCGGTCCCTCATTCGAGCTCATTCGTCACGGCGCGTGGCCAGCCGGTGGACGACTCCGCTCACACGGCGCATACTTACGACATTGAAAAGCGTTCCAGCACGCGAATAGGAAGCGACCATGAAAGACCAAATGAAGCGGCGCGACTTCTTGAAAGCATCGGCGGGAGTGGCTGCCGGGATAGGCCTGTCTCCTCTTGCGTTCACGTCCTGCAGGGCAGCCCCCGCTCAAGAAGAACTGTTCAACATCTCACTCGCCCAATGGTCCCTGCACAGACGGATTTACGGGGACTCCCTCGACCGACTAGGTGTTTTCGAATGGGGCAGAGCGCTCAAGGAGGACTATGGTTCCGTTTTGGCCGGAGACCTGGATCCGCTCGAGTTTGCCAGGACGGCCCGTCAGGAATACGACATTGGCGCTATTGAGTATGTGAACACGTGTTTCTACGACAAAGCAGAGGATCGTGATTACCTGGGCGAGTTAAAGACCCGGGCAGACGGTGAGGGCGTTCAGAGCTTGCTGATCATGTGCGACTTCGAGGGGGCGCTGGGCGACCCCGATGAGCAGGCGCGCATCGAGGCGGTCGAGAATCACCACAAATGGGTTGAGGCGGCAGCATTCCTCGGCTGCCACTCCATTAGAGTTAACGCGCTGAGCCGCGGCAGCTTCGAAGAGCAGCAACAGCTGGCGGCAGACGGGTTGCGCCGCCTTGCGGAATTTGCTGACGGGCACGGGATCAACGTTCTGGTTGAAAACCACGGCGGTTACTCCAGCCACGGCAAGTGGCTGGCAGGGGTGATGGACATGGCCGGCCATCCGCGTGTTGGCACGTTGCCGGACTTCGGCAACTTCCGTGTCAAACCGGAGATCTTCACCGAGTCGGCTCAAGACGAGCCGGAAGAGTGGTACGATCGCTACCTGGGTGTCGAGGAACTGATGCCCTATGCAAAGGCTGTCAGTGCAAAGTCCCACGAGTTTGATGCGGATGGAAACGAAGTCAATACAGATTTTTCAAGGATGATGAAGATCGTGATGGATGCCGGATACCGCGGCTACGTCGGTATCGAGTATGAAGGCACCACGTTGAGTGAGGCTGACGGCATACGGGCAACGAAAGCGTTGCTCGAACGGGTAAGGGACCAGATTGCGGCTGACTACGAATAACGCGAAGACGATTCCTAGAGAGAGCGCTAGAGCGCGCGACAGGGAGATGAGTCATGAAAGCTAGAGTCTTGAGTTGGCTGGTATCGGGAACGCTGGTGGCGGGCCTAGCCTGTGCGGCAGACGAGGCCGAGCAGGCCGCCGCCGACACTTGCGCCGGGTTGAACGAGCTGAGCGCCACCGAGCAGGCCGAGGGCTGGACGCTGCTGTTCGACGGAGAGGGCCTGTCCGGATGGCACGGCTACAACGGCAGTCCCCTCGACGCGTGGACGATCGAGGACTGCGCGATCAAGTCGCTGGGCACCGAGGGCAACTACGGCAGCGACATGCGGGCCGACCTGGTTTCGGAGGCCGAGTACACCAACTTCGAGTTGAGCATCGACTGGAAGGCCACCGAGGGTGGCAACAGCGGTCTAATGTACGGAGTGATCGAGGACGAGAAGTACGGCGCCGCTTGGATGACGGGTCCCGAGTACCAGCTGCTGGACGACGTCGGCTTCCCGGGCGACGTGGAGGAGTATCACAAGGCGGCCGGCAACTACGAAATGCACGCGGCCCCTGAGGACAAGCCCTTGAAGCCGGTGGGAGAATGGAACAGCAGCCGGCTCGTCGTGAACGGCGATCAAGTGGAGCACTGGCTGAACGGGGCGAAGGTCCTGGAGTTCGAGCGTTGGAACGACGAGTGGGTGAACCTCAAGAACGCCGGGAAGTGGAAGGACACCCCCGACTACGGCAGCGCAGCGACCGGGCACATCGTGATCCAGGACCACGGCAGCGTGTTCTGGTTCCAGAACGTGAAGATCCGGGAGATCACCCAGCAGTAGCCGCGGGGACCCGCGACATGAATGTCGTAAAAGTCCGGCCATGACAGCGAAAACGAGACAGCTTCACCGACCTGGAACCGTCGGCCTGGTCGCCATTTTGCTCTTGCTCTTGTGGGCAGTTTCCTGCACCTCGAAGGAACCGCCCACCTGGGTGACCGTCGTGTTCGACGTCGAGGACTATACCACGCCGGCCTCGGAGGGGCTCGATGACATCCCCCTCTGGCTCGCCGAGACCATGACCGAGGTGGGGGTCAAGGGGACGTTCTTCGTTATCGGCGAGAAGGCCCGATCACTGGAACAGCGCGGGCGTACCGATGTCATAGCCGCCATGGCGCGGCACGATATCGGCAGCCACACCAATCGCGGATCGATCCATCCCACGGTGACCGAACAGCTGGAGTTGGCGGATTGGGACGATGGCGTGGCTCTGATGCGGGAGCAGGAAGCGGAGGGAATCGCGGACCTGGAGCGCATCTTCGGCGTCCCAGTCACTGCGCTTGCCAGGCACGGCGGCTCGTACGGGCCTCAGCTAGTCACCGCCCTTGGAGAGATGGGAAGAGGGTATGTATACTCGCCGGTCTCTCTGCCCGGACACAATGCGGTCTGGTTCTGCAATACCCTCAATTTCCACGGCGAATACGGCGGCTTCGACAACACCTATTTCCGCAACGACTCGTTCGAACCCGTCTTCGAGGAACTGAAGCAGCGTTTTGATGGGGATATCGAGGGTGTCGACGTTCTGAACTTCTTCGCTTGCCATCCCTGTAAGGTGCGCACCATCCAGTTCTGGGATTTCAACTACTATTACGGCGCCAATCCGGATTCCGCAGACTGGCGGACCCCCGATATGCGCCCCCTGGAAAGTATGGAGACCGCACGGGAGAACTTCCGTAGACTGATGGTCTATCTGAAGGAGCGGGAGGATATCCGGATCGTTGGCTACCAGGAACTGATGGAGCGTTTCTCCAGTCAGCCAACAGCCGTGCGGAGGAGAGTGCTCGAGGATGCCGCAGAACGAGTGATCGCTGAACAGAAGGCCGTGATCCACGCTGGTTTCTCACCGGCCGAGATATTCGCCGCCCTCGCCCAATCAATACAGGAACACGCGCGGACTAGCAGGCTGCCAGGGAGCGTGGACCGGATCAGCCCGCTGGGACCGATGCTGATGCCGATGGAAGACCCGGAAACCGACCAGGTGTTACGGGATCAGGCGTTAGTCCTCGCAGGGGAGGCAGACGAATTCATCTCAACCGAGGGTTACCTCCCTCCCTGGCTGACCGTTGACGGGGCCAGGATTGGCACGGGATCCCTGCTCGTTCTCTTCTCCGAGCTCTTCCTGGATCTGACAGCGGGTGACGCGCAGGAGTCACACAGGCTGACGGCATTCGAAGCCTGGCCGAAGGAACACGACGAGGAGATCGTGCGCCGGGTCGAGTCGTACAAAGACTGGCCGGTCCACCGAACGGACCTCGACATGAGTCGGATCGTCGAGTTTACCAGGCTGCAACTCTGGACGCTCAAACCGGCTCTGGAGAGATAGCGCTCCTGATCCGCCCCGGCTCAAATCGTGAGGCACCTCGACCGTGAAATCGAACACCCGCAGCACAAAGCACCATAGCAAAAAGAAAGGCTGCCCCCAATACGGAAAGCAGCCTCTTAGCGTCTACAGCGCCTAGTAGATCAACTCAGCCCAACGGCCTTCGTCTTTCATCTTTGCCTTTTGCTGCTCGTACTCTGCGGACGAACCGACAATCTTCACCAGCGCCTCGTCCAACAGTTTGCTAATCTGCTTCAGACCGGCCACGTAGACGTAGGTCTTGGGATCCTGCAACAGGGTCCAGGCTTCATCGGCGTTCTGCGCGATGGCCCCTTCCAAGTCGACTGGCACGTCGAAATGGGCACGCGGACTGAGCGCCTCGAAGGCCTTGAAGGTCTCTTCGTCGTAATAGTACTTCAGGTCGTCGTTCTGGTCGTTCATGTAGGCCAGTTCAATACCTCTCATGGCGCCGTGGTACAGGCGCACGTCGCCCTCCCAACCACCCAGTTCATTGTAGATATGCTTGATGAAGGCCCTGAAGGGGGCAATCCCCGTACCCAGCCCGATCATCAGCAGATTGGCGTGTTTTTCCTTGGGCAGGACGAAAGCAAGATTGTAGGGGCCCACCAGCGTCACTGGGTCGCCTGCCTTCAGATCGCAGAGATAGTTGGACGCCTTTCCGTCGTAGCGTTCGCCACTGAAATCGTCAATGTAGAAGCAGCGCTTCACACACAGCGAAATCACGGGCTTGAAGTCATCAGCCCTACTGCCGCCGGCAATAGAATAGAGACGCAGGTATTCTTTCTGGCC
>JBDHHP010000204.1:0-6783 GCA_039589275.1 Gemmatimonadota bacterium | reverse complement strand
CTGCGACGCACTTGGGGCCGTTCCATCACGCCGCTCTGCAGCATGTCTCCCAGATCGTAGATAGCACTGAAGGTGGCGCTCAGCAAAGACGGCCGGCCCACGCCGCTTTGGGGAGGATCGAAGTCCCTCAGGACCTGATACGCCTCGTTGATGCGCTTGAGGTTGCGCTGTGCCTTCTGTTGCAGTCGATCGTTATGCGCGAACCGGTCGGGGTGCCACACCTGGACGAGATCACGGTAGGCCTCATGCACCTCCTCCTTGCGCGCGCCAGGATGGAGCCCGAGGATTTTGTAGGAGCGATGGATGTCCACGGTTGTGTTACGGCCTCCATCCCTTGGTCGCACGGACCCGAGGGCCGCGTCGCCATCCCTCGGTGACCCTGGTGCATCGTTGGATCCCATCATTCTAGCGCCAAGGCCGGCCTTTGCCAGCATACGATCCCCCCCTTTCTGCAGCCAATACCGCGCGCGGCGGGGCTACGAGGACACCACGACTGTCCTACTGCAGTGGGGATCGGCGGCAACCGAGTGACGCTCCGGTGACGCCGGCGAGTTAGATATTGCCGAACAGTTGTAGTACACGGGTGGCCTTGTGGCCCCGCCGCCGTAGTAGACGCCGTAGTAAGACTGCGCAGTAGACGCCACAGTAGGGCACCCGCCCGACGACGAGACCTTCGGACCAACGAAGGTAGTGTGCCAACAACATGGAGGTGGTGATGCACGCCATCGCAGTCTTCTTGAGGGCACTTTCCCCTTGGATCCATGTATCAGATCGCAACACGACATCTCTGTGTCCGCACCCGCCAGCACCGCGGATGACGTGCAAGCGATCGCTTGAAGGAGTCGTTCTCACCTTGGTCGCAGGTGCCGTGTTTCTTGCCTGCGGCGAGGATATTGTGCAACCCCCTCCGCCAACTGTTGCCTCCGTCGAAGTGACGCCTGCATCTGGGACACTGGTGTCGCTTGGTGAGACACTGCAACTGAGTGCCACTGCCCGCGATGCGAGCGGGAGCGCGATTGCTGGAGCCTCGTTCACATGGGTCTCAGACGATATGACCTGCGCAACGGTCGGCAATTCCGGGCTGGTAACCGCCGTCGGGAACGGCACAGCAGGAATCACGGCAACCACGTCTGGCGTCTCTGCTTCGGCCTCGATTACGGTCGCACAGGCGCTCGCGAGTGTTGCGGTGGCGCCACCATCTGCGACGCTGACGTCCCTTGGAGAGACATTGCAGTTGACGGCCACCGCGAACGACGCAAACGGCAATGCGATTGCCGGCAAGACGTTCACTTGGGAGTCGTCTGATGAGAGCATAGCGACGGTGAGCGCGTCAGGATTGGTCACAGCAGTGACAAATGGGGCGGCCACAGTTACGGCGACGACTGACGGTGTTGGGGGTGACGCGAACGTGGCAGTCTCTCAGGAGGTCTCGACCGTCACCGTAACGCCGGCCACGTCGGGTTTGGTCTCGTTCGACGAGACAGTCCAACTCGCGGCGGTAGTGCGGGACGCCAATGGCAACACGATCGCAGGCAAGACGTTTACGTGGGATTCGTCCGACGAGAGCATCGCGACCGTGAGCGCGTCAGGATTAGTGACCGCCGTTGGGAACGGCGTAGTCACCATCACGGCGACTGCCGACGGTGTGTCAGGTGATGCCGACGTGACAGTAGCTCAAGAGACAGCGACGGTCGCCGTGACACCTCCTACTTCGAGCCTCACAGCGCTCGGCGCAAACGTGCAGCTTACCGCTGCCGCGCTCGATGCCAATAGTCATGAGATCGTCGGCAAGACGTTCACTTGGGGATCGTCCGCAACCGGTGTGGCAACAGTCAACCTTGCAGGTCTGGTAACCGCAGTGAACAACGGGACCGCGACGATCACCGCCACCACTGATGCCACTGATGGCACGGCCTCGGTGACAGTGGCACAAGTCGTCTCGACGGTAGAGGTCACTCCTACGGCAGACACTCTCGTCGGACTGAACACCACACTTCAGTTCACCGCTGTCGCTAGGGACGCGAACGACAACGCTATCGTAGGCCAAGCGTTCTCGTGGGAATCTTCAGCTGCCGGGGTTGCGACGGTAACTGACGCAGGTCTAGCAACTGCGGTAGCCAATGGCGAAACGACAATCACGGCGACGGCCGACGCGGTATCAGACAATGCGGTGCTGAGCGTCACACAGGTCGTCTCGGTTTCTGCCAGCGGTTATCACACGTGCGCTGTCACAGACGACGGGAACGCCCATTGCTGGGGACTGAACGACAACGGCCAGCTGGGTGATGGTACAACGACCAACCGTAGCGGCCCCGTTCTTGTCTCCGGAGGGTTGCCGTTTGCGACTGTGAGTGCGGGGGGACACCACAGCTGTGGTGTGACCACCGGCGGCAGCCTTTACTGCTGGGGCTCAAACGACAATGGTCAATTGGGCGACGGTACGACGACGGGCCAGAGCAGCCCGATCCTGGTGTCCGCCGGCTTCGCTTCGGTGACCGCGGGAGAGAGCCACACCTGTGGGGTCACTTCGGGAGGTAGCACCTATTGTTGGGGACTGAATGACCAGGGCCGCCTGGGTGATGGGACCACAACGGAACGGAACAGTCCGACCGAAGTGTCGGGAGGTTTCAGTTTCGATATGGCCACTGCTGGCGATGATCACAGCTGCGGCCTGACGGCGGGTGGCAGCGCCTACTGCTGGGGAGGGAACAGTGCCGGTCAATTGGGCGACGGCTCGACGACAGAACGCCACACGCCAGTCCAGGTCTCGGGTGGATTGAGCTTTGCCACCGTAGGATCCGGACTCGCCCTCACGTGCGGCGTTACCAGTGCTGGGAGTGCGTATTGCTGGGGGTGGAACACCAACGGCAAGTTGGGTGACGGCACAACCGCGAACCGGAGCAGTCCCGCCGTCGCTTCAGGGGGGTTCACTTTCGCCTCCGTTGACGGCGGACTGTTTCACACCTGCGGCGTCACGACTGGCAATAGCGCCTACTGTTGGGGAGGGAACGACCACGGCCAGCTAGGAGACGGCACCACAACGGAGCGCAACAACCCAGGCCTGGTCTTGACCGGCTTCCTGCTGGTGAGCACCGGAGACGAACATACCTGCGGCGTCACGACGGAGGGTGGCGCCTACTGCTGGGGCAACAACAGTAGCGGTGAACTCGGCGACGGCACGACGACAGAGAGGCATGCCCCTGTGTTAGTGGTGTGGTGACCCGATAGCGCGAGAGCGATGGTAGTTGACCCACCCCCGGGCGTTTCGCGGCGCCCGGCGCGGGACCGGATCAATGGAGTCAGCATTGGTAGGAAACAACCAGATCGTCCGTGTCGTTGGTGTGCTGTACTACCGAGGCTCAGTGAATGCAATTGGGCGAGGAATATTACCTTCAGGCCGTGGCGGAATTCACGCCACATGGGCGGAGCAGTGGCGGTCAGGCCAGGCAAGCGGTCGCGGGCGCTGACCATCTGACTGGAGGCGCACTCGCTCGCTGCCTGATCGCTGCGCCGGCACTGCTTGCTGCCCTGGTCGCGGTCGGCTGCGACTCCTCTGATTCTCCCACGGGACCCGAGGCTGCGACCCTTACAGAGGCCATCGGTGAGCTTGCCGAGGAGTACGTCGGGGTGGGGGCGATGGTCGGTGTGGTCCGGCCAGGAGAGACACTCGTCCTGTCGTACGGCACTAAGCGCTTCGGTGCCAACGATCCACCGGACCGCCACTCTGTCTTCGAGATCGGCTCCATTACGAAGACCTTCACAACGACGCTGCTGGCTCAACGGGTCTTGAATGGCACTCTGGACCCGAACGAGCTCGTGCAGGCCTATCTGCCGGCCGATCGAGTAACGCTGCCAACCAGGGACGGAGTGGAAATCAGCTTCATCCAACTGGCCACCCATCGGTCGGGTCTCCCCAAGCAGATACAGGACTCGGACTATCCGAAGCCGCCGGGGTACGACGACCTCAATTTCTACGCGGCGTACACCACGGATCATGTCTACGACTATCTGACGGACTACTGTTCGCTGGAGTTCACACCCGGCTCGGATTGGCTGTATTCCAACACCGGCGTGGGGCTGCTTGGGCACATCATTGGTCTGATCGACGGCACGTCGTACGAGACGGTCGTGACACGTGAGATCTTCGATGTCCTGGGAATGGAGAGTAGCTCGCTGTTCTTCACTGAAGCTCAGGAAGCGAATCTCGCCCTGGGGCACAGCTCAAGCCGCACGGTCACACCCAACTACACAGCCCAGGACATCTACCAGGGCGCGGGGTTCATCAAGTCCTCGCTGGACGATATGCTGGTGTACCTGAACGCCAACATGGGCTCGACGGTCACGCCTCTCAGCAACGCTATGGAGTACGCCCAGGACCCGCGGTTCCTAGTGGACTATTGGGGCGAATCCGGCCTGGACTGGTACACGAAGCAGCTGGACGACGGGCAGGTAGTCACCTATAAAGGAGGCCGGACGAGCGGGTATGGCGCCTACATTGGTTTCAACAAGTCGGCCTCCACCGGTACGGTCGTTCTGATGAATCACTCCGTTTCAGGCAGAGCCATGCTGCTCGGGGAGAGTGTCCAGAAGGCTATCGCCCTGTACTAGGACAGTGATCCACGTCTCGTCGCGGGCTGTCCGGCGCACGCCTTGTTTCCCACCGGACAGATACTCAAGGAACAGTCTGGCGGGCGCCTGCGCGCTCGAGCGGGAGGAGGGCGGATACACGCTTTAGGGGGTGTCTACGCCCTTTGCGCTCGGTGTGACGGTGTCCGACGTCGGATCACAGGTGGTGTCCAGTACCAAAGCACATCGCCCGGCACAGCGCCGGGCGGTCATCGGTGATGGACTGCCTCCCGTTGTTTAGTTCTCGATCACTGCAACACCACTCGGCAGTGGATTGAGTGCCGTTATCATCCGCGAATCAGTCGGCCCGCCGTCGCCGAAAGCGTTGCCGAACGGCTTGAGCTGGAACGGTATTGCATCGAGCGTGTCCTCCCCCTCGTCGAAGGCCGGCTCGATCGAGATGACGTGCATCCATTCACTGTCCCCCATCACGACGTCATCGCCATTGAAGTCAAACGGGACCGCCAATCCGCCAGGCACGGCGTTGCCGTTGGTCATCACGAAGTCGCCACCTGGGAACGGCGGCCCGGCCGCGAGATCTCCGGGCGCTCCTGACAGCGGACCCGCAGCGTCGCTATCACGCCCGGTCAGGCTTCCACCTGCCTGTGGCCGAAACTTCCCATATGAAATGGCAGTCTGATTCGGCGTTCCCGGCAGGTTGACGGCCCAGCCTTCATAGACCCATCCATCAGCGAGCTCGGGCAGCGTGACGGTTGCCGCCGGTCCGGAAGGATCGAGCAACCAGATGCCACCGTCGTCGTCGGTCGCGGTCGCCGTCGTGGGAGTCAGCAGAACGTGCGTGCCGGGACTACCGCCGAAGTCCGCGCTCGCACTGGCGCTCACGAATCCGAGCGCCGTGATTGTCGCCATGCCGCCGATGAACGGACCGCCCAGGATCTTCTGATCCGACGGAACGTCGTCGGCATCTCCAGGCGGTTCGACCGTCAGCACGAACATGGCCGGATCGGCAACGGGGCTTTCGAAGCTGTACCGCCCGTCAGCGGGCAGCACGAACTTGCCGGTAGAAATCGCAGCTCCGGCGCCGTCGATGACCCAGCCTTCGTACGAGCCTTCCGTGGCCGGATCGAGCGTCATGAGGTTCTGCAACGTGACGGCTACCGTGGGTATTTGGGGACCCTGATCTTCACAGGCGCCAAACACAACAATCAGGGTCGCGGCAACAGCGGACATACTTTTCGACATGATCTCCCTCCAACTTGCGGTGGACGGGAGAAACTACCCGCTGCTGGAAGAGAAGAGCCGGCCTATTAGAGGATTCTAACGAAGTCCTAATCGGCGGTAGTGAGCCGAAGAACGAAACTACTTCCCGTGGCGTCGCTTCATGCGACCGTGATGTGACCGCACTAGAGATCCGCGACGAGCTTGGCAATTATGAGAGCGAGTCCAACTCAGATGCGAGACGAAGAGTGATTACACGCGGCTCACTCAGGTAAGTCGGTCGCCGCATGGATCGTTTGCGTCTGGGGCTCGAGCGCGCCGACTGGTTCAAGAAAGGCAGAGCTTCTGCAACGCCCGCCGGAACAAATGGTGCTGGTTCGATAGCTCGACGAAGCGGACTTCGTGGGTCCCTCCCTTAGCGCGCAGTACACGCACCAGTTCACGGCGCCGCGCGGTGCCCCAGCGTGTGAGCCCCTGCAACTGCACAACTACAGGAGCCCAAGTATCGAACGCCCGACGCTCCGCAACTGGCCAGGAGGAGCGGCGTCGCACACCCAGCAACGATTGGGCTTCGCGCGCCGCCGCACGCCTGGCCGCGGTGACCGAGTCACCGTGCGACGCGAGCCAATGTGTGACCTTGTGACCCAGGTTGGCGTAAGGAAACAGACCTATCAAGTCGTCTCTGCGCTCGCCCAGATGGAAGAAGACCGGCTGGCTGGCAAGGCGCTCCAGCATGTCGGGCGAGCTGCGGTACCCAGGTTTCGCTTTGATCCGAGCCAACTGGGAGCGGACCAGTTTCCGCGCGGCCCTGTCGCTGGGCCAGAAGCCTAACTTCTGGTAGAACCAGAAGGCCCCGGATTCGATCCCCTCTTGATTCTCAAATCCGAGTTGATAGGGCACAATGGTGAAGTCTGTGGCACCCAAGAATCCGTGTATCGTCGCGAGCAGACGAGCGAACATCCAAGCCGACTCGCCGCC
>JBDHHP010000203.1:0-6854 GCA_039589275.1 Gemmatimonadota bacterium | reverse complement strand
TATCCTGCCCTTGATCCGTTTAGAATTCCAGCCCGGTATCGGTGTGTCGCTCAGGAAACACATCTTGGTCAGGCGGGGAGTGTTCACGTCCGCCTATGTGCGTCACCCAGGGCCCCAGGCAGATGCTAAGACCCTCGAACACCTGTTCCGTATCGTAGACCATATCAGGGAACGGGGTTACGAGATATCAGACGCATAGGAAGGCGGCCGGCCCGCGGCCGCGATTCGTTGATCGCGACTGCTACCAGCCCGAGCTGCTGATCACCAGAATCGCCCCACTGGCCACGCCGGTACCCCAACGCGGTGTCGGCGCGACAGCCCGGGCAATATGGCGTTGTGTATTGCTAATAATAGTCTCCAGAAGTCACCCCAGGCTCCGCTGCTTGTTCCTGAGCTCTCAGAACCGGCCTGGACTGAGCGGCCCCACGTCAATCTCAGTTGGGTCACCGAAGACCATCCTCGCCATCAACTCTCCCGTGACCGGGCCCAATGTGAGACCCAGCATCGCGTGCCCGGTCGCCACGAACAAACCGTCATGGCTCGGAACGGGACCGATGGCCGGCAACCCGTCTGACAAACAGGGGCGCAGCCCGCACCACTCGGACGTGGCCTCCGCGTCTCCCATACCCTGGAGATAGAGTCGGGCTGCATTGGTGAGTTGTTCCAGCCTGGGACGGCGGATGTCGTGGTTGAGTCCTGAGAACTCGAGAGTGCCGGCGAACCGTACTCGGCCGCTCATGGGGGTACAGAACACCGACTTCTCGCCCAACATGCAGGTGGCTCGCACGTTCGGCGTCACCCCTTCGCGAGGGAGGCAGTCGCGATGATATCCCTTGGCTGGCTGAAGTGGCAGTCTCAGACCGAGCTTTCGCAATAACCCCTTGGAATACGCCCCGGTTGCCAGAACGACCGCGTCCGCGCTCACGCTATCTCCATCCGCCTGCCGAATCCCGGTCACTCGCCCGTGGCTCTTTGTCAGCTCCACCACTTCGGTGCCGCTGACGAACCTAGTGCCTTGCCGCGCGGCCCGGCTCGCCAGCTCGGTCACGAACCGATAGGGATCAACCGTGCCGGCTTCCTGGTAGAACACGCCGCCAACGACAGCGTCGTGTACGGCCGGTTCCCGGTACCGCAGTTCATCACCGCTGACCCGTTCGACCGCATACCCCTGTTGCTGCATGATGGCAGCTTCTCGCTCGGCGGCGCCGAGCGCAGTCTCAGTCAGGAAGATGTCATAGTAACCGTCCAATCGACAATCGCAGTCGAGTTGCTCGTCAGCTTGCAGTTCTTGGAACAGCGCGATGGAACGGTGACCCAATGGCCCCAGAACCCGCATGGCGCGCTCAACGTGTTCCT
Organism: Gemmatimonadota bacterium; assembly: GCA_039589275.1. Lineage (GTDB taxonomy): Bacteria > Gemmatimonadota > Gemmatimonadetes > Gemmatimonadales > GWC2-71-9. Next base: position 5,498 of record JBDHHP010000203.1, on the reverse strand, counting down.
CGGTGCAGTGTCGCGCGAACTCCCACAGCCACTTGACTAGACTCGGGTCGAATCGTGGTGCCACGTAGAGAGGACTGAGTGGGTCTGCCAGCGATTTGACCGCCTGCTTGATCCGCCCCGGCTTGTTCATCGGGCCGTGGCCCGCGGCGATGCACCCGGCGTTGCCATAGGATGCACCCTGCCCCACCTCGTCGCGTTCGATCACCGTCACTGCGACACCGCGACGCGCCAGGTAGTACGCCGTGCAGACGCCTATCACACCGGCGCCGACAACGATGACGTCAGAGCTAGATCGTGCCACTGCGCCCGCGCCTCGGCATGCAGTCAGCCCGCAATGCTGTACTCATATCTTCCCCGCACTAGATCACCAGTGGCGAACCGTTCTGCCCGGAACAGATCCGCCGGGAACTCGGGTGTCTCGGCCCCCGTGATCAGGTCAGCCACCATCACGCCGATGGCCGGGGCCAGCTTGTATCCGTGGCCTGAAAAACCCGAGCAAATGAACGACCCACTTCCCTCTGGTACTTCATCGACTATCGGGTGCCAATCGGGCGTAACGTCGTAGAGGCTGGCATAGGCGGTGGTGCTCTCGCTTTGATCCATCGGCGGGCATCGCTTGACGAACATCTCCGCCATCTCAGCAACGAATTGGTCCTCACCGTGCTCGGGGTAATCGTCCGGATCCACTATGGCGTTGGCCTCGGCGGGGTCTATGGAACCTACCAACGTGAGGTTCCCCGTCTCCGGTCGCAGGTAAGCGCCCTGAATGAAGTCCATGACCACCGGGTGGGCGGTGTACTGCGGCGGCCGGCGGAAGACGGCCACCTGTACACGGCACGACTCGATCGGTACATCGGCACCGACCATCCGCGCGACATTACGACCCCATGGTCCCGCGCAGTTGAGTACCACCGGAGCATTGTAGACATCGCCGCCGGCCTCGACACCGACCACTTTGTCTGCTGCCATCCGGACACTCGTGACACACCTGTTCACCAAGATCTTTGCGCCATGACGGCGCGCCGCATCAGCGTAGCCATTCACCGTCAGGTGCGGATCGGCATACCCGCTATCGGGCTCATACGCGACTCCGGCTACCTGACTGGTACTCACTCCGGGAACCATCTCGCGCAGCTCTTCCAGTCCCGCCAGACGAGTGTTGATTCCGAGTCCCTGTTGGAAAGCGACGTTCGACTCTAGACCCGCCTTGTCTCCCTCCGACGCCAACGCCACCCACCCAGTCCGTCGGAACCCGCACTCAGCGCCAACAACATCAGCGAAGTTCTCGAACACCCGCAGGCTGTGGACGGCCATACGCGCTGTGAGCTCGTTGGAGTAGTGCTGTCGAATGATGGCGGACGACCTTCCCGTTCCGCCTGCACCCACCGTGTCCTTCTCGAGCACCGTCACGTCGAGACCGCGTTGGGAGAGGTGGAAAGCGGCACTGCACCCCATGATACCTGCGCCAATGATCACTACGTCTGAGGTCTGACCCATACGACTGGCCTCGCGGTGGGAGTCGGGTGCGTGGACTAATGAGAGTTCGAAGTCGGCCTCGGGGTCTCGTGAGTGTAAATTACGGCGGCGGGAAGAGGCAGTGAAGGACGGTGGGAGACGGTGGAAGATGGTGAGGGACGGTAGAGGGCGGAAGAGGGCGGAAGAGGGCGGACCAGAGCGGGAGTTAGACGACAAACACGGAGGCTCGAGCGAGTGGCAACACTTAGAGTGGAGGAGTTGGGACCGGCGGCGCTGTACCGCAAGTACGATCCTGCTGAATTCAGCTTTGAGACCACAGGTGATCTGGACGACCTGACAGGAACGATTGGTCAGGAACGCGCTGTTGCGGCGATCGAGTTCGCCGCGGGGATCGCGCGCGAGGGTTACAACATGTTCGCGCTCGGCGTACCGGGTACCGGTAGGCACTCCGTTGTGCGGCAATACCTGGAGAAACACGCGGCGCAACGCCCCGTCCCACCGGACGTATGCTACGTCCACAACTTCGATGAATCCGACAAGCCCCGGCTGCTATTACTACCCGCTGGCAGCGGACATCAGCTGCGACGCGACATGACCAAGCTGGCCGAACGCGTGAAAGACGCACTCACAAGCGCATTCGAGAGTGAAGAGTACCAGAATCGACGCCAGGTGATCGAGGATGAGTTCAAGGAGCGTCCCCGCGAGGAGCTGCAGGACATCGAGGAACGGGCCAAAGAAGCAGGCCTGGTGCTACTCCGCAGTCCAGTCGGCATGGCATTCGCGCCGATGCGCGAGGGAGAGGTGATGTCGGGGGACGACTTCCGCAAGCTGCCGGAGGAGGAGCAACAGGAGATCCAGAAGAAGGTGGAAGCATTTCAGGAAGAGGCGCAAAAGGCCCTGCGTCAAATGCCGAGCTGGGACAGAGATCGTCATACCAAGGTCGACGAGCTGGAACAAGAGGTTGCAGAGGCAGCGGTGGTGCCCTTGGTGTTGGAGCTGAAGGAGAAATATGAAGCGCTGAAGGACGTGGCTTTCTATCTCGAATCGGTGCAGCAAGACGTGGTCGATAGGGCACGTGAGCTGGTGCAACAGAGCGAATCTTCGGAGGAGAGATCAGCCGGAGCGGCCGGTCGCGGACAGGACCCTGACCTGGCGTTCACTAAGTACCATGTCAATCTCGTTGTCGACAACAAAGGCGCAACTGGTGCGCCGGTCGTGCACGAGGATCATCCCACCTACGACAATCTCATCGGTCGCATCGAGCATATGGCGCAGTTCGGCGCACTCACCACCAACTTCAACCATATCAAGGCAGGATCGCTGCATCGAGCCAACGGTGGTTATCTGATGCTTGACGCGCATAAGCTATTGAGCACGCCTTACGCCTGGGATGCTCTGAAGCGCGCGTTAGAATCACACCGATTGCGCATCGAGTCGCTGGGACAGGCGTTGAGCATGGTGAGCACCGTCTCACTCGATCCCGAGCCGCTCGAGCTGACCGTGCAAGTCGTGTTGTTGGGCGAGCCAATGCTGTACTACCTGCTCGCGCAGCACGACCCCGATTTCGAAGAGCTGTTCAAGGTTGCCTCCGACTTCGACTCCCAGATGGAAGCCTCGGCCGACAATCGTGAGGGATACGTTCGTTTGCTGGCAGAGTTAGCCCGAAGGGACAGGCTGAGACCGTTCGATCGCACGGCCGTAGCTCGGATGCTCGAACAGAGCGCTCGTCTTGCCGGCGACCAAGAAAAACTGACCGCGCGCATTGGACAGGTTCATGACCTACTGCGCGAGGCCGACTACTTTGCCGGCTTCAATGGCGGCGAAACGGTGACGGCACAGCACGTCGAGCAAGCAATTGAAGCTCAGATACACCGTTCAGACAGAATCCGGGAGCGTGTGCATGAGCAGATCGTGCACGGCACCGTAATGGTAGATGTAGAAGGTGCGAAAGTCGGTCAGGTGAACGGCCTCTCGGTGCTCATGATGGGCAACTTTGCCTTCGGACAGCCCAGCCGACTCACGGCACGGGTCCGGTTGGGACAGGGCAACGTCGTTGACATCGAACGCGAAGTCGAGCTAGGTGGTCCAATTCACTCCAAGGGTGTGCTCATACTGGCAGGCTACCTCGGCGCTCACTACACACCAGACAGGCCGCTCTCCCTCTCTGCTAGTCTCGTATTCGAGCAGTCCTACGGCGGAGTCGACGGCGACAGCGCCTCCGCGGCCGAGCTGTTTGCACTGCACTCGGCAATCGCCGAAGTACCCATCAAGCAGTCGCTGGCCGTCACCGGATCGGTGAACCAGCACGGACAGGTTCAGGCGATTGGCGGCGCCAACGAGAAGATCGAGGGGTTCTTCGATATCTGCCGAGCCAAGGGCATGACAGGGAACCAGGGTGTCATACTCCCCGCGAGCAACGTACGCCATTTGATGTTGCGTCGGGACGTGGTCGACGCCGTCGCGGCTGGTCGGTTCCACATCTATCCCATCGAGACGGTCGATCAAGGTCTGGAACTGCTGACCGGCATGCCCACCGCGGCCAGAGACGAGTCGGGCGAGTACCCGCCAGGAACTCTCAATCGACTGGTAGAAGAAAGGCTGATGGAGTTCGCCGAAAAGCGACGTGCCTTTGGCGCCAAGGGCGCCGACGCAGAAGATGCCGAGCCAGAGTCAACTGGCGAAGCCGGGAACAACTAGATGCGAATCAAGCGGATTGTAATCGCCATCGACGCGTCCCCGACGAGCCTTGCCGCGCTGGAGGCAACAGCGGAGCTCGCCGCTCGGTGGGACGCGGAGATCCTCGGGGTGTTCGTCGAGGATACCGACCTGCTTCGCATGGCCACGCTCCCGTTTGCCGGCGAGGTTGGATCACACTCGGGGTCCTTCCGTGCCATCGATGCCAAAGACATACAGCGTCAGTTCCACTCGCAAGCTGAGCGCGCGCGAAAGGCGTTCGAAAGCACCGTGCAGCGGCTGCGTGTCAGGTCTTCTTTCGAGGTCGCGCGCGGCTCGGTCAAGGAAGAGTTGCTTGACGCGCTGCGTGATGCGGATCTGCTCAGCTTGGGTAAGGGTGGTCGTTCACTTGCTGCCCGGCTTGGACTCGGCTCCAACGCGCGTGCGATCGCCACTGCCGCCCGTGGTAGCGTTCTGGTTCACTCTCACATACGACACATCATTGGGCCAGTCGCAGTCGTGTTCGACGGATCGGATGCCGGCCATAGAGCGCTTGCCACCGGTATCGAGCTGACCCGCGGTTACGGACCCGAGGTAATCGTGCTGTGCATATCGGAAACGCGCGAACTGGCGCAGGAGTTGGCGTCGCTTGCGAGCGAGGTCGTCGCGGCCGACAATCTCAAGGCACAGTGTCGCCATTTGACCCCGGCCGACGCTCCGCGGCTGGTGCGGCTGGCTCGATTCTATGGAGCCGACGCCATGGTGGTCCCGGCGCACAGTCCCATTCTGTCAGATGAGGCGATCGAGTCGGTCATAACGGGCTTCTCAGGGCCGGTGCTCGTCACTGGGGGCACTGAGAAGAGTTAACAGGGAGGAACTATGTCTCGGAAAGATCTCGCAGCCTTCCTCCAACAGATCATGAGCGACGACCAAGCCGGCACCAAGAAGACTAAGACCTAGCAAACAGGTACCTGGCGGCCATGGCTCCATCGCTCAGCTTAGTCGTGCCTTGCGCCAGCAAGAAGCACAAGGTACGACTGGATCCCAAGCGGTTTTGGCGCAGTGCGCGATGCCCCGTCTGTAAGACTAAGGCGGACCCAACACGCGTTCGCCGCGTCGTGGCCATCGTCCGTATCGCTTACCGGATATCCGCACCCAAGCCGGCCGCGCGGCGTACCATTTGGCTGGCATGGCTGTACCTCGCCGCACTGTGGCTCGCTTGGCCGGCGTTGTGGAAGCTGAGCGATGTGTGGTGGCCGATGACCGTCTTGCTATTCGGCCCGCGCTGGATGGCCCTGCTTCCCGCCGTTGCCCTCATCCCAGCCGCAGCGGTTTACCACCGTCGTTCT
>JBDHHP010000202.1:0-7823 GCA_039589275.1 Gemmatimonadota bacterium | reverse complement strand
GGTCGTCTGTCTCCGCCAGGACGTTCCTCCAATGCGTGTCGCTTGCCCTGTCGGTGAGGAGGTGAAGAGGTCCTCGGCGGTCAGGCATGCTGGAAGGCCTCCGTTATGTGCCGTCGTCGCCCTCCACTCGCTTCACCCAGGTGCATCGTGGTCCAGTTTGCCGGCCTTCGGTCGGACAAGGACGTGCAGAATCGAGTCGACCGATGATCCGCACATCGCATACACGACGCCGCCGATCTGGGCTGCAAGACACGCAACCATACATGATCCACAGACGCGATCATGCAGTACTCGGCATATCTGGTGAGACGCTGCTGGCCTCGGTCCTTCGAAATACCTTGACTAGATCGCCAAGCTTCTGACCCGGGTCCAGTGGTATAGCGAGTCGAACGTAGGCGGCAACGATAGTCAGCTTCAAACCGAGTAGGAGAGCGAAGTGCATCTCTGGCAAGCCAAGTGCGGCAATGGTAGCGGCGATAGCGAGAACGACGATCTTTGGAGTCCCAGAGAAATCATATGTGATCGGATGGACACGCTGAGAGGTCACATGCGTTAGTGTGAGCTTCACGATCCAACTGATGGCGACGGCGATTGCGGCGCCGTAGACACCCCAACGCGGAATCAGCGTGAAGTTGAGCCCGAGCAGTAGGAGGCCTGTTGCTGCGTTGATGTAGAAGATGTACTTCGTTTGTTTCGAGATGTAGATGCCAGTCTGCATCACATAGTTCACACCCCGTATCGTGGGGGCAATCAAGACTAGAGGTACGATGGCCGCAGCGCTCTGGTAGGAGCTCGCCGAGACCAACTGCACGAGTTCACCGCTGAAGGCAGAGAGACCAACAAAGACCAGGCTAGCAACGAAGAGATAGTAGCGCAGAATTTGCGAATATGTCTCAGCCGCATCTGCCCGATCCATGATGGCGAATCGAAAAGGCCCAAAGCTCTTGGTGAACGGGTCAAGCACAAAGGTCATGGGTAGCTGTGCAAACCGGAGAGCGAGGGCATACAATCCGATGGTCGCGAGGCCCGCATGCACGTTGAGAAGATAGCGGTCAGAGCTGCGGAGGATGGCCTCAGTGATGCCGGACAGCATGAGCGGTGCCCCGTAGACGAGCACAGGCCGGAACAGCGCCCACTTCAGCTGCCAGCCGTGATTTCGGAAGAACGACACACTCAGCAGTGCCCAGACCGAGACGGTAGCGATGAGATTGCCGATCACGATGCCGAGGACGCCCATTTGCAGGACTACTACTGTTGTAACGTTGGCCCCGACCTGCACGACCAGCTGCGTGATCGCAACGACCACGTAGAAGCCCGATCGCTCCCGTGCCCGCAGGAAGGCCAAGTTGATTTCTCTCGACGTCTCGAGCACAATGCTGCAGAGCACAAGGCGGAGCGCCAGTATGTGCGTGTCAGTCGCGAACAGCAGCTGGGAGATGCCTGGCGCAGCAAACCACAGCGCCCCAGCACCCACCGACATGACGAAGAAGCTCCCTATGAGCGCTGTGCTGATGACAGCGTTGCGATCCTCGTCACGATCGTACTCGAAGTAGTACCGGAGAGACGCGTGCGCGACGCCCGAAGCAAACAGGAGTTGGAAGATGCTCGAAGTGAGATAGTATAGCTCGACAGTGCCGTACTCCGAGGGTGACAGGACGTTGACGTATAGCGGAATGAGGAGGAAAGCCCCGCCACGGTATATGAGATTCCCAACGGCATACACTGCTGAGTGTTTGAAAAACCGGCCGAGTTGCGCGTCAGGCACGATCGTTGAGCCTCTCTGCGACTGCTTCGGATACGGCCAGCCAACGGGCAACTACGTCGTGCGCCTGCTGTAGTATCCGTAATCGGTAGGCGATACCATGTATCCAGAAGAATGGCCGCAGTGATTCCACATGTTCTGGGCGAAGGCTAAGAGCACGGGTGTACCCTGCGCAAAGATCGATCTCTTCAGCGGTGAAAGCGGCGGGCAGTACGGTGTTGAGCACGACGGGCTCGATCCGCTGGTGCTCGGCGACCGTGCGATTGTACACGATGAGGTAGAGCAGGTCGAGAAGCGGTAGGCCTTCCTCCTGTGAGAGGTCCCAGTCAATGACACCGCGCACCGCCAGAGAGCGGCGGTCAAACAGCACGTTCTCAATCTTATAGTCTCCGTGAGTCCACACGGTGGGGAGGCTGCGGTCCCACAAGCGCTCGCGCATCGCGTGTCCGATCTTGCCAAGCGTGTGGCGAGACTCTGGGCCGAGTTGACGCTCTACGATATTCAGCGGCTGCGCAATCAACCTGTTGAAAAGAGCATCGTCGACGACGCGCTGTCGGGCCGTGCTGCTGTGGAAAGCTGTGAGTATTGCGGTCGCGCGCCGAGTCATCTCTTTGGTACGGCGCATGCCCCCGCTTCCTGCAATACCTCGAATCTCGGACAACACCAAATACTGTTGACCGTCGATGGCTCCCTCTCCTAGTGGCTTTGGCACGAAGGGACTAATCGGGAGATCTGCCATGTCTAGCTTGTAGAGTATTGCCGCTTCGCGACTGCGCCGTTCAAGGCTGTCCCGTGAGCTGGGCAACACAACGACACACTCCCCGTGCTGCTCGCCACGACGACCAACCGTCAAGATGGCATTACTGGCGTTTACGTAGAAGCGCCTCACCACGGCGCGGTCGCCCGTCTTCGGCGTAAGGGCACCAACCTGTTTCAGGTCCTCTAACAGGTTGTCGAAGAACCTCGGCGGTGCCTGATCCTTACGCGCAACGATCGCAACGCCGGGCGTGGCAGCCCTTCCTAGAGTTCGACCCAACAGATAGGCCTTGAGGTTTCCACGAAGCCGGAACGCCGGAGTCGCTGTGTAGGGGTCCTCCAGTACGATCTGCCGTACCCAATCCCGGTCGAGTATCATTGGGTACACTGTAGGGCTACTGAAGCCGGCCTCAACAAGTGACTGACGGATGCGTCGCGAGAAGAACGACCGTGAACGAGAGTGAGCGCTGAACTCGGGGAGAACTGCTCGATAACTGAGGAGCCTTCGGAAGGCGAAGCAGGCTATGCCGCTGGGATTGAGAACGCGGTGTGTCTCCCGGCAGATCCAATCCGGCTGACGGTCCCTCTTGCCGACGGAAATCCCGTCTGGAGCTAGGGTGGCTCCTAGGTCCTCGGCGACGACAGCATCGAAATGCTCATTCGGGAAGGGCAGTTGTCCGCCATCGGGATCAAGCACGTTGCAGTCGAAGTTGGATGCACCGGCGCTCCTGAGTCTCACCGCAGCAGCGTGCACCATGTTGGGGTCGAACCCGACGATGCTCAAATGGAGGCACGAGCGCGCCAGTGCCAGCGCCATGGTGCCGAGTCGTACGTCGAAGCACAGGACGCGATCCCAGCCTCCAGCACCGAACACGAGGCGCCAGGCTGTGTAGAACTCTCGCATGATGGTCAGGATCCGATGACCACTGTGTGGCCGAGCTGAGAATATCCGTTCCATCGCAACATCCCAATCGGCTGATGCCGCGACCACTCGGGCCCAGTCCGGAATGCTCGGTCCGATCTTCCGATCGAGTTGCGTTGTGCCTGACGATGGCCCAGACATTAGGGGTACTGTAAAAAGAACCGTGGGATATTGACCATTGCGCGGAACATGTGTGAGCTCACACAACGCTCGATGCGCACGCGGCGAATTCCATAGCGGTCGAGTGCCCGCAGCCGGTTCACTCCCGAGTCGTATGTGACAGCAAAGCTATACTGTGTCTGTCGGGCAACGGCCTTGACCCTTTCGTTGTAGGCGAAACTGCGCCCGATCGGGTAGGCTAGGGCAAGCACGCGGGATCCTATTTCGCGTTCGATTGTGCTCTTCGAGTCCTCCAACTCCCTTCTGAGGCGTGCCTTCGACAACCTGGCTAGGTTGAGGTGCGAGACGGAGTGCGCACCGAACTCGATCTTCGCCTGATGCATCTCACGGACGTCGTCCCATGAGAGTGTGGCCACCAGATGTCGGTCACGCGGGGACACTGGGAACTGTTCCTCCAACTGTCCCATCAATCTGGCGTGCTCCCGCTCGTTAGCGAGGTATAGTGTGTTCATTACAGTCCGCAGCGACTGCAGCCGCTGGGTCCCCAGTGGCAGTTGGACTGTGGGGCCCATACCAAAGCGGAACCGCTGCAGGGATCCGGATTTCATCCAGTAGGCTACCTTCTCGAACCAAAACGGCTCGTTCTTTCCGATGTACCCACTTGCCAGGAACACTGTTGCGGGCAGATCGTGGAGTCTCAGGATGGGATATGCGTGGGTGTAGTTGTCTCTGTACCCATCGTCAAAGGTCACGATGAGCGGTCGTGGAGGTGGATGCCGATCGGCGAGAGCGGTTAGCAGCTCGGCAAACGATAGTACATCATAGTGAGTCTTGATGTAGCGCATCTGCCAATCGAATTCATCGAGTGACGCGCTAACGGTGTTCTCGTCGAACGGGTACGATGGCTCATCGATATTGAGCACGCGGTGGTAGGCCAACACGGTCAACCGCGCACGGTTGAGAGGATTGAGTTCGGCGCCGCGGATCAAGCCGGTACGGCAAATGAAATGCGCCAGTAGGTCGCGTTTCCCGCGGGTATCTTTCAAGGGCAGCATGAGTATTGGGAGGATAGCAATACCTGTGCCGTATCGGTAGGCCACCTCGAGACCGTGTGTCTTCAGGCGTGTCCGAGCGATCGCGTGACCCTATCTGGCAACGGTGCCCGAAATCTGCTTGGCCGACCTCCTTCTCAATGAAGACAGTGAAAGACCTAGTAAGGGCTCCCATTGCCCAACATGTTCCAGATATAATGCGTAAGCGTCTCACCGTCAGCGCAGAATCCGCGAGTGGGATCGGCCACCGCCGAACTCGTTACACGCATCTGGGCACGTATCAACGCTTCGTTCGGGAAGGGCCACAACTCTACGGCGGTCAGCGTGTCCCAACCAGTCTCCCCGTAGTGGGTGCCGTCAACGCCGTAGCGGTATCTGATGTCGGCACCAATACCCAAACCGTCGAGCAACGATCCAGATTCAATACGCACTGGGTAGACTATAGAAGCCGGCGTACCGTCGTTCTCTGGATTGCTCGTTATCTGACCCGTACCACCACTGCCAAACGGCGTAGAATAGCCATAGCTGTCGCTGTTGTTGATTGAGTATGAACTACGTATACCCCGGCTGCCGCTACCGTAGGCTACGAGATCGCGACTGTAGCCACCTGATGCGAGTGACGACAGATCAATGGCGTTGCCACCTGACTTATGCACGCTGCACTTTTCAATCTCAATCTGTGCGTCACCAGCACCAGGGACGAAGATACCAGTGCCCGACGATCCTATGGTCGCGCAATGTTCTAGTTTCGCCATTGGGTCATTGACCGTGATGTGACTTGCGTCGTTGTCATCCAACCGCCACGCCAGCGTGTCAGAATTGATTGACATACAGCCCATGTACCTGTTGCCACCGTGCCCGTTGCCACTTGAGCGTGTCGCCTGCCCGAAATCGGCGTAGGCGGCGCTAGTGCCAACACCGTCTATGGCGATACAGTTCTGCCACATCATGTACTTGCACATATAGCAGTGATAGCCAATATTGACGGTGGCATTACTAGATTCACGTCGGATAACGACACGCCGAAGGACGTTGTTGTTGGATAGGTCGTTCATAACCTGCGTACGCCGTCTACCCCAAGCCCAACAATCCTCGACAAGCGCATAGTCTGCGCCTCCCATGTCTAGGGCGCCACCACTAGCTGTGTCCGTCGAAGAATAGAAACCACTATTCTTGAGGTAGATGTAGTTGGTTCCCCCAATGTCCGCCCCGGACGGGAAGTAGACGCCCTTGATTTTGACGTATCGAGAGCTGGACAGGTTCATACGAGCGTCGTGGGTAACGTTTCCGGCTCCATTCACACTCTCAAGAATCGTCATGTTACTGGTGCTGCTGCCGTTGGGAACGGAGTCCGAGATCGTACCGGTCGTCGCGCTCCCGTAAGACCCGTCCATCAACCACAACCTGTCCCCGCTGCTCATCTGCCCGAAGGCATGCGAGAAAGTCCTCCAGGGGGTCGAGGAGCTGAGACCGTTATCGCTGTCGCTGCCGTTGGGAGAGATGTAGTACTCGCCCGTACCTACTGGTTGAGATGTGACGTCGAAGGGATCACTCGTTGCATCGATCAGAGTGCCTGACGACGCTACCAGGGTATAACCCGATCCGGCCTGGTCTATGCTGAGTCCATCAAAACTGGCGACGCCGTTAGATGGCAGTGTGGCGTCGCCTCCTGTGAGGGCCCCTCCCGCCGGGTTGTTCCCAATTGCCAGACCGACCGGTGTCGCATAGGGGGTCACCACGTCTCCGTTGGCGTCCAGGACTGACGCGGTGACTGGGGGCACGATCAACGCGCCTGCTCTGGTTGCTTCCGGTTGTTGTGTGAAGGAGAGGCGTGATGCAGCGGGAGCGATGTCGAACGGACTGCTAATGGCCTCGTCCAACGTGCCGGACGAAGCCACCAACGTATATCCTGACCCTGGCCGGTCGATGCTCAGGTCAGCGAACGTCGCGATGCCGTCAATGGGTGTCACGGCAACGACCCCTGACAGGGTACCGCCAGCCGGGTTGGCCCCAACTGCTATCGCGACGGGTGTGCTGTACGACGTCACGAGATTGCCGTTCGCGTCCTCGACGCCCACTGTGACGGGCGGACTGATCACCCCTCCAGCCGCCGTCTCTCCAGGTGGTTGCCTGAAGGCGAGTCGTGTTGCAGGCGCGCCCACCGGCACCACGGAGCCACCTCCCGACAGAGTACCCCCCGACGGGTTGTCCCTGATTGCGATTCCTACCGGAGTGTCGTATGAAGCCACGAGGTCGCCATTGGCATCGCGAGCGGCCACAGCGACGGCAGGACTGATCACGGCCCCCGCTGTCGCTGCGCTCGGTTGTTGGGTGAACGCCAACTGCGTGGCGGTCCCGGGTGTTACGTCCACAACGTCGAATGGGTCGCTGGTAGCTGCGGCCAGCGCGCCGGACGAAGCCACCAGAGTGTACCCCGACCCCGCCAAGTCCAGACTCAGGTCTGTGAACGTTGCCACACCATCGATCGGTGCCACGGCGACGACCCCTGAAAGCGTGCCCCCGGCCGGATTGGTCCCCAGTGCGACCGCCACCGGTGCGCTGTACGATGTGACGGTATTGCCGCTGGCGTCCTGCACGCCCACGGTGACCGCTGGGCTGATTACAGTACCGGCTCCGGCCGTGCTTGGCTGCTGGGTGAACGCCAGGCGCATAGCTGCGCCCGCCGAGATGTCGAAAGGATCACTCGTTGCTACCGAAAGCGTGCCCGAGGACGCTACCAACGTGTAGCCGGATCCTGGAGTGTCGATGCTGAGCCCGGCGAACGTAGCGATTCCAGCAACTGGTGTGACAGTGGTCCCCCCAGCCAGCATCCCTCCCGTGGGGTTGGTTCTGATCGCCATTCTCACCGGTGTGCTGTGGGACGTCACGAGATTACCGTAGTCATCTTCGACGGCAACTGTTACGACGGGGTCGATGACGGCACCAGCCGCAGCAGCGCTTGGTTGCTGCATGAACACCAACTGTGCGCCGGCACCGGGAGTGACCTGGAATGGATCGCTCGTGGCTCCCGCCAAGTTGTCGGAACTAGCGGCCAGAGTGTAGCCAGTCCCCGCCTTGTCGATACTAAGCCCGTCGAAAGTTGCCACGCCGTCCACAGCGTTGACCGCAACCGTACCCGAAAGCGCTCCCGCAGCTGGATTGTCCCCGATCGCGAGCGTCACTTCGTTTGTGGCTGCCGTCGCCGGCTGCC
>JBDHHP010000201.1:0-10659 GCA_039589275.1 Gemmatimonadota bacterium | reverse complement strand
TTTCGTTAGCCACATCGCGGTGCCCACCATGCTGATCCACGCAGCCGACGATCCGTTTCTACCGGCCGACTCCCTTGCCGCCCTAGGGGAGACAAAGAACGGGCTGGTCGAGATTGAGTTCACTGCCAAGGGAGGTCACGTCGGATTCGCCGCCGGACCACCGTGGGCGCCTCGCTACTGGGCTGAGGAAACGGCGGCGGCGTTTCTTGCAGCCCGGCTCATGTGATCCACACTGCGGGTGGAGATGTAAAAAAAACGGGAGGCAGATCGCCTCCCGCTTCCCTAGGTGAATATCACTCTACCTGGCCACGACTCGCATCTGGCTCCAGGGAGCCTGGTTGGCCCGGTTGTAGCGCTGCACTGCATCGCGGGCTGCGGACACACCGGCAATTACTTCGCGCTGGAAGTCGCGCGGCAGAGCCTCGCTGCCAGTCTCGAGCCTGGTGGAAGCAGTGAAGTCGTTCAAGAAACAATGGCGATCCGAGGCAGAGCCATCGGGCTTCGCCAGAGCGCGATTGTGGACGATCTCGACATCGAGTCTGACTGCCTCGCGCCAGCGGAACAATGTTGCTACCACTTGTCCCTTGCCGATCCCGTCCGGGAAGTGAAGTGGAGCTGTCACTTTGAATCCGGACCCCTCAGCATCGCTGGTGGCGGGAACGGCATCCGATAGGCGCTGCAACAGATCCTCGACAGCCGGAACCAACGCCTCGATCGTCTCGTCGAGTTCCCGGCATATTACCGGGAGGCTGCTGTCCATGCACCCGGTCATGTCGAACTCCAGTTAGGGGTCGTGTTGCGGGCCCACCCTGAGCCCGCTGCTACTATAAAATAGCCAATTCCGTGCCAATGTTCCCATTTGGCCGTTGCGCTGCACAACTGCTTGCTGAGTCTGTGTTTACACCACCCTTCAATTGGACCAGCTCACATACGATCGGCTCCCGGACACGCAAACTGCATTCCCTCGACCCTCTACACTTCCAAAGTGTCCTCCCTTGAGGACGTTTCAGTCTACTACAATCCCTGTAAGATCTCCGCCGCCCGGAAGAGTAGGTCGGCTGACTGCTCGATCTTGAGGCGCAGGCGAGGGGGATAATCCTGTCGCCCAGACAGGAAGTCACGTACGGCGGCGGCTGCAGTGGGTGATGAGTGTCCCCCAAGTGTCGAGTCGAGCCATCGCTTGGGGAAAAAGATGTCGCCGGTACGCTGGATCTCCTCTAGCAGCTCCAAACTCGGCAGTATGTACCGCTCCGCTGACGCTGCTCGCAGCGGGTGATGCAGGAACGCAACCCCCGTCAACACCCAGGGCTCGTGCTCGCGGTTTGCCGGGTCGGCAAGGCTCTCGAAGAACTGGTCCCGGACCGCCTGGTCTGCCGAGAGCGCCGGGATCACAAACTCGAAGCTGGCACGTCGGTCGGGGTTCTCGATCCGCTCAAGCTGTGCATCGAGGATCTCCTGGTATCGGGTAGCCTCACGCAGGGCGAGGTTCTGCGCCAACCTGATGTAGTCGCGCTCGAACAGAGGTAATCCGGCGATCTGGGAGCGGCGTTGCCACAACTGAAGCAGCCGACCGGATCCCTCCTCGGTGAGGGCCAGGGAGCTGTAGCTCGAGAAGTATGCTGCTTTACGACTCGTCGTCTCTGATTGACTGAGCAGCGTCCACAGCAAACGCTCGACATCCGGCGCGACTGTGAGTCTGTCAGTGGGATCCAGCAGTCGCCAATAGGCCGTGTTCAGGTAACCGAGAATTCGCTGCATGTTGAGCTCGACGTCCTCCCGCGGCAGCGCTCGCATGATGAGGTCGACAAAGTCGTGCGGCTCCACTTCTCCTGCGAGCACCGCATCCCACAGCGTGACCCAGGCGACTCCACGAGTTACCGGGTCACTAATCTCCGGGAGATACTCGACCAGGTAATCCCTGCTGACATCGTCGAGTTGGAACATGCCATAACCCAGTCCCTCACCGGCGGAGAGGACGTAGCTCGGTACGGGTGTGCCCTGGGAGACGTCGACGCGAACCGAGCCAGAATTGAGATAGACGGGCACTGAGGTAATGCTGTCTTGCCAGCCAAGCGTGACCTCTAGATGCTGCACCCAGCTTCTTCCACGGCCGGACGGATCAGTCTGAGTCATCTCCAAAGCGTCGAGCGTGCCGTCGGCATCTACAATCATGGCAGTACTGACCATGGGTCGGTCGGGTTCATCGACCCACACCTGGCTCCAGGCAGTGAGATCTTCATCCGATCGCCCGTCCAGGATCTCTATCAGGTCCGGCCAGGTGGCATTCGCATACGCGAAAGCGCTGACGTATTCGCGTATCCCGTCTTGGAATGTCCGTTCTCCGATCATGCGCTCCAGCTGCCGCATCACGACAGGCGCCTTTTGGTAGATGATGGCTCCGTATAGGGTCCCGGCCTCGTTCAGATTCTCCAGTGGCTGCCGGATCGGGTTGGCTCCCTTGGTTCTATCGATCGCATAGGCGGAGGGGTAGTGGCTGAAGAAGAAGCGGTGTTGGTGATTAATGTCCGGGAAAGACGGATTCACGATTTTTGCAGCCATGAAGTTGGCAAACACCTCTTTGGTCCACACATCGTCAAACCAGTTCATGGTTACGAGGTCGCCGAACCACATATGAGCTGTCTCGTGGGCGATGAGGCTGGCGCGACCGAGTCTTGCGCTCTGAGTGGCCGTTTCGTCTAGCAGCAATCTCGAGGCGCGGTAGAGTATGGCGCCAGCATGCTCCATTCCCCCGTATTGGAACGAAGGAACCAAGACGAAATCGAATTTGTCGAAGGGATACGGAAGTCCGGTGTATTCCTCCAGCCAAGCAAGCGCCGCGCCGTGAAGATCGAAAACCGCCTCGCGATTCCGTGCCACTTTCTCTCGCTCGGTTTCGCGGTGGTACATACGTATCAGGCGACCGTCGCGCTCGGCCGACTCCACCTGAAACTCGCCTGCAGCGAACGAGAACAGGTAGGTGCTGAGCGGCTGCGTATCCACAAATCGGTGAACGACCCGGTCCGCCACTGTATCCGTCGCCGTCAGGGGTCCGTTCGCGACAGCTCGCCATGATGCCGGAGTCTCGAGCGAGAGCGCGTAGATCGCCTTCAGGTTTGGCTGGTCGAAGCAGGGAAATGAGGTTCGCGCCCTGTCAGGCACGAATAGCGTGTAAAGAAACTCCGGATTGCGGTTCAGAGACAGATCGCCGGCCAGGAACTCGATCTCGTTCTGATTGACGCCCTCCTTCAGCGAGGCGGCGGGAATGACCAGGTGCTCGTCGCGGACCTCGTAGTCGACTTGACCGGCCGAGGCACGCACGTCGAGTACGTCTTCCGGCGGGGCGACGAAATCAAACACCAAGGGGTGTCGCGCATCGCTGAGAGAAAGCCTTATGACCGCCGCCCCACCAATCCGTTCGTCAATTGAGCTCGGTATGCTGAATTGCAGCGAGTAATGCACATTAGAGATGGTCTTGGCGCGGAACGCGGCCAGGTCCCAAGAAACGCCCGGGGATATGTCAGGTCCATCCGGGCTGCACGAGATACCCAGAACGATTACGGCAGGTGCGAGAAGCACTAGGCGGTAGGGTCGCTTGGTCGACTGTGCCGGCAACTCCACATTCCGCGGGGTGACGCAGTTCATGCTCTCTCCAGTGTATTTGGCCGATTCGTCCGAGTGGGTGTTGTGAGACATACTCGCCGCGAATGCTGTATTGCAGTCAATGGCCTGTCAACGGCATGCAGTGGTTCTCAGCGTTCACTTCGTACCGCCCTACCGCCCTACCGCCCTACAAGCTTTCGACTAAGTTCCGACGTCTATGCCGATTGATCTACGCAACAATGCAGCCGATCGTCTTGGCCGACCACTGCGGAGCCTCCGGATCTCGGTGACCGACCGCTGCAATATCAGGTGTCGCTACTGTATGCCTGAGCAGGAGTACGTGTGGTTGCCGCGGCAGTCGATACTGACATACGAGGAGAACCTCCGGCTCGTAGGTATCTTCGCGCGCTTGGGCATGACGAGAGTGCGGATAACAGGAGGCGAACCGCTGCTGAGGCACGATCTCAGTAGTCTCGTTCGGCTCTTGTCACGCAGTGGATATGTGGAGGACATAGCGCTCACCACCAACGGTGTGCTGCTCGCGCGGTATGCGGATGAGCTGAAGCAGGTGGGCCTGAGCCGAGTCACCATTAGCCTCGACACCTTACAGCCTGGTCGGTTCCGCGAATTCACGCGTAGCGATCGACATGCGGACGTGCTGGCCGGCATCGATGTAGTGCAAGCAGCCGGATTCCAGAGCACAAAGATCAACTCCGTGGTAATTCGGGGCACCAATGACGACGAGCTCATTGACCTGTTGGAGTTCGGCCGAGCCAAGCAGGTCGAGGTCCGGTTCATCGAATACATGGACGTGGGCGGTGCTACCCGCTGGTCTCTGGACCAAGTCATGTCTAAGAAGGAGATGCTCCAGGTCATCGGCGCCCGATTGGGTCGGCCTGTTCCTCTGGCGCAGGGCCGCGGCAACCCAGAACGAGCGCCGGCGGAACGCTTCAGCTTGCCGGATGGAACCAAGTTCGGGATCATCGCTTCAACCACCGAACCGTTCTGCCGCACCTGCGATCGTAGCAGACTGACCGCGGACGGAACCTGGTTCCTGTGTCTCTATGCGCGGTCCGGCGTAGACCTTAGGGGGCCAATTCGCGCTGGGGCAACCGATGCAGATTTGGCCGCGCTCATCGCCGATTCCTGGGCGGATCGGGTTGACCGGGGCGCGGAACAGCGCTTGTCGGAACCGAAGCGGGGAATACTATATCAGGTTCAGGGGCTGCGGGAGGACCCTCATCGCGAAATGCACACTCGCGGTGGGTAAGCAACCCTTTAAGGCTTGTTAATAGAACGTTCATCGGAACGGGTGGGCCTGCAACCGGTCACGGCTGTACATTATCGGACTGCTTTCTGATCAAGGGTCGAGGGAGAAACACGTTATGAATGCGCGCTCTCATTCCGGGGTGAGCCTCGCTTTGTTTCTGGCGGGAGTCACACAGCTCACAGGAGCATGTTCCAGCGGTCCACCACCGGACTTCGCACCCGATCCATCCCTCGTCGCTCGGATCTCGGAGGTCAGGATCCACACTTCGGGTGCACCCGTGTGCCCCGGCAACACGATTTGGGCCAGCTACGACGCCGTGTTGGACGACGGAGCGGTGATTCCGTTTTCCACCCAGTACGACGACGACGACCCACCGCCGCTTCACATGGTCTTCCTTCGCCGGACGAGTCAAGAGGCCCGACCCAGAGGTGATGGCGGGTGGGATACCGACCCGGATCCATTGAAGAGCGCGATCGACGGGTTCCGGCTGGACGTATCGATGATAGCAAGGCCATCCCTCACCGTCGAGGAGATGGTGGCTCCCGAGTACTCCTGCATGAGAACGGCGATCTCCTTCAAGGGTCCAAGAGGCCGTGCCGGGGCGCCGGGTGGGCCGGGGCCCGACGTCACGGTCCGGATCGGAGCGTTGGCTACGCCCTTCTATGACAGCTTGATCGTCGCGGGCGTGGAGGTGGGGGCTGCCCCGCCGTTCTACGTGTTTGGTCACCCCCGTGACGTACCTCCCCTAGACTGGTTGGTCGTCGAGTCGCGCGGGGGGCCCGGCGGGCGTGGCGTGCCGGGCGACGCTGGGGTGAAGGGTGCGAATGGAGCGGACGGCTGTCCCGCAGGACAGGGTGGGGCTGGCGGTGCGGGAGGGAACGGCGGTCCAGGGGGAGCTGGCGGACCCGGTGGCCGGATCTCGATAATCGCGCCTGCTGAGCAGCCACTGCTGGCGGGATTGGTCGATGCGTACAGTCAAGCCGGTGAAGGCGGTCCGGGAGGCGCAGGTGGTGAGGGTGGCCAGGGTGGGGACGGTGGAAAGGGTGGTGCTGGAGCCCGACGGTGCGATGACGGTGAGCCCGGTGCTGCCGGACCAGTCGGGGCGGAGGGTCAGGAAGGACCTCCGGGGAATCCTGGCCTGCGGCCGCAGGTGTTCACTGTCCAGTGGGATCAGGTGTTCGATGAGCGGAGTCTCTGGCCGCTCTTGGAGTTCAATCGCGCCAGGAGACCATGAGACACCAGCATGTTAGATTCGCGCGTTCAATCAACCAACCAATCGACACATAGGAGCCGTTGTTGTGATTGTCTCAGTACCTAAGGAGACTAGGCAGGATGAGTCGCGCGTTGCTCTCACACCGGACGTGGTCAAACGTCTGGCCGGTGGCGGTGCCACCGTGAGGATCGAGCAAGGCGCGGGCGATCTCGCCGGTTTCCCCGACGGAGCTTACTCGAAGGTGGGGGCTGAGATAGTCCCCAACGTTGAAGCGGTATTGCGGGACGCCGACGTGGTGGTAAAGGTCCAGCCGCCGACGGACAACGAAATACTGCTTCTCAAGCGGGGGGCAGTGCTCCTTGCCATGCTTCAGCCCTTCACGAGCCCCGACTTGGTCTCGAAATTGGCCCAGCAGGGCGTCACCGCGTTCGGGATGGAGGCTCTTCCACGAATCACGCGCGCCCAATCAATGGACATTCTGTCGTCTATGGCCACGGTGGCTGGATACAAAGCCGTGCTGCTGGGTGCCGGCGCGACCGGGAAGATGTTTCCCATGCTCACGACGGCCGCCGGAACCATAGTGCCCGCAAGGCTTCTGGTGCTGGGCGCTGGGGTGGCCGGACTGCAGGCCATAGCCACCGCGCGGCGTCTTGGGGCCGTAGTGAGCGCCTTTGATGTGAGGCCCGAGGTAAAGGAACAGGTCGAGAGCCTCGGTGCCGGAGGGCGGGTACGCGAAGGAGCTCACGGAGGAACAGCATAACAAAGAGCTCGAGGCGATAACAAAGGCGCTCAAGGACATCGACGTCGTGATCACGACTGCGATGATTCCAGGTAAGCCGGCGCCGCTGCTGATTACGGCTGAGATGCTCAAGCAGATGAAACCCGGGGCGGTAGTGGTAGACCTCGCTGCAGAGACCGGAGGCAACTGTTATGGTACCGAGGCCGGCAAGGAAGTCGTTAAGGACGGTGTCAAGATCCTCGGTCTGCTCAACCTACCGGTCAAGATCCTCGGTCTGCTCAACCTACCGGCAACCATGCCGACTGACGCCAGCCGCATGTACGCGCGAAACATGCAGACCTTCCTGCAGCAGATAACGAAGGACGGAGAACTAGATCTCGATTGGGAAGACGAGGTCGTAAAGGGAACATGCATCACGCACGAAGGCAACGTCGTGCACGAGGTGGTGAAGAAAGCCATGAACGAGAGGAGCCAAACATGATCGAGGGCCTCGTAGACCTGCTGGTGGTCTTCGTGCTCGCGATGTTCATCGGGTTCGAAGTCATCACAAAGGTGCCCCCGACACTGCACACGCCGCTCATGTCAGGGTCGAACGCCATATCGGGCGTCACAATCCTCGGTGCCATGGTGGTTGCTGGGCGAGGTGACACGAGGGTGGCGACTATAGTGGGCTTGGTGGCCGTGATCTTCGCCATGATCAATGTAGTAGGCGGATTCATGGTGACGGACAGGATGCTACACATGTTCAAGGCTAAGCCCGAGGAGCAGAAATAATGGAAGCCATATTGAAGCTGGTCTATTTGGCGGCCGCAGTCTGCTTCATCTTTGGGCTCAAGCGCCTCAGCCACCCACGTACCGCAGTGTCGGGCAATCAGCTCGCCGCAGTTGGCATGCTGGCAGCCATAATTGCCACGGCCTTTGACCGTCAGATCCTGGGCTACCAGTGGATCATCATCGGCATCATCGTTGGTGCGAGCATAGGTGCTATCGTCGCGCGCACTGTCAAGATGACCGCGATGCCCGAAATGGTAGCCCTGCTCAACGGGTTCGGTGGTGCCGCATCTGCCCTCGTGGCAAGCGCGGAGTACATCCGGTACATGACGCTGGGTGAGACTCCACCGGTCAACGTTACCGTGACGATTCAGCTCAGCGTGCTAATCGGCACTGTGACATTCTCAGGCAGTCTTGTTGCCTTCGGCAAGCTGCGAGAGATAGTGACGGGGACCGCGGTCACCTACCCACTGCAGAAGACGCTCAACGCCATTCTGTTTGCAGGCACGATCGGGCTAGTCATCTGGTTGTCGATGGAATTCCCGCTGCCATACGTGATACTGATCCTGGCAGGCGTGGGGCTCTTGCTGGGCGTGCTGTCGGTGATACCGATCGGTGGGGCGGATATGCCTGTGGTGATCGCGTTGCTCAACTCCTACTCGGGTTTGGCCGCCTCGATGACAGGGTTCGTGATCAACAACCACGGACTGATAATCAGCGGTGCTTTGGTGGGTGCGTCGGGACTGATACTCACGGCAATCATGTGTAAGGCCATGAACCGGTCGCTTGCCAACGTTCTGTTCGGAGCGTTCGGAGCGGGAGCGGAAACAGGTAGTTCGGTAATCGTTGCAGGCCAGAAGATCGAGCAGCCGATCAAGCAGATCACCGCCGATGATGCAGCCATGTTGATGGCCTATGGTAAGCAGGTCGTGATTGTGCCGGGTTACGGGTTAGCAGTGGCGCAGGCCCAGCACGAGGTTCGCGAGATGGCCGAGTTGCTCGAGAAGAGAGGGGTTACTGTAAAGTACGGCATTCATCCCGTGGCCGGCCGCATGCCGGGGCACATGAATGTGCTTCTGGCGGAGGCCAATGTGCCGTACGACGAGCTGTACGACATGGACGACATCAATCCCGATTTCGAGCAGACAGATGTGGCCTTGGTAATTGGGGCTAACGACGTGGTGAATCCGGCGGCCCGCAGCAATCCGGAGAGCCCGCTGTACGGTATGCCGATCATGGACGTCGATAAGGCCCGTTCGTGCATCGTGATGAAGCGCAGCATGCGGCCCGGATTCGCCGGAGTCGAGAACGAATTGTTCTACGCCACGGTAACGTCGATGTTGTTCGGTGATGCCAAGGATTCGCTTAAGCAGCTGATCAGTGAAATAAAGGAACTGTGAGAGAGCGGTAAAGGGCGGGCGAGGGCGGTTACCGCCCTACCGCCCTACCGACCTACCGACCTTTTCGAACTTCCCGCTCTCCAGCGACCGATACGCCGCCGCCACCACCTCAATGTCACGTCGTGCGACCGCCAGTGACATGGATGGTGGTCGGTTCTCTCGCACGCATTCGGCGAAGTGCCGCAACATACCCCGATAGCCCATGAGGTCCAGGAAGCCTGGGAATCGCAGACGTTTCCTCCTACCCAGCACGAGCGCAAACAGACCGTTGCTCTCGAAGGATATGTTGCCTTCGGTGCCGTAAACCTTGGATATGCCCAGGCCGCCGACTCGGTTCACCAAGTTCCAGGAATGCAACATTTTGCCAACCGTTCCGTCGGCAAACTTGAACAGAAGCTGTAGGCTGTCTTCGAACGGAGCTACCTGCTCGTACACTATGCCCGGCCTTGCCGCTACAACCTCAGCGACCTCTCCGCCAATGCTGAGCATCAGGTTGACCCAGTGCACGCCACCCTCCAGCAGTGCGCCTCCTCCCATCATCTCGGCGTCGGCACGCCATCCGGTGATATTGCTGCGGGCAGCCTTGTTCACCTCGATGAACATCGGAGCACCGACGTCACCGCGATCGATGTGGCGTCTCAGCACCCGCACCAGCGGCTTGAAGTAGTAGTTCTCGGCGACCATTGCCAACACACCCGCTTCGCTAACAGCGCGCTCGATCTGATCCAACTCGGAGAGGTTGCGGGAGATCGGCTTCTCCACCAAGACCGCCTTCTTCCCTTGGGCGGCCAATTGTACGTGCTCCACGTGGTGAGCATGCGGAGTGCAGATGAACACCGCATCCACCCTTTCGTCTAGGCAGGCTGCCTCGTAGCTGCCGAAAGCACCGACACCCTTGAACTTCCGATTGTACTCCTCGGCACGTTCCTTTGATCTGCTCGCATACAATAGGTTGATCTGAGACTTGAGTGTGCGGGCGAACCGGGAATGCAGCCGTGCGACCGAACCGCAGCCCAAGATGCAGAGATTGACCTTCGTCATACGCCACCTCTGCCAACGAGGTCGTTCCAGTGTTCGTTTAGGTACTCGCCCACTCTTAGTCCGTTGGCCGCGATCGTCAAGCTCGGATTCACCCCGCCGGAGCTCGGCATGTAACTGCCGTCCACCACGAACAAGTTGTCGAGGCCGAAAAAACGACACCACCGGTCGAGTACGGCCAGTTCCGGGTCAGTGCCGAACCGAGCAGTACCAAGCGCATGTGAGTATGTGTGAATCGGCATTCTGAATCTGATGAGTGATCCCGCTTTGCGCAGGATTCTCGCGGCTTCCCGCCAGAGCCCCCGTCGGGCCTGGAGATCACGATCCAAGTATCTGTGAAATACTCGAGTCAGGGGCAGCCCGAAATCGTCCGTTCTACTCTCGTCAATCACCACACAATTATCGAATTGTGGGATGTCTTCTGCCATACAGAGAAGATAGGCGTGATACGGCAGGGTCTTGGATCCGATCCAACCGATGGGTTTCGGGTAGGGAGCGGTTTCCGCAACGAACTCAGGTGGGGGCGTTTGCAGCGCTTGGATCATTCCCCAGGGTCCTTTGGGATCACGCTCCGGGTGGCCGAGACAGAAGTCGGTGATGGCTAGCTGTTTGTGGAACTGACGCTCAG
>JBDHHP010000200.1:0-6963 GCA_039589275.1 Gemmatimonadota bacterium | reverse complement strand
CGGAACCAGGTCGAGGCGCTCTTTCGATGCGGCCGGAGGGACTCGAACCCCCACGGGTTGCCCCACCAGCTCCTAAGGCTGGCGCGTCTACCAGTTCCGCCACGGCCGCGGGATGGTCAAAACTAAGGTCTAAGCCGTTGGGAGCATAGGGATTCCGCCCGGAGGACGGGGCTCCTCGGGGTTCTGGGGCGGGTCCAGGTCGACCTTCAGATGTGGTGTTTTCCCGCATGGTCGGCGGTTTGGTGGGGCATTCTCCTGTATCTCCGCGGGTCCAGATGCGGGTCCACCTCTACCGAATGTCCCACCTGCGCCCCCTGTTGTCCCCAAGAAGGCCTAGCGAGTCGGTGCCCGCGTCCTGATTGTAGAGTGGTCCCCCGGCGCTGCCCAAACCCCTGGTGCTGGGCGCGTGTTGGGCAGCCGGAGGTCGATAGGCGTTCTTTTCACCAAGAGAGCTTTGAAGGCAGTCAATGCGGTCATTAAGGGACACTTCTCGGTCGGTTTGAGGTCCTCAAGAAGACATCCTGAAATGCCGGAGCAATCCCGAACACGAGATATCCATGATTGAACCAACCGGTGGACGAGATCAGGCCGATCTGTTTCCCGATCTGGCATCGCTGGATGAGCCGCCGCCAGAGCAGTTTCCTACCGCGTTTCTGGCGCGCGACGCTGAAGCCCCCCACCTGGAGCGCGTGCGCATAGACGGGCTCAAGGGGTTTGACGACTGTACGATCCACCTCGCGCCACTCACGCTGCTCACGGGACCCAACAACTCCGGAAAGTCTACGGTCCTGCAGGCAATAGCGTTGGGCTTCGAGTGCTTCCGTCGCTGCTTGAACACCGCAAAGTGGACGCTGCAAAAGGCAGGCAGATCCGTCACGGAGTTCGACTTCCTCCCGGTCAACGAGCCCAAAGACCTTTGGTTCGAGAAGACGTGGAAGCCGTCTCTGAAGACAGAGCGGTATGTCCGAGTGTCTCTTGGCTTCTCCAATGGGTTCCAGTTCTCGGGCCGCCTCCGGTTCCTGTACGGTGGCATCAACCTAGGTGTAGAGGTCGATGAAGGAGAGGCCAGTGAAGAAGTGCTCCGCTCCCTTGCTGCCGCCTCACCGGTTCTGCTACCCGCGACGCCCGGTCCCGGCTCTCACGAGGATTACTTCCCGCTCGCACAAATACATCGTTTTCTGAGCATGCGGGAGCCTAGCCGAGTCATCCGGAATGTGCTGCTGCGTCTGACGTTGGAGAGCGCTAACGGAAACTCCGATGCTCTTGACTTTGTCAACTACGTGCTCGACAAGTACTTCGCAACGACACTCCATCGGATGGACTTCGAGGAGTCAAAGGACCTAGAGGTGCGGGCACCTCTCAGATCAGAGGGGGCCGACTATGTCCTTGACGTGGTCTCTGCTGGGTCTGGCCTCAGTCAGGTACTGATGCTCGCCGCGGTTCTAGCGTGGCGCAAACCAGGCTTGGTCCTCTTGGACGAGCCGGATGCTCACCTGCACTCGTCGGTGCAGGCACAGCTGTTGGATTTTCTTAGCGACCTTGCAACCCAGTTTCATATCCAGATCATCGCGGCAACTCACTCACGGGATCTCATCTCGAGAGCGCCTCTGCAATCAATCGTTCCGGTTGACCGCGCTCGTGTCGAAGTCCGTCCACTTCAGTCAATTGAGCACATTCTCCTTGAGTTCCAGCGTCACGGCTCGATCGACAACGTGGATCTTGCCCTGCTGTATCAGACCCGTCGCTGCTTGTTCGTGGAGGGAAAAAAGGACATCGACCTACTCCCTCGTCTTGCGGAACGCCTTAAGTTCCCGTTGTTCCACGGTTCATCACAACTAGTGCCATTCGACATCGGAGGTGTCGGCAAGGTCAATCTTGTGCCGGAACTGGCCTCTCTCTTCGAACGACTTGTTGGCGCGCCACTTAGGTGGGGACTTGTACGCGACAGTGACGCAAATGTACCCGAGATCAAGGAAGCTCTACGCACACAGGCGGAGGCGCTGGACGTGCCTGTGTTCCATATCTGGTCCCGCTACAGTGTGGAGAACTACGTGATCGAACCTGAGCTGCTCCAAGCTGCTCTTGCACAGGCTCATCCGAAGGAGGCAATCGGTCTGGATGATATTCGCCGACTGTTGGGGGTGGCCATCGGGCAGATCGAGCAAGATGTTGATGGCGCGTTCATAACGAATACGCAGACTGCGTATCGGGAGGTCCTGCAAGCGTCTGAATGGTATCACAAGGGAGCTGCGGCTGCGACGCGTTACGTGAAGTCCCTGGACACCCTCGAGAAACGGCTTGCAGCGTACCCTGGAGCACGGATCTTCGGAAAGTTCGTCCAACAGCTCCAGCAGGAGTTCAAGGTTTCCTTGCGACTCGATGACGTGATTGCCGTCCTCACGAGAGAGAACGCACCAAGTGAGCTATTGGACTGCTTCGAGGCATTGGCCACGATCTAGCTGTAGCCGCGGCCCAGCCTGAGCAGGCCGCTGTGATGCCTCGTTCTTGCGTTCCGGACGCCTTAGGCCATTCGATTATCTGAGTACGCTACTGAAGCGGAGGGGGAGCAGCAGGAGCCGTCGATGGGGCGGGCCTGCCGTCGCTGGGAAGATGCTAAATTCTTGCTTCCCCGACCTCTCGCCAGGGACCTGTCAAGCCACGTCCCCAGCCTGGTGTGCGATGTGACAGCGCACACGCGTTCTTGCCCGCCGGTCACGGCTACGTTGTGATAAAGCTCTGAAACTCCCTTCCCCCCAGCGAAGCCTCCTGCGCAACCGCCCTGCCGGAGGCTCAGTGGCGCAAAACAGGCAGCGTGTGGGCCTGCTAATCAGTAGCTTGGATTGGCACCTGGAGGAGCATGCTATGCCGAATGGGGAGCTCATGCCCGGCACCGGGATCTATCGCCGCGAGATCCGGACCTTTGGACCCGACGCAGAATCGCTCAAGGAAGGCCTCGAGGAGTTGGCCCGGGACCTGGACCTTGACCGTCAGCTGGCGGGCCTCAAGGCGATCGCGCAGTGCGAGCTGGAAGCATGCGGAGCGAAGAAGGAGCGGAGGGGATGTCCGTACACCTTACCGGAGAATCCTCCTCCCGCCGCACGGGACGCCAACGAGCTGCTGGTCGATATTCACATCTTGGACCATTGGCTAGAAGAGGGGAATGCGCGGGCTGCCGCGTGGATCGCCATCAGGATCGGGCGGCGCACAGAACGGATGATGGTTCGTCGGTTTGAGCCTCACGCCAAGCGAGGCCGAACGGTACTCGCGGCCGCAAGCAGGGGTGGGACGGAGAGATGGTCGAATGAGGAGACGCGAGCGGGTCTTGAGACTAGACAGAGAGAGTATCGGGTAGGGGTTGACGCGATTCACAGGGAGTATCCGCGACTCTCGTGGTCGGCTGTCTGCGCCCGTGTCGCCAAGAAGCACGGCGTGAGCGCGAAGACAGTCCAGCGACATACTGGACACATCAAGTGGAGAGCCGCGACATAAGGCCGCCTCATGTCTAAGGAGTCCTCCTAGTTTTGACCCGAGAGAGTGTCAACTAGCGAGGGAGCAGTGGATACCCCCGAGAGGGACGATCTTAGCGAGTACGCCCCGATCGAAGTCTTGCTCCAAGAGTGCGACCTCGACGAGATCGAGGACGGCGTTTCGGAAGATGCCCTGATCCATAGGCTCCGCAGAGCAGCTTCAAGGGCCGTTGAACTTGACGCACTTGAGCGGACGGCCCTCCGAGACACCCTCGTGCGGAAGCTCTCGGCGATCGGCTGGAAAAGCCCGGCAAGGGTGGTCGATGAGGCGTTCAAGCTGGATGACGACCAGGGGGAATCTGCCGACAGCGATCCCGAACCGTGGCCCGATCCGGTCGAGGGGAGGGAGCTGTTGGACGCGCTGGCCTCTTGGATCTCCGAGTACGTCCATTTGCCCCCATTCGCTGACAGGGCTATTGCGGTCTGGGCTGTGGCAACGTGGTTTGTCGATGAGGTCTACTTCGCGCCAATCCTAGTACTTCTGAGTCCGACCAAGCGGTGTGGTAAGACCCTGGCGCTTGACCTTCTCAGGCACGTTGTGCGCCGGGCTGTGCCCACCTCAGGTGTGGGAGTCACACCGGCGGTGGTGTTTCGTCTGAACGAACGCCAGCATCCCACCTTCCTCGTGGACGAGGCCGAGAGGCTGTCGAACCAGGATGCAGGCCGCGACCTAATCACAATGCTAAACGTCGGGCACCGTCGCGGTCAACGCGTGCTGCGGTGCGCCGATCGTGATAGCGATCATGACGTGAGGGACTTCGACGCGTTTGGCTTTCGGGTGTTGGCCGCGATAGGGTCGCTCTGGGACACCGTCCTCGACCGCGCCATCCCGATCATGATGGAGCGGAGGCCACGCACGGCACAGTTGAGGCGCTTCAGTGGGCGATCGGTGGAGCAAGAGGGGCGGGTATTGGCACGTCGAATCCGACGGTTGTGGGAGGACCACCGAGGGAATGTGGGCCAAGCGGAAGAGACAGCCCCGCGTCCCGAGTGGATGGGGGACCGAGAGTGTGACAATTGGGCACCGCTATTCGCAGTTGCTGCGATCGCCGGGGAACCCTGGCCCGACCGGGCGATGGAGGCGGCGAAGGCGTTACGCATCGGCGTGGCTGACGAGGGCGATCACGGCGAGAGCCTAGTGCGGGACATTCAGCTGACATTCCGGGATCAGGGCTCACCTGAGGTGATCAAGTCCGGTGAGTTGGTCCATCACCTCAATGTGCTTGAGACGTCGCCGTGGGGTGACTACCGACGTGGCGGAGGGATCACGCCGCAGAAACTGGCCGCAATGCTTAAGCCCTTCGGAGTGCGGCCAAGGCAGCGCCGCACGGAGCAGGGGGAGAAGGTGCGCGGATACTGGCTTGAGGACTTCGAGGATGTATTCACCCGGTATCCCCTTCCCTAAACTGGGACAACTGGGACAAGTCCTCGGCGAGACGAGCTCCGATGACGCGCAGTCTTGGGGCGGAGGGCAGATCCCGCCCCACCTCCATATCGGACGATGGCCCGGTCCACCCTCAGATGTCCCAGTTGTCCCGATTTGGATTGGGGGAGGGCAGGGAGCCCCTACTGCGGCGTCACCACAGGGCAGTCCGTGACTGTTGATGGCTTTATCGCCGCGTTCGCAGGCAGGCTTAGGGATCGCGCCCAGCAACTTGAGCTGTATGGGGCCAGCGAGGCGGCGGGAGCGTGTGCGGCGGTCGCTGACGATCTTGAGCACGAGTTCCAGACGTGGTGGTCCGAGGAGTTGAGCATCGCGGCCGCCAGCCGGGAATCCGGCTACAGCGCCGACCGGCTGCGGGCGCAGGTGCGTGCGGGGAAGCTCCCCGCCCGCCGCGAGGGCAGCCCGGGGGGAGAGATCTGCATCCGGCGAGCGGACCTACCCCGAAGGGTGAGGATGAACGAGCCCCAGGGGATCGATGACCTCGCCCGGGAGGTCCTCACAGAACGCAAATAATTGTCTTGGAGTAGGCTGAACGATTTCTTCGAGGAGGTGCCTCTAAGGAGATCGCGATGGCGGCGAAGAAGCAGAGGTGCTGGCGCTACACCATCGGTCCCCTCGGCTACCGCGTCACCGTGCAGGAGCGGACGTTTGGCGGGCCGGTATACGTCTACTGGTACGACGCGAAGATCAGGGGGCGGCGCAAGCGTTCGCGGGGCTACCACGTGCGGGATGCGGCGGGGGAGCTGATCCAGGACCAGGTCAATCGCGCCCAGCAGGAGGCCAACGAGCTCTCGACCCGTCTCATGCAAGGCGACGCCCCGACCGGCCCGGTCACATTGGGACGGCTATTCGCGCTCTTCCGTCGGGAGGGGTTCGCGGAACACTCCCCCCGCCATCGCCTGGAGACCGAGCGGCAGCTCGAGCTCTGGCTCAACTATCTCGGTGCCGAATTCGTTGTTGCGCAGCTTGAGGCCAGGGAGTGGCGCGCCTTCATCCGCGACCGGCGGGCGGGCCGGATCGACGCCAGGGGCAAACGGCTCGATGAACCCGCCAAACAGCAACCGGTGCGGGACCGCGTCGTCGGCAAGGCGCTGATGGTGCTGCGCCAGGCTTGCCGCTTCAGCACGCGCTGCCGTGTTAAGGGCGGGGGCTTCCTCTTGGACACCGATCCCACGGCCGGACTCCCTATACCCAACGAGAAGAACCCGAGGCGACCGGCTGCCGATGCCGAGCGCCTGGAACGGCTCCTGACGGTGGCTGACCGTGTCTCCATGTACGGCACGGATGGTCGGCGGGTGCGATCCTACCTGCGCGAACTGCTCACGCTGGCAGCTGACACGGGCCGGAGGATCAGTTCCATCCTCGCGCTCCGTTGGAGCGACTGGGACCCGGAAGCCAAGCCCTACTGTGCCATCTCGTGGCGCGCTGAGCACGACAAGATCGGCCGCGACTGGGTGACGCCGGTGACGCCAGCCGTGCGCACCGCGCTCGAAGCGCTCCGCATGGAGCGCCAGACCGTTGGCGACGTGCATATCTTCGCTGACCCGCGGACCCCGGATCGGCCCGTGACCCGCCACCAGGCTACTGGCTGGCTGAGGCGGGCCGAGGAGCTGGCGAACCTTGAGCACTTGAGAGGTGGCGCGTGGCATATGTTCCGCCGGTCCTGGGCCAGTGAGCGAAAACACCTGAGCCCTAAGGACGTGGCGTACGCAGGAGGCTGGAAGGACACGACGACTCTGCTCAAGTGCTACCAGCAACCGGATGAAGAGACCGTTGAGCAAGTCGTTCTCGGGGGTCGTCCGCTCCGGATGGTGCGGTAGCCGGTCGGGGCATGCGAAAGTGGCCCGTCTGGGGCTTCCTTGGCATCTCGGAGGTCCTCACTCGGGTCCAGGGTATGTCGGGCGGGGGTCGGACGGGGGTGGGCTTCCCCGGGGCCGTCCCGGCTCAGAGGACAGCGTTACCTGCCCTGAGAGCTGGTGGGCGTATGGGGGG
>JBDHHP010000199.1:0-11086 GCA_039589275.1 Gemmatimonadota bacterium | reverse complement strand
ACCTCGGGCGGCTCTATATCGTCCCACGATACAACCAACGTAGGGGTTCCCGTCTCCGTCCGTATCTCCCGGGCCGCGATCGAGAGCGGTAAGCCCGTTGCCCGAGAGATCCCCGTATTGAGGAATACGATGCGCTGCGCACCCTGCTTAACCAGAGACTGCGCCACCTGATACGCGTAGTCCCGAAACACGGCGGGATCGGCAACCTCAGTGCCCGGAAAACCGCGAAACGCCGGGAACCAGCCATGCAGGATCGGAGGCGCAACCAGCACTGGGAGTGAGTCGACCGCCTGACGGCACAAGTACTCCATTACCACCGCATCGGCATTCATCGGCAGCTGCGGGCCATGTTCCTTGGCGCCGGCGCCGAACGGCACGACCACCAGCGGTGCCTCGCGCAGTCGAAGCTCCGCCTCCACCCAGGTCAGCTCGCCCAGATAGGCACCGGAACTCTGCGCATGTGCTGCGGTTGCGGCGGTCACGCCCAGTGCCAGAGACATCGCGAGTCGTGCACCAGTCATGTGAATGCGGTTCATCTGCCCTGTCTGTTTCATTGTCATCACTCAATCCGCTTCGAAATCGATCGCCACATGGGTCCCATCACAGAACGGCTTGTTCTCCGACTCCCCGCAGCGACATAAAGCGGCTTTGCGACGTGGGAATCCGGCACCGCTACTATCCACCACACGGAAACTGCCGTTCAAGGAGACGGGTCCGCTGGGAAGCACCTTGGCAGTCAAGCGACCCCCCTCGGAACCGTCCCCGTCGGAATCAACTTGCACGCTTCCGGCATCGCTGAAGCCAGCTTTCGTGTGCTGTCCGTCGCACAGCGGCTTGTTCTTCGACGCACCGCAGCGGCACAGGGCAATCCTAGTATCCCGCAGCAGCACCGAGCCATCACCGCTCACGAGCTCGATGTTGCCTCGCAAGTACACAGGCCCGTCGGGGCTCACGGTGACCGTATTGCCCGTCGACACCGGCTCCGGCTCAGAACCATCCATCTGCCGGCGCAGCATCTGCGTCTACCCACGGCTTCCTCTTGGGATCAAACACGGTCGGCAGACCCTTGACGCACTCGGCTGCGTGAATGCACCGCTTGACGTCGTAAACGACGTTTATCGATTCCCCACTGAACTCGTAGAGCTTCTTCTTCATGCGTACCTCGGATGTCGGTTGCCAGCTGCCGGCTGTCAGCTATCAGCGACGAGTTCCTCCTCTCGCCCCCCCCTCCTTCCTCCCTCCTCCCTCATTCAAGCCCATATCTCTTCTTGAGTTCCTTGCTCCAGAAGACCGCCGCGGACCCAATCGAAAAGATCGCGACAACCGCCAGAATCACCGCCATGCGCACCCACGGCTCTCCTAGAGCCTGTCTCCTGCCCGCGATGGCTATCAGTGTACGGACCCACTCCAACCCCGCAACCACCAGCATCAACTGCGTGAGCCGCACCGCCCATGGCCGCCGGACGAGCAGGACCAAGGGGAACAGGAGACTCGTGATCACGAGCGCAGTGTTGTCTGCTCTCGAGAAGTGCGCCGCCATGAGCAAGACGCTCAGCAACACGGGTAGCACGCGCACGAGGTTCACCCGATTATCGTCTCCTCTCAGCGCCCGGCCGATAGCTCCGAAGCAGGCTTGCACGTATATCCTGCTCGGTAAACGCTACACGCTTCATTTGGCCGGCGGCAAACAGCTCCGCCTGATCACTATGGTGTGGCGAGTCTCCCCGATTGCTCTGGCCGTAAGCGAGTACGGAATAAGCCCGCGGTGTTGCTCCGAACTCGACTGCCAGCACCCAACCATCACCACGGTTGGCAACGAGCTTTCCGTCCTCGGCATCTTCGAAGCTCAATCTTCGAAGCTCAACACTCTGAAGCAGCCGAGACCACTAGTACATCCACCCACAGGTACATCTACGTCTTCCATGCGAACGCGATGGACATCGCCCCACGCGAGATCCCACGACCCCCAGCGTCGCTTGGTTTCAGCCACGGCCCAGACAAAGGCCTCGACCGCGACATCGGTGTCGCCTATTCCGCGCGGCGTCTGCAGCGGAGCTGCTGGCGACCACGGTTCCCGATACCTCGTGGTCGAGTCCGTGTTGGCGGTGTAGCGACCTGCCCACGCTTCGAACAGCACCCCGCCGCGGGAATCCGCCGCCACCGTATTGTCCCATTGCTCGAGTAAGTCGCTGGCGCGCAGTAGCTCAGGATCCGTGTGGGCTTCGCGCACTGCAGCGACCAGGTCGTGTTTGAGCCGATCTGCGAGCAGCATTCGCATGCTGTGCTTGAGCCTGACGACTTCCTCTAGACTGAAGATGCTGTCATTGTCCAGCAGCTGGAGACTGTGTTGGCTCCGTAGTCGGAGTCTCAAGTCCGGGAGGTTCGATGGGAAGTCGATGGGATCCAGGATCTCGTTCAGGTTGGTGTAGAACGGCGGATCATTCGAGTTCTGGACATAGCCCCCCTCGGGATTCAGCAGTTGTGGCAGGTTCTCGAAGGGCACCAAGGTAGTCCAGATCTCAGACGTACGAGAGGCACTGATTGCCGAGTCCCGCGCAGCGAGATGCGGCAACCGTGGCAGCATCGCGTTCCACACGTAGAAGATGTTACCGGCACGATCGGCGTACGTGAGGTTTGAGCTGGGGAGTGTTCGCAGCTTCACCGCCGCCTGCCACTGTTCCAGGTTATGGGCCTGCATCATGGCCAGCACCTGTTCCGGCCGGCGGTACTCGCCATCGGTTGTCGAACGTAGGACGTATATCTTGTCTTCGGAGCGGTGGACGACCGGTCCCAGCGGCGTGCGCCAGATGTCACGCGTTTCTGACGACAGGACTGCTCCGTCCTGATAGTCCACCGTTATGGTCTCGTGGGATATCGGGACCCGCCCTCCGTCGAACAGGTAGTGATCGGGCCTCTCCGGGTCCATGTCGAGCTCGTATACCTGCTCCAGCGTGGGATAGTTGTTTGTGGTCGCCCAGCCAAGGTTTTCGTTGAAGCCGCACACTATGCCGAAGGGTCCACCGATTCTGAAGTCACCGTAGAAGTTGAGAACGCCGGGCACGGTGACGTGAGCTTCGTAGTATCCAGCAGTCCACGCGAGGTGTGGGTTCCGCATCAAGATGGCTGCGCCCGACGTCGTGCGACTAGGAGCCAGCGCCCAGGCGTTGGATCCATCGTCAGGATTCCCTCCATCGTCTGACTCGTCAGCCACCGTCTCCATGAGGTCCCGGAACCGGCGAGCTGCACGTCGATTCCAAGTGCTTACATCGCGGGCGGCGACATCGTGCCCGGTGAAATCCGGAATCGGCCATTCCGGGAAGTCGTCTACGTGAAGGGAGATGTAGTAGTTCACCGCTTCCGCAAAGCCCTCCATCACATCACGCGCATCCTGAGACAGGGTGTGGTAAACCGCGATTGCCCTCGCATGGCGTTCGCGCGCGGCAAAATCCGACTCCAGCTCTACACGACCCGTTCGCACAGCCGCCTCGCCACGCCCCGCCCGGAGCCGGTTCACCACCTCCTGACCATAGTCCTCCATCTGACTGTAACCCATGCCGAACCCGGCCGCCGCCAGGTTCTCGGCCAGGATATGAGGGACCCCATACTCAGTCCGTCTTAGTCTTATCACCACCTGATGTGCAACCGCGGGCACCACAATGGTTGCGGGTCGCATGGGACGCGGTGGCGGGGACAGAGGGGATGGGACTTCAGGTGCCCTGGCACAGGACGAAGCCACGAGTGTCGCGACTAGTGCGACTGTTAGGACCCGTAGCGACATGTTATGGCTCCTCTGCACCGCGAGAGACTGACGACTAGGAGAACGTCACTGGCTAGATGGAAGATCGCGCGGGGTCCAGCAAAGGCCAACGGTTGCGTTCAGAGCGTCTCAAGGTTGTCCCTCGTCAACTCGTTGCGAACGACTCCAGTGTTCAGCGTAGAAGTCGGCTCGAACATCAAAACGTGAACCTCTTGAGCCGCTACCGGTTGATGCTCCACGCCTCGCGGGACAATGAAGAACTCCCCGGGCTCGAGTTCAACGTCACGGTCCCGTAGCTTGACTGTCAGCCGGCCCTTCAACACGAGGAACAGCTCGTCTTCTTGCGCGTGCTCGTGCCAGATGAACGCGTGCTCGTGCCAGATGAACTCACCTTGGAGCTTGGCAAGCTTCACCTGCTGTCCGTTCAGCTCTCCTACGATCCTGGGATTCCAGTGATCAGAAAAGAGGCTGAGCTTCTCCTTTAAGTTGACCTTGTGCACGTCTCAGCTCCAACCTCAATAAGGGCTACGTTCGACGTTCGATGTTCGATGTTCGATGTTCCCCGTCACTCTTTAACCCACCTCTCAATGAACAGCTCACCCTGTTCCCGCTCATCCACCAGCGCCTGGAAAATGGCCCTCAAATGCTCGTAGGGGAACGTGCCGATGATCATCCTGTTGTTGACGATCATCGTGGGCGTTGATCTGATGCCATGCTCGTATCGGTCTGACGTCTTCTCGTATTCCCGACCGGTTGCAATCATCCGGTGCACCAACTCAATGGCAGCAGAATCCGTGAGCGCTGCCTCCACATCGTATTTGCGAGCAAGTTCGTCGCGGCCTTCTGGTGTACGGGCCATCCGGAAATTAGCCCAGATATCGTCGTGAATCGCCTCGAACTTCGTCGAGTCGTAGACCGCCATATAGGATACGTCACACGCTCCCGGATGAAGGTCCTTGTCCACTACGTCGTTACACTTGCCCTCGAGCGGGAACAACTGCAACGCGATGTTTATCTGCCCGGCGAATTCCTCTTTGAGTCTCGCAAGTTGCTCGGCTAGGAATAGGCAGTCGGGACAGAGCAGATCTACGAACTCGACCACCTGAATTGGAGCGTCCGCGAATTCCTCGGTTGCCCTCGCGGTCCAGAAGGGTGAAATGAAGCTGGGCCATTCCACTTCAGGCAGACTGTAATACTGCTCGACGACCTGTGCAGCCATGCCGACTTGAGCCTGCTCCTTGGCTTTGTGATACTGCGAGAAACCATACGCGCCGCTCAACATCACTATCCCAAAGACAACCGAATGCATGACAGACGGATTGAAGTACCTGGCAACGAGATCCGGTTCATCGTTGTCGATACCGTACTTCCAGAACAGCGCAAAGCTCGCGATCGAGAACAGGTAGTAGCCGGAACACAACAGACAGAGGCTTCCCAAGTAGAAGACCGAAAAGCTGGCCAGGACCACTACACCCACAGCATTGACGAGCGAGATTGCCTTGTTTGTCCTCTCAAATGCGGCCGATGGCAACAGAGTCCCGAGACACACCAGTGCTCCGACGAACATGCCGAAGTACCCAAGTGGCACACCGCCAATCTGTGATATCACGGAATAGGCGGAGCTATCGCAGTTGAAGAACGCACTTATATCGCAGAAGGATCCTTCGAAAATCGACTCTGGGAAGTTGGCGGCGTAGTAGTGCTGTATTGTCATTATCGAGGCCACGATCATCCCGGCTCCGAACAAGAAGCCGAACAGTCTACGCCAGTTCATACCGTCGAGTGTCAGCGTGAGCGCCAAGAGAACCTCCGGAGTAGCCTCACCAATTGTACAGGTGCAGTTGTCGTTAGGCAGAGTATTGCGGTTAAGAATCTGTGAAGAAAACTTGAAAGCCAGTTATGGATACACGACCCGGCTTCAGTCAACTAGGGGAATCCAGATCGGCGGACTCAACGCACCCTACATTCAGAAGGTACCAATCCTCCGGAACATAGGTCGAATCCGTTATGTCTCCGCCATCCCAACTACCACGCAGAAAACAGATCACCGGCCCGTTCCGAAACGCCGTGGCGGTGCCGTCAGGCCCGTCGGCGCCATAGCCGAAGTCCTCCACCCACTCCCGAGCCGTCAATTTCAGCCTGAGCACCTGGTCGGGATAATCGCTATCCCGGAACTCCGCAACTGAACCAACGACCGAGAGAGCACAGCCCCACGCCTCACCTCGGAACCTTGGATCCACGACCACCGTATCCCTTGCAGTAACCACGAGTCCCGGAATTCCATGCAACACGCCTGTTACGACTTCGCAGGATTCCCGGGATCGGATTGACACTTCGGCTTGCTGCGCCGGTCGCGTCGTCTCCAACACCGCCCCATCGGCCGCCGCTTCATCACCGCCATCGGGACCGCACGCCGCGCCAGCTAGTAACAGCGAGATCGACACCGCGACACCGACCCTTCTCCCAAGATCCAGCCATGACGCAATTGGCTGATTCCTCGTATTGACTCGTTTGGCCGCCGTCACGGCGATCGCTCCTCGTATTTGTGGCGCACCTCGAAGACCACGGTGCGCCGTGTTCGCGGCACTCGCCACATGTCGAATCCACGGGATCCGAAATCGGAGTGAAACACGTGCACGATGGCGATGATAGAATCAGGATCAGAAGCAGTGGATAACTGAAGTGAATCTACGAAGCTGGCTCCGACACCACGATGTCCAAACCAGAGGATCATGCTCCGGGCGAAATCAACGGTGGGAGGCTCGGGAACAACGGCGTCGCGGTGCCCATAGAACTCGCGCTGCACGTTCACGACGTGTGACCATACTCGCCGCAGTGAGTCCGCCGACCTGATCACTCCCGCGTATGCGGAGTAGTCGAATCCGTCGCGGAACTGTAGGTCGACATCAATGGAAATGCGAGTAGCAAACAAGGTGTCTGGTTCCTCGAATGGCAGAGATTCTGGCCGGTCCTGGGTCCCAGAACACGCAGCACTCAGGACTAACACGAAACAGCCCAGAGCAACCAACTGTCGTGCCAGATCCTTACTCTGCTTTCTGCCAGTCAACTCATCGCATATTCGGATTAACATGAGGCGTATCCCCAGTGAGGCTCCTCGTCGGATCACACGACCGGCTGATTCCGAAACAGTGAATTCGCCGTAACCCTGTGACCTGAGTCGGTCGCGGTGTCAACCGTGTAGGTGTCCCTGACGGGCCGCAGCCCACGGCGCGCCATCTCCGCATCGAGCTCAGAAGCATGCAACAAGTAGGTGGGTCCCGCATCGAAGCCTCGGTACAGGTGTGGCTCTCCCGTCACCGGAAGCAGGCCCGTGCCTGTTGGATCGGACTGGGGCGTGAAGTTGGCTGTGAGCAACGTGCCTTCAGTCACCAGCACCCGTGCGGTCTCGTCAAGTGCCTTATCCCACTCGGCCTGACAGGACGCACTGTGATAGATGCCCAAGGCGACAACAAGATCAAATGAATCCGCAGGAAATGCCTGCAGATCGTGCATGAATCCGTGCGTCACACGCCGCGCGGCTTCTTCTGAACCGATGATCCCAGACACTCGCCGTATAGTGTGCTCTACCATGGCTTGCGACGCGTCGACCGCAGAGAAATCAAAGCCTCGCTCAGCGAGTACTATTGTGTTGCGCCCACCAGCGCATCCGAGATCGAGCACCCGAGTCCGTCTGGGTTCGTGAAAGGAGGGCAGGAGCTCGAGCAAGCGGTCGTCCGGAGGTCGACCTGCGAATCTCTCTACGATCTCGGGATCTTCCCAGAATGGGTTGGGA
Source organism: Gemmatimonadota bacterium (assembly GCA_039589275.1). GTDB lineage: Bacteria > Gemmatimonadota > Gemmatimonadetes > Gemmatimonadales > GWC2-71-9. Next base: position 3,536 of record JBDHHP010000199.1, on the reverse strand, counting down.
TCGATCATGGAGTAGCTACCAACCTCGCTCATCACCGTACCGAGCATTCTCGCTGGGCTCCCTGGGGAGTACGTCAGCCGGCACATCCACATAGGCATCAAGCTGCTCGCGAGCGTGCTTCATGGAGTGGAGCACCTCCGGTAAGATAGCATCAGCCCGAAAATGGACGGATTGCCGTCGACCTTCCCCCACATCAATCAGCATTTCCAGCGCATGAGCAACGTACTGTTTGGGAAACGGCAGCAGCGATTCCGGCTTATACGCACAGTCCGCGAACGGCTGATCTTGGTTTGCCAGCCACTCTCCGACTCGCTCCCAGATGTCGCCGGCAAGTCGCAGGTGTTTCTGCTCGTTGGGACTTAGCTCGGCCGGTGGCTCGTCGTGCCCTAGGAGCGGCCTAGTCTTGAGCCATGCAACTTTCAGTTCGGCCAGTTGAGCTTCCCCGTGTCTGCCGTTCTGCCGAGCCGCCGATGCCAGCACAACCATGCGTTCCGCCAGAAGCTCTTGAGGATCTGGCAGCTCCTTCGCGCTCCGCGGTGCCGGCGCGGGTCGATTCTGCCGTATGAACACCCATACAAGCGCCAGTACGAGTACCACAATGATCCATCCCATTGAAGCGGTACCTATCTCTTAGGAGTCGTGTGACTGCCCATTCTCGGCAGTCGGTTCGCCGTAGCTCATCGCTGGGTGTCCCAGCTGCTTCCGCAGCAAACCCAATTGGCCGAGGTGGTAGGACTCGTGGTGCAGTAGGAACGCGATACCACCGAGCGTGCTCTCGTCATCAGTTGGGAACTTCTGTTCAGCTGGCTTTGCTAGGTCCGCTTCCGACAAGGCGTCCAACCTATGTACCAGGTCTTCCGTAACGTCGGACCAGATAGCCTGTATTTCGGACAGCGATGGCAACTCGTCAACGTCCTCGATGCTTCTGGCCCCTTCCAGGTTCTCGCCCAATGGGTACGCAGCGGTCGATCCGAGTGCACGCGCCAGGAAGTGTCTGGCGTCGATCAAATGCACTGCGATGAAGCTGATGCTGTTGCCTGGGCCTTCAGTCCTCCGCACAGCATCGCGATCGCTGATACCATGTAGACAGTTGAGAAACAGCCGGGTGTTGACTCCCAACGAGGCAACGTGCGCTTCTAGTAGGCGATGCATCCGAACATCTTCCTTCGTCGAGTCCTATTGCTGGCCCTCGTAGCGAGGCCAGGCTTCCTGCAGTGTTTCGCGCGCACCCCTACACACGAAAACCGTGAGGTCCCGCTGTTCGGCCACAGCGTAATGGTGCGTGACAAAGGCGGCAGGCTCCACGACATCGAAGAACGACGTCAATTCGCCCCGGTCGAATCCAAGCGCAACCACCACCTCACCAGGAAGCTCGCCGGGACCAAAGAACCAGTAGGTGCCGACCACTGCGATCGCACTGGGGAGTCCATGTCGCGACCCGAAGAAATCTATCGCTCCAGCCTCGCCATAGTTGCTGCCGAGTATGACCGCTTTGGCACGATCTACCGGATCCAGATCGTGATACACGCGCCCGACAGCCTGCACTTGTTCCTCCCACCCCAGCATATCGGCGTAGTCCTGCGGCAGCCGTTCAACGGCACCGACGTTTGTAGTCACGGCGTCCTCAGACCCCAGTCGCTCCAGGTACCGCTCCATCGCCGCCGGGCCCAGAATTGGAAGGCCCATTGGCAGAAGCAGCGCGGCGTACAATACGATCCCCGTAGCAGTAGCCCATCTGACAATCGGGGCCCACGGCGTTAGATCCCACCGCTCCAGCACAACGGCACCCACGCCGAAGAGCGTGGGGTAGATCGGTCCCGCATAATAGTCCTTTCCGTGCAGCACCATCAACACGATGAGCGACCATAGGCACGCCCAACCCACGAGTCGATACGCCTGCCACTGCTTCGCAAGGACTAGCGCGGCAAGCCCCACGACCGCTACAACCGCGCCGACGCCCATCAGCAACTGCGCGGTCACGAACTGCAGTGGTGTCACGCGCGCCAGCTGTGCGCTCCGCAGATCTCCCATCTGATCCAGTACCGGGAATCCCAGTGATATTTGGCCAACAATGCTGGGGCTTCCGATCACCAGTACAATGAACAACGCAAGCCATGGCCAGTGCGTGAGTAGGGACCGGCGGTAACTCGTGGTGAGTAGCGCCAAGAACACGGCCAAGCCGAAAACAAGGATGCTGAACTTGGACAACAACCCGAAACCGCAGGCGGCGCCGAACAGCAGCCACCAGCGCGGCTCGCCATGTCGACACAGGCGCAACAAGGCATAGAGGCCCACGGTCCACCACAGCTGATCGAACACTACGGGCTGGAACAGGTTGCCCGACCGCAGGAACAAGATGTGACACACCACCGCCAAACCCGCCAACGCCTGGGCAAACCGTCCCCCACCAAGCTCCCACGCGACTACCATCGCGAAGCACACAAGTGCTGAACTGAATATCGCCGGGAATAGTCGCACCGAAAACAGGGAGTCACCCAGTACCCATCTCGTCACTTCAGACGCTATGGCGACGGCTGGAGGAAAATCCATGTGCCACAGCCGGAGGTGCTCCCCCATGGCCATGTAGAGGAACTCGTCTCGGTGAAAGCCGTAGGGCCCAAGCAGATTCGTGCCGAAGTGGAGGCTCAGCTTCAGCAGCACTAGGACGACGAGCACGCCCCAGGCGAGGTTCTCGGCAGATTCAACCTTTATGTGCAACCGCTATCAACCTCGACGCATCAACGCCGTAGGGGGCTCCTTCAAGGTTCCCAAACAACTCGACTGACCCGAAGCCACTCCGCAGCAGCATCTCGCGAAGTTCCCGACCAGAGTAGATCCAATGATGAAGCCGAAACGAAGTCGGACCGTCCTCATCGATGACGATCCACTCGAGATCCATGCGGCTCCAGTCATCCGTGGCTTTGCGACGCTGTACCAGTAGCCGGCCGTCATCGAGCTCACTGGACCCCGTCGCCTCGAAGATCCGAGCAAGCACTTCCTTTCCCATCATATCGAGCACGAACGCACCGCCACTCTTGAGCGACCGGTACACGTTGTGGAGCACGCTGAGGTTGTCACCGTCTTCGTCAAAGTAGCCGAAAGACGTGTACAGGCTCAGTGCCAAATCGAAACTATCAAGCCGGAGAAACCGACGCATGTCCTCAAGTACCCATTCTACTTCCACATCTTCGCTCCTGGCGTAAGAACGGGCTCTCTCCAGGAGAAAGTTGGTCCGGTCTACGGCGGTGACCGAGAAGCCTGCCTTGGCAAACGGAATCGCGTGTCGACCCGGACCGCAGCAGAGATCGAGCAGTCTGCCGCCCGGTACTTTCGCCAACTCCTGAACCTGCGCTACCTGTTCCGGAGCCGCTGAGAACACGGATGGCGGAAACATGAAGGGGTAGGTCCTCTCCCAAAGGACATCACTCTCATACCAATCACGGCGAGTCATCTGATCGTCGACCTCAGCCATCCATTGACTCCGGTGGAGCTACGGCGCCACAACTCGCATCAGCTGCCCGCACATCCAGGCGCCG
>JBDHHP010000198.1:0-7011 GCA_039589275.1 Gemmatimonadota bacterium | reverse complement strand
TGCATCCAATTAGGGCTCTGCAGGCAGACTAAACCGATCCGTCGACCTTAGCTCCTTGCCGAGGGCGCGATCTGCTGTTTACTGAACACGCGCACGCTGAAGACCCGAATTGGTTGCGGAGAGCTGGAGGCGGCGGTCGTGCAAGAGATCGGAGGAACATCACAAGACGCTCGCCCCCGCCTGAGGTAGGTTCAGGGGGTGGCGAATACGCGCGCTAGGCAAGCGCGTGGCTTTGTCAACTTAAGCGAAATCCACGGCGAAACGCGTGATCCGTGGGAGAGGAAACCCCCGGTATTCGGGCGTTTGCTATCTGGGCGAGACGTCCAAGCGGGAGAGAACGCCGACATCTGGCACGGCCAAATGCCTCAGTCCTCTTCCAGCCGCAATTGAGTTGACAGTGCCGGTCTAGACGGCCACCGCCGCACCCGGCCGTCCTGGACCGTCCGTGACTTCACCACCTCTCCTTGCCACTTGCTAAATTTCTAGCATTGTGCTAATTTTGCAGCACAGTTGAAGCTCATGCCCAGCAAGTGTCGTAAGGAGGGCGACCATGCCTGCATCTCCGCACATCCATCTGAGCCGGCGCGAGCGCCAAATAATGGACGTGATATACGCGCGTGGCCCCGTCACGGTCCGTGAGGTCATGGACCACATTCCAGATCCACCCAGCTACTCCGCCGTGCGAGCCATGCTCCGCATCCTGGAGGAGAAGGGACACCTTAAGCATGAGCAGGACGGTCCGCGCTACACCTACCTACCGGTTGTTCCGCCGGAAGAGGCGCGTGACTCAGCAATGAGACAGATGCTGCGCACGTTCTTCGATGGATCGGCAGAGCGCGCGGTGGCAGCCTTGCTCGATATGCCCGACACCGACTTGAGCCAGAGTGAGTTGAAACGGTTGGCACAGATGATCGAGCAGGTACGGAAGGAGGGACGGTAACGATGAACCTTCTATCCAACGTCTCGACGTGGATCGAGACAACGATGGCCAGCGGCGCGGCAGGAATCGTCGATGTCGGCTTGAAAGGAGCGGTTGTTCTCACCTTCGCCGCGCTGATGGCCCACGGACTCAGGCGCTCGTCGGCGGCCGTGCGACATCTCGTATGGAGTACAGCGCTCGCGGGCCTGCTGGCTCTGCCCGTGTTGTCAGCCGTGGTTCCGGAGTGGCGCGTGCCCGCCTTTGCGTCTGTCACGCTCCCGATCACGGATCTGGGAAGTGAACCGGTGGCCGAACCAATGCTACCAGTGGCGGATGCTGTGCCGCTTCCGGAGACTACTGCGTCAGCGACAACCATTCCGGAGCCAACAGTCGCGCTGAGTTGGGCAAGGCCGGAGCCGCCGCCGAGGGTTGCGCAGGTTGAGCGCCGCGCTGCCGCTGTTCCTTCGACTACACCGACGGTCGCCCACGAAGCCGGCTTCGACGTCGCCTCCGTTGCCGGTGCACTGAGCCCGGCCGCATGGTTGTTCGTGGTGTGGCTGACCGGCGCCTTAGCCGTGCTCGCGTGGGTTGCCATGGGCAGCATTGCCACCTGGTGGCTGGCACGCTCGGCCCGCGAGGTAACGGGTGGACCGCTGTTGGATCTAATGGACGAACTCTCAGATGAACTGGACATCGGAGCACCGGTGACCCTGCTCGAGAGCGACTCACACAGCATGCCGCAAACCTGGGGGATCAATCCCAAGGTGTTGCTTCCCACCGAGGCGGAAGAGTGGACCGAGCAACGACTGCGCGCCGTGCTACTCCACGAGCTGGCGCACATCAAGCGTCGTGATTACCTGACGCAAGTCCTGGGGCACATTGCCGGCGCCATTCATTGGTTCAACCCGCTGGTGTGGTACGCCGCTCGCAGAATGCGGGTCGAGCGTGAGCGCGCCTGCGATGACCGCGTATTGAATAACGGGTCCAGGGCCTCCGACTACGCGGAGCACCTGCTCGACATAGCGCGCTCGATGAAGGTCGGTGGGTTTGCGTCCGCCACGAGCGTGGCGATGGCACGCCCATCACAACTGAGCGACCGACTGCTCGACGTGCTCGACGCCACACGACGGAGGACGGCCGTATCACCGAAGATGGCCGGCATGGTATGGGCACTGACCGCACTGGTGGTGGTGCCGGTTGCAGGGATGGCGGCGGGAACGGGCACGGATATAGCGGCCGCGGATACACCGGCCGCGGATGGTCTTCTAACGGTCGTGGATGGGTCGGCCACGGATGATTTTGTAACGGACGCGGATGGTTCTACTTCGGTCGCGGATGCGCTCCGTGACATCGCGGGTGTGGATCCGCGTCCGACCGATTATCCGCGGCCGTATTCCACGACGCAGTCTCGTTGTGACTGGTACCTTAGTGGCGACAACACGTCGACGTCGATCCAGTCGAACGACGATGAGCTCGAGATCACCATCAAGATGGACGATTGCCAGCTTCGGATCGAAGCTTTTGGCGAGATCGAGTTCAACGATGCCGAGACGGACGTTGTCTATCTTTCAGCCGACGGCACATTCGAGATCGAGGAGCGGGAGGGTCGCACCAGGCGACGGCTCGAGATCGACAGCGACCGCGATGGCAATATCCGGCACAGGTGGTTCGTCGACGGAGACGAACAGACATACGGCAGTGCGGCCCAGGATTGGTTTGCCAGCCTACTGCCGTTGGTGTTCCGACGTGCAGGCTTCAATGCAGAGGAACGTGCCCTCCGGATCTTGGAGCGCGATGGTGTAGACGGTGTGTTGCAGGAGATCTCGTACATCCCGAGTGATTACGTCGCACGCAAGTATTTCGAGGTCTTACTCACTCAGGCCGACCTGAGCGGGCAGCAACTCCGGGAGATAGTGCAGCAGGCAGGTAGAGAACTCGAGTCCGACTATGAGTTAGCAGAATTGTTGATTGGGGTGGCCGAGAATCATCCGGTGGACGAAGCGGTGCAGATCGCTTATGTGGAGGCGGCCGGGTACATCGATTCGGATTACGAGACGCGTCGCGTGCTCAACGCAGTGCTCGATCGACCGGGACTCGACCAGGATGTTGCCCGGGCGATGTTGCAGCTCGCCCTCGAGATCGAATCCGACTACGAGTTGGCCGAACTCCTGATCGGAATGATGGAGCAGCACCCGATAGAGCAGACGCTCACTCCGGAGTTCTTCCAGGCAGTAGAGACGCTCGAATCAGATTACGAACACCGGCGTGTACTGCACGCAGCCCTCGAGCGAGGCGCGCCTAACCCGGAAGTACTCGACCTCACGCTGGCGTCGGCCAGCCACTTGGATTCGGATTACGAGTTAGCGGAGTTGCTGATCCAGGTGGGTGACCTGTATCCGACTGACCGGGCGATCCCGTATTCCTACCTCGAAGCCAGCCAATCGCTCGACTCGGACTACGAGCGCAAGAGAGTGATGAGCGTGCTGATCGAACGCGGGCAGTTGAGCGATGCGTCTCTCGTGGAGCTACTCGGTGTCGTGACTCTGATGGACTCCGACTACGAACTTGCAGAAACTCTCGTCAGCGTGAGTGACGCATACGAACTGAGCGAGGCAACGTACGGTCCGTTCTTTGGTGGCGTCCGTGTCATTGACTCGGACCACGATCTGTCACGGGTCTTGAAGCACCTGTTGGAACAACAACAGCCCAACGATGCTATGATCGAAGCTGTGATAAATGCGTCGCGCTCGATCGGTTCGGATTACGAGCTGGCGAATGTCCTCATCAAGGTCGCTGAAACTCACCGTTTGAACGAACGTCTGCGCACCATGTACATCGAGACCGCCGAGGACATTGTGTCACAGTATGAGAGGGATAGAGTACTCGCCGCGCTGGTGAGGCACGGCGGCGTCCAGTAGTTGGTGGTGTTGCTCCGCGCGGCCTGTCTCGGTACGGATGAAGGGGATCTGGCACTCGGTCGTTACGTCTGCGCGGCGTTGGTGCATGGCTCCGGATTTCGGCGCATCATGGTGGTGAAGCCCCGATCCGGAGTCGCCACCGATGAAGTATCCCGGGCGCAGCCAGTACCAGTACGCGAAATCTCCGTACCGGATTCGCGTAGACTGTCAGGTCGTCGATCGCGTCCACAGCCAGTTACGGGATGTCCGCGATCTTCAGCTCCTGAGGGGCGATTGACTATGTGTCAGATCCCGAGCCAATAGGTCATCTTGATGAGGAAGATGTTGTCCGAGAAGGCACCGGTCAGCGCGTCGAGATCGCGGCTCAAGTCGAGGTTGCCGAACGGGTCGGTCGCGTTTCGGTCCTGGGTCCACACGAAGTAGAGCGTGGAGCCCGGGGTGTACTCCCAGCGGAACACGAGATTGCCTCGCAGTGAGCGGAAGTTGAACGTCTGATTGTCGATCGAGAACTCCTCCGCAGGACCAGCTCCGTCAGGGTCAATGAAGGTATTGCGGTCAAAACCCTCACCCTCCTCTCGGACGGTGCCCACGTCGACACCGTAGATACTCTTCGTTAGCTGCCGCGGCTGATTGAACTGCTTGAAGTTGGAGAACTCGTTGGCCGAGATCAGCGGCTGAACGAACAGCTCGAGCGACATCGTGGGCGTGAACGTCGCATTGATTCGCGTCGTCATCGAGAGCGAACGTTGGTTCAGCTCCGCGAAGACATAGCGTCGTCCGGAGAATTCGTTGGCAGTCGGGTCGTCTACGGCGGTCACGTACTGGTCCGGGTTCTTGGACGTGCCGTACGAGGGGCTCAGCGACACACTGATGTTCGAGGCCGGTTTGAGCGTCACGTCGAAGCCGAGGTCGTAGGAGCGCCCTCCGTCTGCGTCCCAGCCGAGCGATGGGTTGAAGCCCACGATCACAGACTTGCGCCCGTCGGTGTTCATGAAGGCGGCGAGGAACGTGGAGGCGGGTTTCCTCACTACGGGGCCGCCCCGCGTGAGCCGATCGTCGAGAGTGGAGGGGCGGTGTATCCCGAAGGTGTTGATGTCCCAGTAGAACGGGGTCTGGAAGCCGAAGAACCCGTGGAACTGCCTGTCGGTGAGGTCGCCGTCGAAGTTGTACTGCTGCTGTGCTCCGGCCGCCGTCCAGATCTGCCGGTACCACGATCCCGGGACCGTCCACGAGCGTGTGAGGTTGGCGTTCATCCAGATGAAGTCTGTGCGCGTGAGGAACGCAATGTCGTTGTTCTCGAACCCGGGACTGCGCACGTTGACCGCGGCTTCCCAGCCCCAGTCTCCAGCGTCCTTCGCGACCCGGGAGTAGAGCCCCCAGCCGCGCATCGAGGTGAGTGTCGAGTCGAGCCGGTCACTGAACAGACCGTTGCCACCGTGCTGTCGATCAGGTCGCTGGAAATACCGCGAACTGGCCCGCTGCGCCCGGAGAATCGCGTCGGTCGAACCCGAGATGTTGCTGACCGCCGAGCTGAATAACAGGTGGTAGGTGCGGTCGCCCCACCAGTACTCCCCGTCCAGCCCGAAGCTCTCGGCGTGCTCATTCAAGAACTCCTCGAGTGCCGGGTCGTTGAAGTTGCGGTAGACCGACGTGCCAATCGCGCCGATCTGGAGGTCTCCGTCAAGCAGGTCTTGCTTCACGCGGCCGATGAAGTAGGAGGACAACGGCTCGACCTCCTGCTCGAACCGCTCACCGGCCGTCCCCACCACCCGTGCCTTCTCCCGCTGCGTGAGTGCGCCGAGGACGCCAATCGACGTGCCGCTGCTCGTTTTGCCGGTGATCTTCGCGGCCCCTAGGATGGTGCTGGCGGTGGGCACGTCGGAGAACTCTCCCGCATCGCCCGCAAGGAATCCGCCCTGCGGCCGACGTCCGATACGGCGGGTGAACGACATGCTGAGAGACGACACATTGCTGCAGAATTGGCACCAAAAGCTGCCAAAGCCGAAGTTCCCCCGGCCCTCGATGAAGAACTCGCGTTTCTCGGGGAAGAAGGTCTCGAACGCACTCAGGTTGACCACCGCTGGGTCTACCTCGGCCTGCCCGAAATCGGGGTTGATCGTCGCGCTGAGCGTAAGGTTCGAGGTCAAGAGATACTTGAGGTCGGCGCCGATCCGGTAATCTGCCTGCGTCTTGCCCGTGAACGGATTTGCCGCATCCACCTCTCCCCCCGTCACATCGACCTGACTCACTCCGTAGGGGAGGATCTCCAAGCGGTTGGTGCGCGCCTGAATCTGGCTGAGTCCATCGAGGTGGCCGAAGCGCGACGGACCCCCTGACTCGTTGAGATGCCAGAAAGACCAGACAGCCACCTCGTTCAGGCGTTGCACGAACCGCTGGATCTGAAGCCCCCACTCCTGATCCGAGTCCCTTGGGAATCGAAGCTGTGAGAAGGGAATCTCGAGTTCTGCTGTCCACCCCAGCGAGTCGACGTTCGCACGGGCGCGCCACACCGGATCCCAGGAGTCATCGTGGCCGAAGGCGTCGCCCCGGACGCCGGCTGGATTGATCGAGAACGTGGTCTGGCCGGTGTGGTCATGGAACGTGTCGAACATGATGGTAAGCCGGTCGCTCTGCGTATGGGCGTCGCGCCGCACGAGGCGAGACACCACCCCCTCGGCCCCAAGCTCGTCGTACATCCGTGCACCGACGTACAACTTCGCGTCGTCGTACACGAAGCGGACCTCGGTGCCTTGTGTCGCAGACTCCCCTTCGTTCGGCTCGCGCTGCATGAAGGAGGTCACGGCCGGCGCGGTTTGCCAGATCGACTCGTCGAGTCGCCCGTCGAGCTGGATCGCACCCTGGAGGCGCATGACTCGTGTTCGCGGTGCGAGCCGCTCGTGCTCGGGCGTGCCGGAGGTCGGGGTGACCAGCGGATCTACATTGACCGAGTCTGCCGCCGTCTGCGTGAGTGCGGGCCCTGCCATCGTGAGCAGGGCGATCAGTGACAGAACGAGACGGTCTACTCTGCAACCAACGACAGCAAGCATCGAGTGACCCCGGATCACGAGTGACGATCTGGTGACACGTCTGCTCCTAGTTCGATGCGGTGGACACGCGAAAAGTTGCATTAGGTCGGATGACCCGGGCCGCTGGCACGCATCATTCTGGAACGTT
>JBDHHP010000197.1:0-7029 GCA_039589275.1 Gemmatimonadota bacterium | reverse complement strand
TCGGGAGGCACCAAAGCCGCGTTGATAATCGGCGGTATTATCGCGGCCTTGGCCGCTGTATTCCTGATCTCGTGCAACGGGTTTGCTTGCGCAGGAGACTAGGAGCCGACCATGACAACCGCTGCCGTTCTACCCCTGTTACTAATGCTCTGGGCCTCGTCTGCCAGCGAACGGCTATCGGCGCAAAGGCAACCAGATCAACATGGAGCGCCCTCGTGTCAGGCCACGCGCGGCTTGTCAGGGTTCACTGTGCTAACCGTCGATACCCTGGCGCACCCACGGCCAGTTCAGAGCCGAGGTGAAAGAAGCGCCGTACTCGCGGGCGCGTTGAGCTTCGTCGTGCCCGGTCTGGGGTCATTCTATGCCGGCAACATCGGCCATGGCGTACGCCACCTGGTAGCGATTCCCGTCGTTATCGGAGCGACGGTGGTGGGTCTGGAGCTGGCCGACCGAGACGGTGGCGAGGCCGAATCAGCGGAGTACGCGGTACTACTTGGTGGCGCGGTGTTGCTGCTAACCAACGGTATCTGGGGAATCGTCACCGCCGTGAATGATGCACAAGACCACAACCGTTCCATTGGTCTCGGATCGTTCGACCTTGAACCCAGTGTGCAGGTAAACGGGGCCGTCCGTGTCGCCCTCGGTGCATCCTTGTGGTTTTGAGAGAAGCCTTACCACGTCGCGTGGCCGCTCTCCTGAGTGCGTCCGACCAACCCTCACGTGATAACGCCTGGGCTGCGTTCCTTGGTGAATACACCAAGCTCCTCATACACACCGCCCGGCGTGCAGCCACCGACCACGACGAGGCGATGGAGCACTACACGTTCATCCTCGATCGGCTTCGTGAAGACAACTGCCGGCGGCTCCGTACGTTCTCGGAAGACGGCACCGGGAAGTTCACGACCTGGCTTGTGGTGGTAGCTCGGCGACTGTGTGTAGATAACCGCAGGCGATTACACGGACGACCACAGCAAACCAAGAGCGACGAGCAAGAAACCCCTGAGCAAGTCGCACGGCGCAACCTTGCGGATCTCTTAGCCGGGGAGCTCGACGCCGATAGTATGCCCGACGAAAGGTCGCCCGCTCCGGATCAAGGCGTCCTGAACGATGAGCAGCGCCAGATCCTCATGGAAGCCATCGGGCATCTGGAGATCCCCGACCAGCTTCTGCTCACGCTTCGCGTCGTGGACGGCTTCCTACCTGAGAAGATCGCGAGAATGTTGAATCTTCCAACGCGTTTTCACGTGTACCGCCGACTCAAGGCGGTTCTGGCTACCCTGCGCCGCTCGCTGGAAGCCAAAGGAATGACCGAACCATGATTGTCGCACGCACGCGACGGGCCATCCGTGCTATATGAGTGATCACACCGCGCCGCGCGGTGGGGCCACGCCCCTAACCACGGATGAACACATGACGCCTGAGACTCTCTCAGCCTACCTCAATGGAGCGCTGCCGCTGAACGAGCGGCAGTCTCTCGAGCGACACCTTCTGGTCTGCCAGGATTGCCGGCGCGATCTGGCGGAGGCGGCGGACCTCGGTCTGCCGAACGTGAAGCGCCGCTGGATGCTCGTCGGTGCTCCGCTCGCGGCCGCCGCCGTTTTCGCGCTCGTCATCGTGAGGCCGTTTGGAGGCCCCACGGACCAGACGTCCCCTGTCCTTCGCGGGCCACAGGTAGAGGGCCGAGCCACCTTCTCGGCAGTCCTTCCCGCTGAGGGTGAGTCAGTGCGGATCGATTCATTGGTGTTCCACTGGCGGAGCGCGGCCCCCGAGGCGCACTACGTGTTCACGCTCACGGACCGAAATGGCGACGTCGTTTACTTGAGTGGCACGGCAGACACGACTCTCACTCTTCCGCGGTCTGTCGGATTGGAGCCGGCTGCGCGGTACTTCTGGTACGTCGATGCGTTACTGGAGGGCGCCCGTTCGTCGACGACCGGTGTCCGAGAATTTCGTGTGAGACCGTGACACCGCCGTTCCGCTGGACGCTTGCGATAACCGGGCTCCTCGCGTCGGGGTGCACCGCCGCCGAGTCTGATGACGCGACCATGGAAGGCTTGGGGGCCACGCCTGAAGCGTCGTCGGACTCGATTGCCATCGCCTCGACACCCTTCGATTCACTCTTTGACATCGCACAGCGCATCTACTACGACGGCGAGTATGACTCCGCACGGGTCCTCCTCTCGGCGTTGCGTGACCGCGCACGTGAAGAGGGCAACGTGGTCGCGGAAGCTCGGGCGCTCACGTGGATCGGGTACGCCTTCTGGGTGCCGGGCGACTATGGTGCAGCGAGACGCGTAGGAGAAGAAGCTCTCGCGTTGAAACTGGCACACAAGCTCGAGGACCAGTACTACCGATCCTACAACGCACTCGGGCTCCTGGCGTGGAACGAAAATCGGTTATCTGAGTCGGTAGAGCTTTTCGAGCAGGCTGTTGCGTATGCCGAGCACATCGGAGAGCACCAAGCGGCCACCGCACGAGGCAACCTCGCTCTCGCGCAAACCGAGTTGGGCGAGTTCGCCAAGGCCCGTGAGGGGTTTGTCGCCATGCGTGAGACCATGGCCGAGCTGGGCGACCCACGATACGAGGCCAATGCCCTTACCAACCTCGGTATGCTCGAAATCCGTCTAGGGGATCCGTTAGTTGCAATCCCGCTGCTACGCGATGCAATGGAGCGGTATGCCAGCATCGAGTTCGCCAGGGGCACGCAGAGTGCGCTCGGTCAGCTGGGCATGGCGTACGCGGCCCTTGGTGATTCGAAGCAGGCGTTCGCCGCTCTCGACAGCGCCCTGAGGGTGGTCCGTGAGCAAGGACTGCGACAAGAAGAGGCGAGTATCTACGAAGCGATGGCGGAGATCTATCGCGGCGCGGGCGACTTCAGTCGGGCGCTCGATCTCTATGCACGTGCGAAGGAGATCAATGCGGAGCTGAACCTTGATCTGGAAACGGGGCAGGATCTGCGCGGCGAAGCCGATATTCATGCTCGGCTAGGCGACTATCGCAGGGCCGAGGTACTCGCCAGAGAAGCGTTAGCGATCCACCGCAACGCGCAGGCGCCAGTGGAGCAGCTGCTCGATGGTTTGATGCTGGCGGAAACGCTGGATCGGCTCGACCGCATTGAGGACGCGGAGGCGCAAGTGAAGGCAAGTCGCGTGCTGGCTGGCGAGCTGGGGGCGCGCTTTGCACGGGTGGAGGTGGCACTCGCCGAGGCCCGTATCGCGGACAGGCGTAGGCGTTCGGAGGACGTCCTGCGAGTGATCAGGGATGTGAACGCCGACCTCAGCCGCGGTGGGTATGGCGCGGAGTGGGAGGCCCGGCTCCTCACGTCGCGCGCGTACGAACGGTTGGGGAGGATAGAGTCCGCAGCAGTGGTTGGTCGACGCGCGCTTGCCACGGTCGAGAGAGTGCGCTGGAACTTTGGCTCCGGGGTGCTCCGCACCGCGTTCGTGGCCGACAAACGGGAGGTATACAGCCATCTCGTTTCAGTGTTGTTGCGCCTCGGCGAAGTGGAGGAAGCGTTCGAGGTCGCCGATGCGGCACGTGGCCACACCCTGCTTCAAGAGCTGTCCGCCGCCAAAGGTGGCGCAGACGATGCCACCCAGGCGTTAGAGGAAGGCGAAGTCCTGCTCCGCGAGGTGGATCAGCTGGTCGAGAGTATCGACCTCCTCGAGGAGTGGCCTCGTGCGGAGCGCTCTGACGAACAGAATCGCGAGCTCGCGAGCCTGTATCAGCGCGTCGAGCGGGCAAGAAGTCGCTACGAGTTGTTGTTAGTGCAAGCGAGCGAGGCGAATCCTCGGGCGGCCGCATTCTTCGGGAGTGTGCGTGCTGATGCGGATGTTGTCCGCCATGCGTTGAGCAGCGGCCAACTGGTGGTGGAGTATTTCGTTCCTCACGAGGGGCCAGTCGTCATGTTCGTCGTCTCACCGAACGCAGTTCGTGTGCTCGAGGCCCCGATCACTGCCGAGAATCTGACGAGCCGCGTTCGGTTGGTGCGTGATCTCATTGCCCGCAACGACGACCCGTCCGAGCTCGTGCATGGAGTACTGGCGGGGCTCCATGAGGCGTTGATCCAACCCATCACTGGCGCGGGGCTCGTAAGCGACGCCGACGAGCTGATTATTATCCCGCACGACGTGTTGAGTTACCTCCCATTCGCTGCGGTCCGGGATCGAACGACCGATCGGTATCTGATAGAGGATTACGTCATCCGCATTCTCCCGTCGACGGCGACGCTCCCAGTTCTCAATGAGCGTCGGGGCATTGGCGCGCCGGGAGATGCATCCGTATTCGCGCCGTTCCCGACCGAGTTGCCAGGGACGCGCGACGAGGTGCGTGCGATTTCCACGGTAGGTCGTGAGCATCGTTTCGAGGGAAAGCGCGCGTCCGAAGCTGCGGTCCGTGACGCACTGGGCCAAGAGCGGCTGGTCCACGTTGCGACCCACGGGGTGCTGAACAAATTGAACCCGATGTTCTCGCGGCTCGATTTGGCGCGCTCCGAAGGCGAAGGCTCCGCAAACGATGGTCGCTTGGAGGTACACGAGCTTCTCAATCTTCGCATTGCCGCACCGCTCGTCTTTCTGTCCGGTTGTGAGACTGGCTTAGGTGCAGCACGATCGACCGCCTTCGTCCCCGGTGAAGACTACGCGACGCTCGCCCAGGCGTTTTTGTACGCGGGTGCTGACGACGTTATCGCGACTTTGTGGCCGGTTGAAGACGAAGGGGCGGCCGAGCTGGCAAAACGGTTTTACGAAGAGCTCGAACGCGCTGGCCCCGCGGCGGCACTCGCGCGCGCGCAGCGGTCGCTGCTGTCGCAGCAGCGCTACAGTGCACCCTATTACTGGGCCGCGTACCAGGTTGCAGGACTAAACGGATCGAACTAGCGCACGGACGGCGTAGTGCATCCGTGTCATGTGATATAGGTAATCTCTCAGCCTTTGGATGGAGCTTCCGATGCGTTCTCTCTCGCCCTCACGATTTCCGCGAGTAGGAGCGGCGTTAAGCGCTGTGATGCTGGCGCTTCACGCCTGCGCCGATCAGCCCACCCAGCCCGACCCCGACATCTCATTCGCCAAGAGTGGGGGGGGTGGGCCCACCGTCGATGCGGCCGACCCCAATTCAGCACCTCAGGATATCACGCTCGACGTCCGAGTCATCGGATCTGGGTTCGATAACGGGGCAGTGGTGAAGTTCCTGAAGGGTGGCCAAAGCACGCCGAAGATCGTGACGAACGCGAGCACTTTTCTCGACAAGAACAACATCATCGCGAACATCACGATCGCCGTGGACGCGGAGGTCACGCTGTACGATATCGAGGTGACGACGCGGCGCGGAAAGAAGGGGATCGGCTCCGAGCTGTTCAGTGTGAAGAAGAAGGGTGACACCGAACCACAGTTTGTCATTACGACCACCGACCTGGGCACACTGGATGAGGCGTCGGGGCATAACGCTCAGGGGATCTCTTCATACCCGAACGGGGCCAGCATTCGCGTGGTGGGCCAGAGCGGTGGCCGTGCGTTTTTCGTCGCTCCGCCGGCAGCCATGGTGGAACTGACCGGTCCACCCGAACCGAACGCGTCGATCCTGGGTACCAAGGCCGTCGATATCAGCCACGGGGGACAGATCGTGGGGCAGCGCTTCGTGAATAGAGGCGATCCTGAGGTGAATGGCCTCCAACCCCTTTTCTGGAGCTCCAGCCAAGCGGTGGCCATCGTTCTCCCGGTGGGGTTGGCACGTAGCAGCTATGCAACGGCAATAGACAACAGCGGACAGATAGTCGGGCAGTCGTGGGATCATTCGGACGACCTGGACGCCCCCCACGCACACGCCATGCTCTGGACGGTGGATGGCGCCGGCAACGTGACGACGCGGGACCTCCACGAGGAGACATTCGCGCTTGGCTTCATTAATAGCCTAGCCGAAGACATCAACGATCGCGGCCAGGTCGTCGGCCGGGCATACGATGGATTCCGGGAGCGTGCGTTCCTCTGGGACAACGGTGTCGTGACCATGCTCGATGATCCCGTGGATCCCGGCTTCAGTACTTTTGCTAATGCCATCAACAATGCCGACCCCGTACAAATCATCGGCGCCGCGCAGGATCAGTCTGGTACGGTTCGGGCGTTGCTCTGGACGGTCTCGGGCGGCACTGTTCAGACGGAAGAACTCCCGGTATTGGCCGGCTTCGGTCCCGGTTGGCCGAAAGATCTGAATGACACAGGGGAGGTGGTGGGCAACAGCGGCTCACCTCTCAACGGCCAGGGAGGAGATGGACACGCCATCCTCTGGACGTTTGATCCCCAGACGGACGAGAGGATAGCTGTCGATCTTGGCGCTGGTGCAATTGGAGCCCATGGTATTGACAACTCCGCGTCATTGGCGGGGCTTACGCGCGTTGTTGGGGCCACCACAATCGAGCTGGGGAAAGGGCGCAAGAAATCAAAGAGTAGCCTTGCTATCCTTTGGGAAGTCGAGCCGATAGTCCACTAGAGAACACGTCGTTCCATCCGATAAGGACAAAGCCCCGCAGAACACTGTGGGGCTTTGGTTTAGTTATCGGCCGAGCAGACCGGCGTTGGTGCATGGCTCCGGGTTTCGGCGCATCATGGTGGTGAAGCCCCGATCTGGAGTCGCCACCGATGAAGTATCCGAAACGGAGCCAGTACAAGTACGCGAAATCCTCGTACCGGATTCGCAATTGGCCTGAGTACGAGGCGGGCCTACGCAGACGAGGCGACCTCACCATCTGGCTTTCCGACGACGCCATCATTCCCCGGATGGTCGGTCGCTATCGTCTACTTCGTTCGACTCATCTGTACGACGTAGATCTCGTCGCTGTGTTTTGAATAGTACTTGAGGAACGTCGCGTAGATGTCGCCCCACTTCTCGGCCCGTGGCGTTCCCGGATGGGGCTCGTTCTCAGCCATCCATGTGTCGCATGGCTCACCGCATGGGGCTGCGATCGCATCCCAGGTTGCGTACTCCGAAATGATCACGATGTCGCCTGCGCTGCTGCCAAAACAGTGGCCCCCAATA